>NZ_JBGVHV010000197.1:0-2646 GCF_045122575.1 Anaerotignum sp. | reverse complement strand
TGGATGACTTCGAACCACTGTGCAAAGTGCAGGTTCTGATCCAACGCTGTCAGATATACGCATTTATCGAAGTTATATGTTTTCTTGCGGTACAGTGCTGCAGTAATATCTCTTGTTGCATACAGTGTGCCGCCGTCTTTACGGATGATCAGGCAGGGAGGCATGTTTTTGTCTTCCAGATCAACGATCATCGCACCTTCGGATTCTTTCAGCAGTTCTTTCGCTTTCAGTTCTTCCACAACGGCATCCATTTTGTCGTTATAGAAGGATTCGCCGGCGTAGGAGTCGAAGGTTACACCCAGCATTTTATATACGCGTTCGAATTCTTTGATGGAAACATCATAGAACCATTTCCACAGAGCCAGTGCTTCTTCTTCACCGTTCTGCATTTTTACGAACCACAGACGTGCTTCATCATCCATATTCAGTTCGGGATGCGCTTCTGCTTCATCGTGGAACTTAACATAAATACGCATCAGTTCCTGAATACCGTCTTTTTCTACGGCTTCCTTGCTGCCCCAGTTTTTGTAAGCCACGATCAGCTTACCAAACTGTGTGCCCCAGTCGCCCAGATGGTTGACGCCTTCTACATTGTAGCCCAGTTCTTCGTGAATCTTGTACAGAGCGTTACCAATTACTGTGGAACGCAGGTGACCAACGTGGAAAGGTTTTGCGATATTCGGAGAGGAATAATCGATGACAACTGTTTTGCCTGCGCCCATGTCGCTTTTGCCGTAGTTTTCTTTCTGTTCCAGAACTGCGGACAGAACCTGTTCCGCATAAACACCTTTATTCAGGAAGAAGTTGATATAAGCGCCAACCACTTCCATTTTTGCGATAAAATCAGGTTTTTCGATTTTTTCGATCAGTTCCGCAGCGATCATAGGGGGAGCCTTGCGGAATACTTTTGCCAGACGGAAACAGGGGTAAGCAAAGTCACCCATTTCCTTTTTCGCGGGAATTTCCACTGCTGCCGCCGCATCTTCTACAGAGATTTCTGCTGCTGCCGCCAGCAGTTTTGCAATTTCTATTTTAAAATCCATATTTTTACCTCCAAAAAGTACCAACTGAAAATTGGACATACTCTACTTAATATAGCATAAAAACCGCAGAAAATCAAGAAATTGAAAGGTTCTGAATTGCAAGAGAAGTGCAAGGCTCGAAATTGAAGTTCTCGAAAATCCATGTGTTTCAAATTGCGCCCAGTCGGGCGAAAATGGCGGTTGGATAATCTTTCTGCTCGCCCCCTCTAAGAAGTGCATTGGCAAAACGAAATCCACCACCTTACTTTTTGCGCACAAAAAGTAACAAAAAGCCAATGGTCGCTTCGCTCCTAGGCGGCAAGCCGCTATAGGAACCCTACTCATGGGTCCCAGCCCCCCACAAGAGTTCTAAAGGGAACAATGTTCCCTTTAGATATTCCCTCCCCACAAGCCCTTTCGGGCAGTATAAAGCAGCCCCGTCGGGCAAGGCTTGCTGGTCTGTTGTTTTGGCATACCTATTGTGATATATCTCGGTAGGAATCAAATAAATGTTCTAATAATTCATCCAAGTTTTTTTCGAATTCAATCAATCGTTCACTGATATAAAAAGATGCCATGGAATATTGAACATTTAGTGCGTCTTCATTTTTCCACAAAGCATCTTTTAGAATATATACCAATCCACTGATACAATCTAATTCATGTGTCATCCTTTCTAATTTACGAAGATATTTATGTAATTCTTCCATATTAACTCCTCCTTTTTTCTAGAATATCAAAAGGAAAGAAGGTTTGGCAGAAATGCTACAATATTGTTGCAAGCATAAATATGATATTACTAAATAAAAATAGAGTTTATAACTCTGAAATGCAGTAAAGTTTTAAATTTTGTGGCATCATAAAATTGGTGATATACATGAAATATAACGAACGAATCAGAGCATTAAGAGAAGATAATGATTTGAAACAATATCAGATTGCAGAAGTATTGAATTGTCAAAGAGAAGTTTACCGCAGGTATGAAACAGGAATCTATGAAATTCCTGTTTGGGCAGTTATCAAACTGGCTGAATATTATCAGGTCAGCACTGATTATATTTTGGGACTAACAGATAAAAAATAAAATGATTTTGAGCGGCTTATGACGAGCCGTTCTTTTTTGCCCCGCGCAGGTGGCTTCTCGGTGGGAATGTAGAAACGAATGTTTCCCCTTTCCCAACGAGAACCACCGAGGGAAGGGGCATGCAAAAATCCTGTGCAGTAACTAAAAAAGACCCGAAATTCGGGTCTTTTTGATTAACCATATTTTACCGTCAAATTCACATAGCTGATATGTTCCCGCATCGCCGTATATGCCGTCTGGAAATCCCCATTTTTGATGGATTCGATGATTTTCCCATGCAATTCAATGGTCACGTCGATAACTCTGGGATTCTGCACCAGAGATTCTCTCATTGCCAGACGAATGCCGTTTTCAAAGCTATCCTTGGACGCCATCATGGTGCTGATCAGCAGCTTATTGTGGGTAGCATTTGCCACCTTCATATGAAACATTGCATCGTAATCTACAAACTGGTTTACATCATGACGATGTTCTTTCATTTTTTCATAGTAATATTCCAGCTGGGCAATATCCTCCGCTGTAGCCCGCTTCGCCGCATAG
>NZ_JBGVHV010000196.1:0-7549 GCF_045122575.1 Anaerotignum sp. | reverse complement strand
ACTGTGTTGTTCAGAGTATAAGCGAAGTATTTTTTGCCTTCTGCGTTCTGAACACGGATACCCAGTCTTCTTGCCTGTGCATCGCCCAGGTTGGAGCAGGAACCAACTTCGAAGTATTTTTTCTGTCTGGGAGACCATGCTTCAACGTCGCAGGATTTTACTTTCAGGTCAGCCAGGTCGCCGGAGCAGCATTCCAGTGTTCTTACGGGAATATCCATGGAACGGAACAGGTCTACTGTGTTCTGCCACAGTTTATCGTACCACATGGGTGCTTCTTCGGGGTTACATACAACGATCATTTCCTGTTTTTCGAACTGGTGGATTCTGTAAACGCCTCTTTCTTCGATACCGTGAGCGCCTTTTTCTTTACGGAAGCAAGGGCTGTAGGAAGTCAGAGCCTGAGGCAGGTCTTCTGCTTTGTTCTGTGTATCGATGAATTTACCGATCATGGAGTGTTCGGATGTACCGATCAGATACAGGTCTTCGCCTTCGATTTTGTACATCATGTTTTCCATTTCAGTAAAGCTCATTACGCCTGTTACTACGTTGGAACGAATCATGAAAGGAGGGATGCAATATTTGAAACCTCTGTCGATCATGAAGTCTCTAGCGTATGTCAGTACTGCAGAGTGCAGACGAGCGATATCGCCCATCAAGTAGTAGAAGCCGTTACCAGCTACTTTTCTTGCAGAATCCAGATCGATACCGTCGAAGGATTCCATAATGTCTGTGTGGTAAGGGATTTCGAAATCAGGAACAACTGGTTCGCCAAATTTTTCGTTTTCCACGTTTTCGCTGTCGTCTTTACCAATGGGAACAGTAGGATCGATGATGTTGGGAATTGTCATCATGATCACTTTGATTCTTTCTTCTACTTCTTTTTCTTTTGCTGTCAGTTCTTCTGTTCTTGCAGCGTCAGCAGCGATTTCAGCTTTTACTTTTTCAGCTTCTTCTTTTTCGCCTTTTGCCATCAGGCCGCCGATCATTTTGGACAGTTTATTTCTCTGTGCACGCAGTGCTTCTACTTCCTGTTTGATGGCTCTGTTTTCTTTATCCAGTTCCAGAACTTCGTCTACCAGAGGCAGTTTCTGATCCTGGAATTTTTTGCGGATGTTTTCTTTTACCACTTCAGGGTTTTCTCTTACAAATTTGATGTCTAACATTTCAAGACCTCCTTAAAAATACGTGAATTTCTTTGGGTCGAAGATTTTTTGTACAAAAAAATCTCGCCCCGGTAATTGTACAGGGACGAGAGTATATTCCCGCGTTGCCACCCAGATTGCCTGCAAAAGAAATGCAGACCTCTTGAACAGCTATAAAGGGCTTACCCTTCCGATTTTCATCGGCCGCTTGGAAAGTGGAACATTTTCTTTTCTCCATCGGTTTGCACCAACCACCGACTCTCTGGAGGAGTTTTCAAAAACTTAGCTTTCCTTCAGGCTTTCGCCAACGCTATTTTGACTTGATTGCTATATTATAACACATCAGACTGAAATTTCAACCCCCATTTTCCCGAAAGATGGGGCAGTTTTGTCCCACCGATCATTCGATTTTTTCATATATTTTTGTTTTTTCTAATCTTATTTTAATTATAAACAATTTAATCAATGACAATCTATATGATATACTAATATTGTACAAGAAACCCCTTTTCCTTGTACCACAATATGCCCCGGGGTGGCGCGCGCACCCCATCGTCACGGTATCTCCCCTAGTACCGTGACTCCCCAAAAAAACGCTTCGCTTCACTGGAAATCAGGATTTCCAGTGGAGCTTTTTTTGTATGAACAGATGCGAACCCTTCGGGCGACGCCCTGTTCTCCTCAAGCAAGCAAAGCTCGCTTTGTGGATTCCATTCAGAAAACCCGCACTGTTTTCCGAACCTTTCCGCTAAAAAAGAGCCTTTCAGACTCTTTTTCTTTATCGTATGAATTTTTCCAGCACTTCTGCCACACCATGTTCTTCTGCAGTTTTTTCTGTAACATAGTCTGCGGCTGCCTTCACATGTTCCTCGCCGTTTTTCATGGCAACACCCAGCCCCGCCTTCAAAATCATGGGCAGGTCATTATCGCTGTCGCCAATGGCAATGGTTTCTTCCAGCGCCACGCCTGCTTTTCCTGCCGTTTCCTCCAGCGCAGATCCCTTATCCACACCGCTGATGACCAGTTCCAGATAAGTCTCGCTGGAATAGAAGAGATTGACAGTTTCCCCCAGAAAATCTTTTGCAAATTTCTTGATCTGCTCCAGTTTTTCTCTGGGGCCGCTGAACAGGCACTTGGTCAGTTCCCCTTCATAATCCATGGGATCATCGATCACTCGGGGTTTTGTTTTCATGGTCTGGCAATATTCCGCCACTTCTGCAGAAAGTTTTTCACACATGAAATTGCGGTCGTCATAATAAAACATTGCCACAGACCCCAGAGAACGGGCAAAATCCGCCACAGGCTGAACCATGGTCGGAGAAAAACTTTTCTTGATGACCAGAGACATATCCCGCAGGTCATAAACCGCCGCACCATTCTGACAGATCACATATCCTTTTTTCCCGATCATCCCCAGTTCTTTCAGATAGGGCTCCACCCCAAAAACACCGCGGCCGGTGCAGATCACAAAGTCCACACCCTTATCCACAGTTCTCTGAATCGCCTCGAAGTTTTCCACAGAAAGGCGTACCCCTTTCCATAATAATGTGCCATCCATGTCGGAAAATACCATTTTATAGCCCATTTCGTCCTCCTTTGTTTACATAAATTTTTCCACAATTTCTGTGGATAACCATGTTGATATTGTGGAGAACTCATCCTTTTCCACACATCACACCTTTAGTTATCCACAAAATGTGGATAACTTCTCCACTTTTCCACAGTTTTTCTGATAAAAAAAGAGGGCCTCCGGCAGTCTTTTTCCAGCTGCCGCGCTCCCCCTTTTTTTCTTATTCTTCTTCGTTTTCTTCCTCCTCTTTGGGATATTCCATGAAAACAGGTTCCATGAAGATCGGTTCTTCTTCACAGATCTCCTCTTCCAGAGTACGTTCCTTCTGTTCCACAGGTTTTGCTGTCTCTTCTTCACTTTCCAAAGCTTTTCTGGCTTCTTCTCTCTGCTGCAGGATCAGTTCCGCCGCGGCGATTTTGCCTGCCAGCGTTTCTTCCTGCAGGATCAGTTCTTTTTCCGCCTGTGTTACATCGCCGATAGAAGTTCTGGCAGGTCTCTTTTCTTCTGCTTCATCCACTTCCACCATTTCCACCTGATCCAGTGTGATCTGGTCTTCCATAGCTGTATCCTTATCTTTGCGTTTGAAGGTAGGCTTGAAGCGAACCTTGACAACTTTTTCATGTTCAGGTTCATAAGCCTGATTTTTCGCCATTTCCACAGCCTTGATTTCTTCTTCGGAAAGCATGTAGGTGCTGACGCCCATTTCAATGGGTTTCGCATAGGTAAAGGAACCGGTACGGCTATGGATCCCGTTCAGAACCACGCCGTTATCATAGCCATCCAGCAGAGCCAGCGCGAAACAGAGGTTGCCGCCCATTTCGTCAAAGGGGTTATAACGGATCAGCCCCACTTTCTGTATCTTGGTTTTATCCGTCTTATCCATATCTGTGACCATATCCAGCAATTTGGAATATTTTTCTTCGATCCGTTTGGAGGTTTCAAAATATTCCTCGATCTTCATTTCCAGATTATGAGAGGGTCTTCTGTTTGCCCCCATAAAATAATCATATTTCTTTTTCTGCCCGCTGAACTTGACGAACAGCACGATGCAGAGGATGAAAAGCACTACCACTGCCACGGCAAGTCCAATCAGCAGGTAGGCCGCATTATTTTCGATCCATGTCATTCTATATCAATCCTTATCTTTTCAGGAGCGCCAGCAGACGTTCCAGATCTTCATCAGAATAATACTCAATTTCAATTTTACCTTTATTTCTTTTTCCCAGAGGTTTCAGTTTTACCTTTGTGGAGAAAAGAGATTTCAGGTCATCTTCGATGGCGCGATATTCTCTTTCGTCAGCCTTAGACAAAGTTTCCTCTGTTTCAGCGGGTTTTTCCGCCTTTTCCAGATGGGCTTTCACCAAAGCTTCCACGGCACGCACACTCAGACCTTCTTCAATGATATATTCTGCCAGTTCAAACTGCTCGTCCCCATTGATCACAGGCAGCAGTGTGCGGGCATGTCCCCCTGTCAGTTTATTTTCCACTACAAAATTGCGGACTCTGGGGTCTAACTGCAAGAGACGCAGGCTGTTTGTGATGGCAGAACGGCTTTTGCCTACCTTTTCTGCAATCTTTTCCTGACTGAGACCAAATTCCTCCTGCAGTCTCTGATAGCTTTCCGCTTCTTCCATGGGGTTCAGGTCTTCTCTCTGCAGGTTTTCCACCAGCGCGGCTTCAAAGGCTTCTCCTTCTTCCCATTTTTTGATGACCACTGGAACTTTCACCAGACCGGCGATCTTTGCTGCTCTCCAGCGGCGTTCCCCTGCGATGATCTCATAATATTCCCCGTTTTTCTTCACAACGATGGGCTGGATCATACCATAGGTCTTCAGAGAAGCAGCCAGTTCTTCCAGCGCAGCTTCATCAAAATATTTTCTGGGCTGTTTTCTGTTTGGCTCGATCAGATCCAGTTCCACTTCCAGCACAGCCTCTTCCGTTTTCTTTTTTTCCACAGGCTTGGAAGCTTTCATATCTTCCATTTCCGTGTTGATGAGAGCGTTGATGCCAAGACCCTTGGCACCCAGACCTTTTTTCTTTACTGCCATATCAGTTCCACTCCTTTTCCATGACTTCTTCCGCCAACAGCTGATAAGCCTCTGCCCCTTTGGATTTGGGGTCATAAAGATGGATGGGCAGACCATGGCTGGGGGATTCCCCAAGGCGTACATTTCTGGGAATGATGGTACGATATACATTCTGACCCAGAGAGCGTTTCACTTCCTCCACTACCTGCAAAGAAAGATTCGTTCTGGCATCATACATGGTAAATACGATCCCTTCGATCTCCAGTGCAGGATTCAGACGTTTTTTCACCAGATTGACCGTATGTAACAGCTGTTCCAGCCCTTCCAAAGCAAAATATTCGCACTGGATGGGAACCAGAACCGTATCCGCCGCCACAAGGGCATTCACGGTAATCATATTCAAAGAAGGAGGACAGTCGATGACGATGAAATCATAGGTATCCTTCACTTCTTCCAGTGCTTCTCGGAGGATGTATTCTCTGCGGTCGTTGCCGATCAGCTCGATCTCTGCCCCTGTCAGGTTGATGTTGGCAGGGATCACTTCCAGCCCTTCCACACAGGTAGGCTGTTTCACTTCCTCAATGGTTTTTTCTCCTAAAAACACGTTATAAATGGTATCGGGCATGCTGTTTTTGTCCAGACCCAGACCACTGGTGGTATTACCCTGCTGGTCTGCATCCACGGCAAGCACTTTCTTTCCCGCTGCTGCAAGGCAGGCGGAAAGATTAATGGCAGTGGTCGTTTTGCCTACGCCACCCTTCTGGTTTGTCACCGCAATGATCCTTACTTTGCTCATTTTTTTACCGCCTTTCCTTACGTTTTCTTCTTTATATATAATATAATATGGTAAACAAAAATGCAATGTTTCACGTGAAACATTGCTTTAATTTTTTTAATTTTTAATGTTTCACGTGAAACCATAAAAAAGAGAGTATCGGAACGATACTCTCTTGTGTTTACAATTTTGTAGGCAATCCGGCATTTTTGAACAGAGCCAGCAGAGGATTTTCTGCTTTTTCTGCAACCTGATCGAATTTACCGAAAACAGGAATAGCTCTGGGGATAACGCGCATTTCAAAAGGCATATCGGGACCCATTTCGCCATCCACCGTTGTTTCCTTGATATTAAAAGTATCATCCAGACATTCTACTTTAAAATAAGTATCCTTCAGATACAGAATATTTTTATCATGGATATGTTCCCCTGTCAGCAATTTTACCACCGTAGGTGTCATTTCATACAGAGGGCGCCCTTTTACCGCTACAAACTCAAACTCCCCATCCGTAACCAGTGCCCCGGGGGAAAGGTTTGTAAACCCGCCTGTGCCGGCAGAATTGAGGATCATGTAAAAATACAGATCTTCTTCGATGACCTCTTTGCTGGTGGTGATGCGGTAAGGGATCTTTCTGAACTGAGGCAGCTGCTCTACCCCTTTCAGGTAATAAGAAAGACTGCCCAGCGCATTTTTCAGATCTTTATCTACAGTCTGAGAAACGTTGGTGAAATAGCCGCCGGCCACCACGTTAATGAAGAAAATATCATCATTGACCAGACCCAGGTCGATAGGAACCGGTTCTGTGGAAACGATGGTCTGGCAGACATCCTCTACATTCCCGCTTTTGAAGCCCAGATAAGTCGCAAAGTCGTTAGCTGTGCCGGAAGGGATGATCCCCACAGGAATATGCAGCCCTCTGCGCATCATGGCATTGATGACAATATTGACTGTGCCGTCACCGCCGGAAGCCACGATCACATCATAATTGGGATCCATGGTAGCAATATGTTCATCGATATCCCCGGGATGCAGGGTGCGGAAGGGATGTACCTCATAGCCCCCTTCCTGAAAAATACCGATACAAACGTCCAAGTCAAATTTAAAGCTTTTATTGCCTGAAAAAGGATTGTAGATCAATTTTAACTTTTTCATACAAAAATACGCCTTCTTTCAAATAATAGTGTTCACAAGGTGTTCGGAAATGAAAGCATGCCATTCGTAAAGCTACGCTTTCCTTACATCTGTTCAGGAGCGTTGATACCCAGCAGACGCAGACCTTCTTTCAGCACTGTCTGTACGCCAAAAACAACGGCCAGACGTGCCTGTCTCACTTCTGCCTCGCTGCTCAGGATGGGGTTATCATGGTAGAACTTATTGAACGCCTGAGCGATGGCAACCAGATGTCTTGTTACAATGGAAGGTTCCAGTTTTGCTGCTGCATCTTTGATCTTATCGGGGAATGCTTCCAGCAGTTTACATACATCCAGAGATGCTTCATCGGACAGTGCTGCAAAATCAGTACCATCGAAATTCAGTTCACCGGCTCTGCGCAGGATGGAGCATGCACGCGCGTGTGTATACTGTACATAAGGGCCTGTTTCGCCGTCAAAGTTCAGCATTCTTTCCCAGCTGAAAACAACGTCTTTGATTCTGGAGTTATACAGATCATTAAAGATCACAGCGCCGATACCTACCTGTTTTGCGATTTCTTCTTTATTTTCCAGATCGGGGTTCTTTTCTTCAATGATTCTCTTTGTTTCTGCGCAAGCCTGATTCAGCAGGTCTTCCATCAAAACGACATGGCCTCTTCTTGTGGAAAGCTTACCGCTGTCCAGAGAAACCAGACCGAAGGGAACGTGGATCAGATCTTTATACCAGTCGTAGCCCATTTTGTGGATGACTTCGAACCACTGTGCAAAGTGCAGGTTCTGATCCAACGCTGTCAGATATACGCATTTATCGAAGTTATATGTTTTCTTGCGGTACAGTGCTGCAGTAATATCTCTTGTTGCATACAGTGTGCCGCCGTCTTTA
>NZ_JBGVHV010000195.1:0-8737 GCF_045122575.1 Anaerotignum sp. | reverse complement strand
CAAAGGCCATTACCATCGTGATCACGATCTTAAAAAATGTTTTGATGGGGTTGAATGGTTTTCTTCTCTTCGGATTTCTTCTTCTGCTCATGGAATCCCTCACTCATTCGTCAAATCTGCATCATCCGCTGCCGCCACAGGTTCTATCCCATGGATCCGCCAGTCGATCAGTTCCTTGATACCTTCTTCATCCAATTCTACATATTTCCCGGGATCGCCCAGATAAGGAACGGTATCACTGGTGATTTTTGCAGGATCCAGATCTTTCACATATTTTACATATTTCAGCGCTTCTGTCACCGTGATATCACTTTCTGTGCAATCCAGAACAACTTCCACCAGATCATCCAGTTTGTTCAGCAGTGTTTCAGAACTGCACACCTTTTCGATCAGCGCCATGATGAATTCCTGCTGTACTTCAATACGTTTCAGGTCTTTCTGTACATAGCCGTCACGGAAACGAACCAGCTGTTCTGCCTTTTCGCCGTCCAGATGCTGCATACCTTCTCTCAGATTGATCAGAGGGCCGCCGGTATCTGTCATATCCCAGTACATATTCATCGGCACATAGAAATCAACGCCGCCTACGGCATCCACGACTTTCTTGAAGGCTGTCAGGTCAAATTTAATGTAGTAATCCACGCTGACACCCAGAATTTCTTCCATCATTGCCACAGAAAAAGCACATCTGTTGCCTTCCCCTGCATAGGCATGGAGCTCTGTCAGTTTGCACTGACCATATACCCCGTTCTGCTGCGGGATATATGCCCCCTCCTGATTCAGATGGCGGATCATTTCATCCGTCAGAACGACTTTGCTGTCTCGGGGAATGGAAATCATGTGCAATTCCTTTGTGGTGGTATTGAAGCTGACCAGCATATTGACATCGGCGCGGAACCCATCTTCATCCGTCCCCAGCACCGCCACATTGATCACGTCCTTGATCTTTTCCTGTTCGGATGCGGAAACCACAAAATCAGACTTTTCTGCCTTGCCCTGCCACATATCCATCTTCACCCAGATCTTTGCCGCCGCATAGGCACCCACAAGGATCAGGATCAGCCCGATGACCAGAAGGACGGATCTGCGCCGTCTCTTTTTCTGCTCTGCCTTTCGTCTGGACATTCTTCTGCCCTGAGTTACCCTTCTGGGGTCGATATATGTCTGCTCATTTCTGACGACTCTTCGCTGTTCTTCCGGATATGGCACGCGGGTCTGTCTGCGGCGCACCTGACGCTGTCGCAGCTCCATATCCATCTCATCGGAGGGTCTGCGGCGTCTTCTGTATTCTCTTTTTTCACCCATAACCTGTATTCTCCCTCTATATAGAGTTATTTGCATTTTTACAAATGATTATTATACCAAAACGAACAGCTTCTTACAATACAGGAATCGCCATATTCCCCGTTTTTTTGATGATTTCATCAAGATTTTCGCTTCTTTCTTTCATTATACATCATCTGCAGACATAAAAAAGGAAATAAATTTCCGAAAAATGCATTGCTCCATCCTTCGCCTTCCTTTACAATCCGCTGAAATTCCCGTATAATCCGTATCTGTAAAGATAAATCTCAAAGGAGGCCGCCTCATGTCCACATCTGATACATCAAAAACTTCTTTATTATATAGGCTGAAACAATTCTTAAACAAACCCACGGGCATCGCTCTGGTCATTCTCTTCTGGTCTGTCTTTCTGACAGGGAGCACCTATCTGATCACCACCAGCCAGATCCTGCGGGTCGGCTGGCGCATCCTGCAGGCACCGACCATGCTGCTCTGGAACATCCTGCCTGTTCTGCTGCTGATTTTACTGCTGTTCTTCCTCACAAGAAAGCTGTTCTTTTCTGTCAGCGGTACAGCCGTGCTGTTCCTATTCTTCGCCGTGGTTGACCGTGTGAAAGTCATCATGCGCCAGGAACCTCTGCTCCCCACAGATCTGACTCTGGTAAAGGAAACCGTTGCCATCCTGAAAACCTTTCCTGCCTATCAGCTTGTCCTGATCGGGCTGATGCTGCTGGCCTTTGCAGCACTGCTTGTCCTCAGCTTCATAAAGTCCAAAAAAACTGTAGTGTCTCCGATCCCCCGTGTCATCGGGCTGGTGCTGGTCATCGCCTGCGCCTTCGGTGCCAACCAGTTCATCTATGCTGACAAAACCCGTTATGACGCTTACCCTACCGTAGACAACCCCTATTTTCAGGTAAATCAGTACAACACCAAAGGGATGATCTATTCCTTCCTGCATCAGTATAACATCACAAAAATGACAGCCCCCGAAGGCTATGATGCAACGTACTTTGCCAATCTGGAAGAAACACAGTGGAACGCCCCCGAAGAAAAGGAATATCCCCACATCATCATGATCATGGGAGAAGCCTTTTCCAATATGAGCGAAAATGAACATCTGGATTTCAGCGGCTACCGCGATCCCCTGCAGAACTTCAAGGCCATCGCCAACAGCGAAAACGCCTACAGCGGTCACATTGTCGTGCCAAACTTCGGCGGCGGCACTTCCAATACGGAATATGACGTACTGACCGGCTGTGCTACCCGCTATCTGGATAATCCACTGCCTTCCTATAACTTTATCCACGGCGATTTCGACGGCATGCCCCGTCAGCTCAGCAAGCTGGGGTATGAAACCCAGTCCATCCACCCCGGTTACGCATGGTTCTACAACCGCCAGAACGTTTATCCCGATCTGGGCTTCGAAACCTGCTATTTCCTGGAAGATTCCTTTGATCTGGAAACCCAGGGCTACGGCGGCTATATCAACGAAGTGGTGACCATGGATAAGATCATCGACACACTGGATACCCACATCCAGGAAAAAGACAGCCCGCTGTTCTCCTTCACTGTGACCATCCAGAACCACGGTCCCTATGAAAAGCACTACGGCACACTGCCCCCCAACTTCTCCACCGATGTTTCTCTGGATGAAAACCAGACAGATCTGCTGACCCAGTATTTCGCAGGCATCATCGATGCCGACGAACAGATCGGCCGACTGAAAGCCTATGCCGAACATTCCGAAGAACCCATTGTTCTGGTTTACTTTGGCGACCATCTGCCCGGTTTCTCCAACGGTATGGAATTTTTCGACCTGCTGGATTATCCCATCGATGCCAACGGCACCCCTGCGGAACAGCTGGCCGTATATGAAACCCCTTATTTCATCTGGCAGAATGACAGTGCCAAAAACCTGTGCGGCGATATCCGAACATCTGCCGCCGAACTGGAACTGCCTGCAGACGGTCTGATGAGCTCTCAGTTCCTCGGCACGGCGATTCTGGAACTGTTTGTCCCCGAATATGAATCTCCTCTGCACAGCTATAATTACGAGCTTCTCAGACAACTTCCTGTCTGTGCGAAGAACATTTATGTAGATTCTGCAGGAAATTATACGGAATACATCTCCGCAGAGCAGATGGAAATGGTAAAAACCTTGAAAAACTGGCAATATTACAAGCTTTTCGACGATAAAAACCCTTAAAATCAAATACCAACAAGTTTCACGTCGGGAAATTTTTCCCGACTTTTTTTGCATTTTTTCAAATTGTATACAGTATATATTTATACATTTCCTTATTTTTTTGCCAGATTTTTCAAAAAATCCTTATAAATTAGCCCAGCTTTTTCCATATATTTCCAGTCATTTTTCCACCTTTTTGATTTATTGTACTAAATTTAGTACACAACTATGAACAAAAAAATGGTTAATTTTTTCACTTTTTTATTGAAATTATGAAATATATGGTGTAAAATGGTCTTGAATTTAATGGCTATGTCAATTTCTGTCTTGATATACATGATTATGCATCAAGGCATGAGGGAGGGAATTGATATAGACGAAAATTTTCATCTGACGAAACATTTTTCGTCAAAGGATAACATTGGAATGAGTTTCATTCCACGCTATCATCTATTTTTTCTTATGTAAGGAGGAATACATATGTCTAACGCAACTGAAAATCGTGCCGAGTTTGGTTCCACCTTAGGTTTTATCCTGTCCGCAGCGGGTTCCGCAGTAGGTCTGGGTAACATCTGGAAATTCCCCGGCAAAGCTTACGCATGTGGCGGCGGCGCATTCCTGATCATCTACCTGATCATCGTAGCAGTAGTAGGTGCATCCGTAATGATGGCTGAATTCACAATCGGTCGTAAAACACACAGAGGCTCTGTAGGTGCCCTGAGAATGCTGAATGAAAAATTCGCATGGATCGGTGGTCTGGGCGTTCTGACAGGTTTCATCATCGTATGTTACTACTGTCAGGTTGGTGGCTGGGCTATGTACTACGTAGCAGCTTACATCACAGACGTACAGACAGTATGGGCTGATCCCATGGCTTACTTCCTGGGTATGCTGGGTGCAAACGGTCTGCCTGTAGGTGCTATCGTTTGGGGTCTGATCTTCATGCTGCTGACAGCATTCATCATCAGCCATGGTACAGCTGGTATCGAAAAAATGTCCAAAATCCTGATGCCCGTTCTGTTCGTTCTGCTGATCGGTCTGATGATCCGTTCCTGCACACTGCCCGGCGCAAACGAAGGTATCGCTTACATGCTGCATGTTGACTGGTCCACAATCAACACAACAGCTATCCTGACAGCTCTGGGTCAGGCATTCTTCTCTCTGTCTCTGGGTATGGGCGTTATGATCACATACGCTTCCTACCTGTCCAGCGAAGATAACCTGGTTTCCAACACTGGTATCGTTTGCGTACTGGATACTCTGGTAGCTCTGTTCGCAGGCTTCATGATCATCCCCGCTGTATTCGCTACAGGTATCGCTCCCGGTATGGGTGGTGCGTTCGGTTTCGCAACACTGGCTGGCGTATTCATGGCTATCCCCGGTGGTCAGTTCATCGGTATGCTGTTCTACTTCCTGCTGTTCTTCGCAGCTGTAACATCCTCTACTTCCATCCTGGAAGGTACTGTTGCATTCCTGACAGAAGAAAAAGGCTGGGAAAGAAAGAGAGCACTGGTTATCTGCTGTATCGTTATGGAAATCGTTGGTCTGCTGTACCTGCTGTCTCAGGTTTACATGCCTCTGAAAGGTGTTTGGATCTCCAAAGCAGGTATCGAATACCCCGGCTTCGGCGACTTCCTGGAATACCTGACAGACAGACTGCTGCTGCCTCTGGGTGCATTCTTCACAACATTCTTCGTAGGTTGGATCTGGGGTCCTCAGAACTCCGTAGACGAAGCTACAGGTAACGGCAGAAACAAATTTGCTCTGGCTGGCGCTTACAAATTCATCGTTAAATTCATCGACCCTATCGCTATCGGTGCTATCATCGTTGCAGGTATGGTATTCGGTATGTCCATTTCCTAATCAGAGGATCAGGCATAACGAAATTGCATAATAAATGCGACTTTCTGGTCGGAGGCTCCCCCTCCGACCTTTTTCTTTTGCAAAAAACGCAAGATGCTGCTCCCTGCTGCATATCTTTGGAAAGAAGGCTCTCATCCCTTTTTATGCATTTCCGGAAAAGCAATCATCCTGAAAACAAAACTGTTTTCAAATCTTACGTTTTTTTGTAAAGGAGGAATACTATGTCTACAACTGAAAATCGTGCTGAATTCGGCTCCAAGATCGGTTTTATCCTGTCTGCAGCCGGTTCTGCCGTCGGTCTGGGTAACATCTGGAAATTCCCCGGCAAAGCTTATGCCTGCGGCGGCGGCGCTTTCCTGATCGTTTATCTGCTCATCGTTGCCGTAGTGGGTACCACAGTCATGCTGGCAGAATTCACCATCGGCCGCAAAACTCACAAAAATGCGGTCGGCGCTCTGCGGGAACTGAACAGAAAATTTGCCTGGATCGGCGGTCTGGGCGTTCTGACAGGCTTTATCATTCTGTGTTACTATTGTCAGGTGGGCGGTTGGGCCATGTATTACATTGCTGCTTATTTGACTGATGTCAGCACCATTTGGGCCGATCCTATGGCCTACTTCCTGAATATGCTGGGCGCAAACGGATTCCCTCTGGCTGCTCTGATCTGGGGTCTGGTTTTTCTGGCATTAACGGCTTTTATCATTGTACACGGCACTGCCGGCATCGAAAAAATGTCCACCCTGCTGATGCCTGTTCTGTTTGTGCTTCTGATCGGTCTGATGATCCGCTCCTGCACGCTGCCCGGTGCAGATGTCGGTCTGGACTATATGCTGCATGTAGACTTTTCTGCTATCAACGGCACAGCCATTCTGACAGCTCTGGGGCAGGCATTCTTCTCTCTGTCTCTTGGTATGGGCGTTATGATGACATACGCCTCTTATCTGAACAGCGAAGATAACCTGATTACCAATACAGCAATCGTATGTACGCTGGATACGCTGGTCGCCCTGTTTGCAGGCTTCATGATCATCCCTGCAGTATTCGCTACAGGCATCGCCCCCGGTATGGGCGGCGCATTTGGGTTCGCTACACTGGCAGGCGTGTTTATGGCCATTCCCGGCGGTCAGTTCATCGGCGTGCTGTTCTACTTCCTGCTATTCTTCGCCGCCATCACCTCTTCCACCTCCATTCTGGAGGGCGTGACAGCCTTTCTGGTGGAAGAAAAAGGTACAGAAAGAAAGACGACCATCCTGGGTCTTTGCGTTGTTCTCTACATCATCGGCGTGCTTTACACCCTCTCTCAGGCCTATATGAACCTGAAAGGCATCTGGATCTCCAGAGAAGGGCTCCAGTTCCCGATTTTCGGTGATTTCCTGGAATATCTGACAGACAGACTGCTGCTGCCTCTGGGCGCATTCTTCACGACTCTGTTCGTAGGCTGGATCTGGGGTCCCGAAAACTCCATCGAAGAAGCCACCTCCAATGGCAAATATAAATTCACATTAGCCCCCGCCTATCGGATGATCGTAAAATTTATCGACCCTATTGCCATCGGTGCCATCATCGTTGCAGGCATGGTATTCGGCATGGCGATTTCCTGAGCATCCGTCTTTCCGATAGTTTCTCCGAATGAAATATATTTTTGGTTTTATTATAAAAAATTATAAAAAAATGCCGAAAGCTTTCGCCTTCGGCATTTCTTTCTGCCCTTCTTTCTTGTCAATTTTTCACAAAACCCGCTTTTTTCTTACCCTATTTTATGGATTTCGTACAGCCTTTTTGTGAAAAATGTCCTGTGTTAAGGGAAACAATCCAGAATCTTAACATCTTTTTTATAGATATTTACAGGCATTTCAGTTATGCTGAATTTAGATCATTTTGTAAATTATTGGAGTATCATACAAATTCTTCTTTTTGGGATAAAATATCCTGCTGCAGGTTCGATAAACCCTACGGGAGGGACAGGATGCCCCGCTG
Organism: Anaerotignum sp.; assembly: GCF_045122575.1. Lineage (GTDB taxonomy): Bacteria > Bacillota > Clostridia > Lachnospirales > Anaerotignaceae > Anaerotignum_A. The sequence continues at coordinate 1,428 of NZ_JBGVHV010000195.1, read as the reverse complement.
AAAAAGAAGGCTATCATTTTTCGTTTTACTAAATTGTTGTATGATCCTCTTGATTTACACACGGTCCGGGAAACAAATGTTTTCCAAAAAATGATTTTTCATTTGTAAAGGAGGAATACATATGTCTACAACTGAAAATCGTGTTGAGTTTAGCTCCAAGCTTGGCTTTATCCTGTCTGCAGCTGGTTCTGCTGTAGGTCTGGGTAACATCTGGAAATTCCCCGGCAAAGCTTACGCTTGCGGCGGCGGTGCTTTCCTGATCATCTACCTGCTGATCGTAGCAATCGTAGGTACATCCGTAATGATGGCTGAATTTACTATCGGCCGTAAAACACACAAAGGCGCAGTTGGTGCTCTGAGAGAACTGAACTCCAAGTTCGCTTGGATCGGCGGTCTGGGCGTTCTGACAGGTTTCATCATCGTATGTTACTACTGTCAGGTAGGCGGCTGGGCGATGTACTACATCGTAGCTTACATCACAGATGTACAGACAGTATGGGCTGACCCCATGGCTTACTTCCTGGGTATGCTGGGTGCAAACGGCCTTCCTATCGGTGCTCTGGGCTGGGGCTTCGTATTCATGGTACTGACAGCATGGATCATCAGCCACGGTACAGCTGGTATCGAAAAAATGTCTACCATCCTGATGCCCGTTCTGTTCGTAATGCTGGTTGGTCTGATGATCAGATCCTGTACTCTGCCCGGCGCAGACGAAGGTCTGAAATACATGCTGAACGTAGACTTCTCTACAATCAACGGTACAGCTATCCTGACAGCTCTGGGTCAGGCATTCTTCTCCCTGTCTCTTGGTATGGGTGTTATGATCACATACGCTTCCTACCTGTCCAGAGAAGATAACCTGGTTTCCAACACAGCAATCGTATGTACTCTGGATACTTTGGTAGCTCTGTTCGCAGGCTTCATGATCATCCCCGCTGTATTCGCTACAGGTATCGCTCCCGGTATGGGCGGTGCGTTCGGTTTCGCTACACTGGCCGGTGTATTTATGGCAATTCCCGGCGGTCAGTTCATCGGTATGATCTTCTACTTCCTGCTGTTCTTTGCAGCGATCACATCCTCTACCTCCATTCTGGAAGGCTGCGTAGCATTCCTGACAGAAGAAAAAGGTATGCAGAGAAAAACAGCACTTATCGGCTGCTGCGTTATCATGGAAATCGTTGGTATCCTGTACGTACTGTCTCAGGTTTACATGAACATCAAAGGTATCTGGATCTCCAAAGAAGGTCTGCAGTACCCTATCTTCGGCGACTTCCTGGAATACCTGACTGACAGACTGCTGCTGCCTCTGGGCGCATTCCTGACAACATTCTTCGTTGGTTGGATCTGGGGTCCTCAGGAATCCATCAAAGAAGCAACAGGCGATGGCAGAAACAAATTCACACTGGCACCTGCTTATGCATTCATCGT
>NZ_JBGVHV010000194.1:0-5923 GCF_045122575.1 Anaerotignum sp. | reverse complement strand
TAAACTGGCTTACCTGACTGTATTTGCAGAAGAAATTAAATTTGTAAAATAAGAAAAGGCGGACAATATGTCCGCCTTATTTTTATGTATGGCTTATTTCAGACCGTCGTTCATTACGAAAGCGATCATTTCCATATCTTCATCTGTGTTGTTTTCCATGGAGTGCCACTGACCCACTTCGATGGTGCATACATCGCCGGGGTAAACTTCTGTTTTGGAACCGTCGTTATCCACGAAAGTACCAACGCCCTTCAGGATGTAGTAGGGTTCTGTATTACCTACATGCTGGTGCCAGCCGATGGAACTGTGGGGTTTTACGATAACGCGGGCAAACATGGTGCCGTGACCCATCAGTTCTGCCCCTTCCAGAATGTGGTGGATTTCTACGCTGCCTTTGCCGTCTCTCAGGCCTTCAACAGTAACGACTCTTTCTTTTTTGATCATAATTTTTTCTCCTCTCTTTTTATATAACGCTCGGCAGTGAGCCCTTCCGCTACGCCCGAAAGATCAAAATGGGGCGTATACTCACTGGTTGCCGAGGAACGTTTCTGCATAAAACCGTTTTTCAGACCAATTTTGAAAAAATGGTCTACCACTTTGTCATATTCAAAGGTGGTGAGTTTTCTGGAAAGTGCCTTGTATTCCTTTGCTCTGTGCATGGGGGTATACTGGCTCATCAGGGAAACAAAGGTATCTTCGCCTAAATTTTCCCGCACCCAGTCCAGCACCAGAAAACTGTCTTTATATTGTCCGGGCAATACCAGATGGCGCAGGATGATGCCCTTTTGCATCAGCCCGTTTTCATCCAGAATATCCTCGCCTACTTGTCGGTGCATTTCCAGAATGGCTGCCGCCGCCGTTTCTCTGTAATGAGGGCAATGGGAATATTCCAGACCCAGATCGTTGTTCCAGTATTTGAAATCGGGCAGATAGACATCCACCAGCCCTTCCAGCATACGAAGACCTTCGATGGATTCATAACCGTTGGAATTATAGACCACGGGGATCTTCAGTCCCTGTGCTTTTGCTATTTCCAGAGCCTTTACCACTTGGGGAATGAATTGTGCCGCCGAAACCAGATTCACGTTATGATAGCCCCGTGCCTGTTGTTCCAGAAAAATCTCAGCCAGACGTTCCACAGAAATTTCCTGCCCGTAGCCATCCTGACTGATCTGAAAATTCTGACAGAACACACAGCCTAGATTGCAATGGCTGAAAAATACCGTTCCGCTGCCCTTTGTGCCGCTGATGGGCGGTTCTTCCCAGTCGTGACGGCTGACAAGAGCTACCTTTGGCAGATAGGGGGCAAGGCAGAAGCCGAACTGACCGGCTGTACGGTCGATGCCGCAGTTTCTGGGGCATACCTGACAATGGGACAAAGCCTTGTTCATTTTCTCCATTGAAAACACCTCTGTCTTTCTGGAAATATCTTACCATAGAAAGGGAAGGAAATACAACCAGTTCTTTACCTTTGCTTTTTCGACAAAAGAATGCTATCATGCAGATACCAGGGTACAAAGTTTAAAAATTTGATGAAAGCTTGCTTTCAGGAGAATTTTTGAATTTGGGACCCGCAAAAACATGAGTAAAGAAGCTATTTTTCGAAGAAAAATATGCGATTTACGAATGTTTTTTAGGATTGTGAGAGCACGAAGTGCGGAACAATCCGGTATCAAAGAAATACGGAGGGGAACAATATGAGAGAATATAAGGTAAGTATGCAGGAAGAACATGCCCTTTCCAGAATCCTCTGCAACTGCTGCGGCAGGGAGATCCCCCTGGACAGGGCGGATCATTTCCATGGGGAAAAAACATGGGGGTATTTTTCCGAAAAGGACGGCAGACAGGACAGCTTTGACCTGTGCGAAGATTGCTACGATAAAATGACAGAACAGTTTCAGATCAAGATGAAATAAAACAGGCGTCCGAAAGGACGCCTTTGCTTTTAGCAGCCGCAGTTGTTACAGCCATTGTTATTGCAGCCGCAGTTGTTGCTGCAGCCGTCATTACAGCCCAGACAGTCGATCTCACAGTTGGGAGAGCCGAATACAGGGCCAAAGCCGCAGCAGCTCTTCGGTTCTGCGGAGGGAGAGAACATATCCAGCGGGAAGCGGATATTTTCAAAATTGCGGCAGGGGTCACCGGGTACAGCGGTGGAGGTGCAGGTTTCCGGCATGCAGCGCCCCAGAGAGTTGACTACCATATTCACGGTGCGGAACAGTTTTACGATGGTAAACAGGCCGATGGAAACGTTTACGGCCACAGGAGCACCCATGGCAGCATCGCCATTTGATACAGTGATAGCATTACATTCGCAGCTGTTGTGGTGATGATGGTGGCAGGGGTCACAGCAGCCATTGGGGAAACGCAGTTCCGCCTGCAGGGCAACGGCCTTGCCTTCTGCAATGGCGAAGGGGCCGCCGTTGGAATTGCCGCAGCAATCGAACTGGTCGGTGGCGGTGGTCACGTCGGCTTCCGTGGAACCAAAGAGGGTCACCCGCAGATTGTAGCTGTTTGTGGCGGGGATGCAGCCGATGAAACAGCCGTCGGCACGGCGGAATTCCAGCGTATAGTTGAAAACATATTTCAGTTCCAGATCCCAGCAGCCTTCCTGCAGGGGATTGGGTTTCTTTCTCAGGATTTCGATACGATCCAGCTCCAGATCACGGATGGATACATCAGCGGCGTTGCAGGGGGGGACGATGATATCCCCTTCACAGAGCATATCGTTGCAGCTGTTGCCGTTTCCTCTTGCGGCACGGGCGGGCCCCAGAATGTCGCTGGTCAGGCATTTCTGGATGCGGCACTGGTCGAAGATCTTCTGTGCGATGATACAGGTTTCCCCTGCGCCGTTGCTGCTGTTGTGATTGTGATTACAGCTGCAGTTTCTGGCGGACAGGTCAAATTCAAAAGCTCCCATAAGACAGCCTCCTTAAAGTTGTTTGTTCTTCTACATACTATGACAGGGGCACAAAAGCGTGACCGCTTTGGAAGCCCTTCTGCTTGTATTCTCGATGGTTTACTGTTATACTAAAGTTTAATGAAAAGGAATGCTTCACTTGAAAGTGAGAGGATAAATATGAAACTATTGATCGATACCCATACCCATTCCGTTGCCAGTGGACATGCCTACAGCACGGTGGATGAAAACCTGCGCTGGGCAGCACAGAAGGGGCTGGAACTGGTGGCTCTGACCGACCATGCCCCCGGCATGAAAGAAACCACAGGCCATGCCTATTTTGCCAATCTGCATATCCTGCCCAGGGAACTGCATGGGGTGCGCCTGCTCAAAGGCATCGAACTGAATATCATGGATTTTGACGGAAGGGTAGATATGGATGAGAAAGTTCTTTCCCGTCTGGATCTTGGCATTGCCAGTCTCCATATGCCCTGCATTCAGCCCGGCAGCAGAAAGGAAAACACAAGGGCACTGCTGAAGGTCATGGAAAACCCTTATGTAGATATCATTGGCCACCCCGGTGACCCCCGCTATGATGTGGACTATAAAGAAGTGTTCCGTCAGGCTAGGGAAACAGGAACGACATTGGAGATCAATAATGCGTCTCTGGTTCCCGGCGGGTTCCGCGACGGCAGTCAGGAAAATGTGAAGGCCATCCTGCAGATGAGCATGGAAGAAGGAATTCCTGTGGTATTGGGCAGCGATGCTCATTTTTATACCAGCGTGGGTGATTTTTCCTATGCGCTGGCCCTTTTGAAAGAGGTGGGCTTTCCCGCAGAGCTGGTGCTGAACACAGACCCGGCGCGGTTTCTGGCAGGGCTGAAAAGAAGATAAAGTTTCCGTGAAGGAAAGGGTCTTTCGGCAAAATAATTCTTTACTTTAACGCTCCAACGTGCTAATATATCTGTGAGAGAAATTTTTGAAACACAGGAGAAGGTGGCGTTCAAATGAATAAAAAAATCAAAACGGAATTGACGGATAAACTGTTCGAATGTATCCTCAGCATGGAAACTATTGAAGAGTGCTATCAGCTCTTTGAAGACCTCTGTACGGTCAACGAAATTCAGGCCATTGCCCAGAGAATGGAAGTGGCAGCCATGCTGGACGCAAAGAGAACCTATGTTGAGATCGCGGAAAAAACCGGCGCTTCCACAGCAACGATCAGCCGCGTGAACCGTTGCCTGCATTATGGTACAGATGGCTATAAACTGGCGATCGACCGTGTGAAGGCGAAAAAAGAAAATAAGGAATAATCATTTTCCAAAATTGATTTTAGAAGATGATAAGGCTGATTTGACAAGTTGATTTTGCCGAATCAGCCTTTCTTAGGCTATAGAAAAAACAGGAGAGTATGAAATGATTGGATTTGACAAACTGAACGAGATGCAGAAAAAGGCCGTTTTGCAGACAGAAGGTCCTGTGCTGATTCTGGCAGGGGCGGGCAGCGGCAAAACAGGGGCACTGACCGTGCGTATCGCCCATCTTCTGGAAACAGGGGTGAAGCCCTGGAATATCCTTGCCATCACCTTTACCAATAAGGCGGCGAAGGAAATGAGAGAACGTGTGGAAAAACTGGTGGGGGACGGCGCAAGAGATATGTGGATCAGCACCTTCCACTCTACCTGCGTGCGTATTCTGCGCAGAGAGATCCACCATCTGGATTATGAAAATCAGTTCTCCATTTATGATGGGGATGATCAGGAAAAGATCATGCGTGAGGCCTTCAAGCGCCTGAACATGAGCACTACCGATAAGTCCTTTTCCGTAAAGGGGGCCATGGCAGTCATCAGCCATCTGAAAGAAGAAATGACCAGTTGGGAAGAATACGCCCAGAAGGTGGATAAAAACGATCTGAAAGCAGTACGCATCGCAAAGGTCTATCAGACCTACCAGAAAATGCTGAAAGAAAACAATGCGCTGGATTTTGACGATCTGATCTATAAAACTGTGCTGCTGTTCCGTAACTTCCCCGAAGTTCTGGAAAAATATCAGGATCGCTTCCGTTACATCATGGTAGACGAATATCAGGATACTAACACCAGCCAGTATGAGCTGGTAGCGATGCTGGCAAACAAATATAAAAACCTCTGCGTGGTGGGGGATGATGACCAGTCCATCTACGGCTGGAGAGGAGCAAATATCCGCAATATCCTCGATTTCGAAAAGGATTTCCCCGATACCACTGTGATTAAACTGGAACAGAATTACCGCTCCACCAAAAAAATTCTGGAGGCAGCCAACGCAGTGATCCATCATAACCAGACCAGAAAGGATAAGACTCTCTGGACAGAAAATGATGCAGGCAGCATCCTGCATATCTATAAAGCGGATAACGAATATGACGAATGTCGTTTTGTAGCGGAAAAAATTCAGGAATTGGAAAAGGCAGGCAGAAAGAGAAATGAAATGGCTGTGCTTTACCGTACCAATGCCCAGAGCCGTGCCGTGGAGGATCAGATGGTGAAAAAGGGCATCCCATATCGTCTCTTTGGCGGTGTCCGCTTCTATGAAAGAAAGGAAATCCGTGATATCCTTTCCTATCTGAAGGTGATGGCGAACCCCGCGGATACCATTGCTTTAAGACGTATCATCAACGTGCCCAAACGAGGCATCGGAGAGACTTCTCTGGATAAACTGGCGGCCTTTGCGGAAGAACAGAATATCCCTCTTTACGGTGCACTGGCTCGTATGGATGAGATCACAACCTTGAAAACAAGAGTTGCCAAATTCAAGGATTTTTATGAACTGTTTGAACATCTGAGAGCCGATGCGGCAGGTTTTTCCGTGGCGGAACTGATCGATGCTGTGGTAAAACGCACAGGATATCTGCAGATCCTGATGGCGGAGGGGACAGACGAAGCCCTGAACCGTATCCAGAATATCGATGAATTCGTGAATAAGGCGGCGGAATTTGACAAGGCTAATCCCGAAGGCAATCTGGAAGGTTTTCTGGAAGAAGTGGCG
>NZ_JBGVHV010000193.1:0-2277 GCF_045122575.1 Anaerotignum sp. | reverse complement strand
TTTCAGGCGTATCAGATCGCCCAAAAAGCAGAGATACGATTATAAAATCTGTAAAATGCACCTGTTTCAGAATGGGTGTGTTTTTTTATGCATACTGCCAAACATGTGAAAATGTCGAGAGAGTGGGACTTTTTTTGCCTTGGGTTGTGCAAACACGCCAAGAGAAAAAGGGGGCGTGGGCAAAATGATGGATTTTTCGAAAGGTCTGTTTTTTTATTGGGGACATTTGTCTATTGTTTTTTCTGGTGGAACTGGTAAGATAAAAATACCTTTATTCAAATGATAAAAATTGTGTAGGAACAAAAGCAGTACCGCATGGTTCGTCTGTTTCAGTATAGCCGTGCGGTACTCTTATGTTATACAAGAAAAAGCAAAACGGGAACGACAAAGGAGGAAGAAAATATGAAAAAAGCAGTAGTAACAGTACTTGGTCTGGATCAGGTAGGTATTACAGCAAAGGTATGTACTATTCTGGCAGAAACAAATATCAACATTCTGGATATTTCCCAGACAATCGTAGGCGGCTACTTTAATATGGTTATGGTGGTAGATATCACCGAAGCGAAAGAATCCTTTGATGCGACAGCAGAAAAACTGAAGACAGTTGGCGAAGCAATGGGTCTGAAGATCAAAATGCAGCACACAGCAATTTTTGATGCTATGCACCGCATTTAAAAAGGAGGCTGAATGCAATGATCACAAGAAATGAGATCCTGGAAACCAACAATATGATCAGCGACATGAATCTGGACGTGAGAACCATCACCATGGGGATCAGCCTGCTGGATTGCGCAGATGCAGATATCAATAAATTCAACGAAAAGATTTATAAAAAAATCACAACTTATGCAAAAGATCTGGTGCAGGTAGGGGAAGAACTGGCGCAGAAATACGGCGTACCCGTTGTGAATAAAAGAATTTCCGTAACACCTATTGCCATCGCGGCAGCAGGCTGCAAAAACGCAGATTCCTATGTAAGCGTAGCGCAGACACTGGATAGAGCAGCCAAAGAAGTGGGCGTAAACTTCATCGGCGGTTTTTCTGCCCTGGTACAGAAGGGTTATACAGAAAGCGATAAGATTCTGATCGATTCCATTCCCGAAGCACTGGCAGTGACAGAAAGAGTATGTTCCTCCGTAAACGTAGGTACTTCCAGAAACGGCATGAATATGGATGCTGTAAAAAGAATGGGCGAAATCATCGTGGAAACAGCAGAACGCACAAAAGATAACGAATGTATCGGCTGTGCAAAACTGGTTATTTTCTGCAATGCCGTAGAAGATAACCCCTTCATGGCAGGTGCGTTCCATGGCGTTGGCGAAGCGGATTGCTGCATCAACGTAGGTGTCAGCGGCCCCGGCGTTGTGAAAAAGGCACTGGAAGAAGTAAGAGGCGCAGATTTTGAAACACTGTGCGAAACAGTAAAACGCACAGCCTTTAAGATCACTCGTGTTGGTCAGCTGATCGCGAAAGAAGCAGCGGACAGACTGAACGTACCCTTTGGGATCATCGACCTGTCTCTGGCTCCCACTCCTGCAGTGGGCGACAGTATCGCGGAAATCTTCCAGGAAATGGGTCTGGAAGAAGCAGGCGCACCCGGCACAACAGCAGCACTGGCTCTCCTGAATGATAACGTGAAAAAAGGCGGCGTTATGGCATCCTCCTATGTTGGCGGACTGAGCGGTGCATTCATTCCCGTCAGCGAAGACCACGGCATGATCGATGCCTGCGAAAAAGGCGCGCTGACACTGGAAAAACTGGAAGCAATGACTTGTGTATGCTCCGTTGGTCTGGATATGATCGCCCTGCCCGGTGATACATCCGCAGCAACACTGAGCGGCATCATTGCCGATGAAGCAGCCATCGGTATGGTCAATAATAAAACAACAGCCGTTCGTCTGATTCCTGTGATCGGCAGAAAAGAAGGCGAAAGCGTAGAATTCGGCGGTCTGCTGGGTTATGCACCCATCATTCCCGTAAATCGTTTCAGCTGTGAAAAATTCGTGGCGCGCGGCGGCAGAATCCCTGCTCCCATCCACAGCTTCAAAAACTAAACCGTCTCTCCTTTGGCGGAATTTGGATAAAAAAAGAAAATCGAAAGGATCCTTTGGAAACAAGGGGCCTTTCGATTTTTTTATTTGTGCAAATCAGTTCTTAAAATATCAGATGAGCAAAAATAGCGATGACTGGCAGTGTTACGATGGTTCTTTCAATAAAGATAATAAAGAGATCTTTCAGAGAAACAGGGATCTTGCTGCCCATGATGATACTGCCGAT
>NZ_JBGVHV010000192.1:0-5701 GCF_045122575.1 Anaerotignum sp. | reverse complement strand
GGTATGCCTCATATCCTGCTGCGTTTCATGGCTATCGAAGACAGAGAAAAACTGAAAATGTCCAGAAGAATCGCGACTGTATGGGTAGTGATCTCCATGGCGGTTGCAGTTGTGATCGGTGTGGTTGGTAATGCGGTATCCGCTTACGGCGCACTGGATTTCCTGGGCGGCAACACATCCGAAACAATCATCGTAAGAATGGCAGACCTGATGGGTAAATATGGCGTACTGATGGCAATTATGGGCGGCGTGATCCTGTCCGGTATTCTGTCCTCCACAATGTCTACAGCGGATGCACAGCTTCTGGCGGCATCCTCCAGTATTTCTGAAAACCTGATGCGTAAATTCTTCAAAGTGGAACTGTCCACAAAAGCATCCATCAAGATTGCGCGTCTGGCGGTAGTGGTAATTGCGGTAGTTGCAGTATTCATCGCAAGAGACCCTAACTCCTCTGTATTCCGTATCGTATCCTTCGCATGGGCGGGCTTCGGTGCTACATTCGGCCCCGTAGTTCTGCTGGCACTGTTCTGGAAACGCTCCAACAAACAGGGCGCACTGGCGGGTATGATCACAGGCGGTGTGATGGTATTCGTATGGAAATTTGTGATCGCTCCCATGGGCGGCGTACTGGCGATCTATGAACTGCTGCCTGCATTCGTGCTGGCACTGCTGGTGAATGTGATTGTCAGCATCGCAACACCTGCTCCTTCCAAAGAAATTCAGGATGAATTTGATAAAGTAAGAAATTCCATCGTAAATAAATAAGAGAAATATGACCTCCGTGAAACGGAGGTCTTTTTTATTACAAATTTCTTAAGAAACAGAAGGAAGGATTGCTTTTTGAAAAAGCCTGCAGTATCCTGTGCGTGAGAAGAAACTTACGCGAGATCGGCATGTCCTGCTGGGCGGGTATCATTCATGGGATTTCAGAAAGAGGTGTAAGTGATGACGAAAGTGAGAGAAAAAATCAGTAGGAACATTGTGCTGCTGACGATCCTGGCGATTCTGGTGGGCGGGTTCTCCTTTATTCAGGGGGCGAAGCTGTTGGAAGGCACCGGGGTTTATACAGATACCATCGAAGTGCTGGATGAGAAAAAGGGGAATGTGCTGGGGATGACTGCGGCGCTGGTGGGAACTTCCACACTGATCACAGGTCTGCCCGATGATATGGGGACGCCTGTGGCGGAACAGCTGATGGATATGAGCGACTGGCTGCTGCTGGTGCTTTGTGTGGTGTTTCTGGAGAAATATGGCCTGACCATGTTGTGGGCGGCGGCCTGCAAGGTGCTGATCCCTCTGGGGTGCGTTCTGTTTGTGGCAGACCAGTGGCGGGGAGACATGCGGTTCAGGCGGATCTGCGTGAAGCTGGCCATTCTGTCTGTGGTTTTTCTCGCGGCTATTCCGGCGGGGGTGAAAACCGCGGAAATGATCGAAAAAACATACGAGGCTTCCATCGTGGAAATGGCAGAGGGCGGCGACGAACTGGCTCAGATGATGGAGGCAGACACTGCGGAAAAGGAAAGCTGGCTCCAGAATATTTTTGGCAAGCTGAAGGATTCGGCGGAGGCCAAACTGGAAAAGGCGAAAGAAGTGCTGGTGCGGTATACGGAACAGGTGGCAGTGATGCTGGTGACCTCCTGTCTGGTGCCGGTGGTGGTGCTGTTGTTTGTATTCTGGGTGAGTAAGACTGTTATCGGGCTGGATATTGCCCTGCCGAAGCGGAAAACGCTTCGTCTCAGACGAAAATAATGGAAAAAGAAAAACGCTGACATTTGTCAGCGTTTTTTTGTGGGCGAAAGGATCAGACGCCTGTTTTCATGCATTTCAGAAGAAGGATGCCCTTGACCACCAGAAGCAGGAAGGCAACAACAATGGCGTAAGCCTCTCGTGCCAGTGCCAGAAACAGTACGAGCAGGGTGCTGAGTATCATGGAAAAGGCAGTCAGGATCCAATTCTTTTTTCTGTTTTCGTATTTTGTCATCAGTATTTTCAGAATGCCTGTGATGATAAGGATAAGGAAGGCGCCCCAGTAAACAGAGCGATGGAAGGATGTGGCTTTTGCATAGCGGAAGAGATTGACGGAATAAACGAAATCGTCAATGGTATTGGGATACAGTGGCAGGAAGATGAGCAGACAGGAAAGGATGTCTGTCACACCGAAGAGCAGGTCACACATATTGCGGATATTCTCCCGGTTTTCTCTTTCTGCAATGGAGAGCAGTTTATCACTGGACAACAAATCGTCGATGGTGACGGAAAAATAATGAGAGATTTCTTTCAGAGAATCGATGCTGGGATAACCGCGGGCAGATTCCCATTTGGAAACGGCTGTTCTGGAAACAAATAATGCTTCTGCCAGTTCTTCCTGTGTCAGGTTTCTGCTTTTTCGTAATTCCTGCAGTTTTTCATGAAATTCCATGGTATGCCCCCTGTCATTGTTTTTTTCTGCCATAGGACAGAACGAATGCTTTGTAAGTGTAAAATAATCCTGCGCTAAGCATAACAGAGCCGACGATATCCGTAAACCAGTGTACCCCTGAAAGCAATCTGCCAATGACCATAAAGGTGGAGAAAAAGATGGTAAAGATACGGATGATGTTTCTGGCGGAGGTGTTTTTCAGCCTGCGGTCGGCCTGAAAAAGTAGGGTTGGCATGACGCTCAGCACCAGCAGTGTGGTAGAGGAGGGATAGGAAGCCTCCATCCGTCCTGCGATGAGGATGGGTCTGTAATTGATGGGAACCATTTCGAAAATCAGATAGGCAAAGATCACGATGACATAATAGATGCCCAGAAGTAAGATGTCGGCATCCACCTGCAAGAGGTTTTTTCGTTTTATCCACTGTATCAGACCCAATGTGGCAAACGCCATGCAGAGGAATACAGGAACGAGTCCCAGCCAGTCGGTGATGAGATAAAGGGTCATATTTGTGCCGGTCATTCTGTGGAAGCGGCAGTTTAAGGCGGCAAAGCCAACGTCGGTTTCATTCACACCGACAGGTTGTACATCAACAGTCTGTATCAGGATCGTCCAGAAGATGAATGTGGTGATGCAAAAGGCACCTTTGAGGAGTGGTTTGTTTTTCAGTCTTTCCATTTTTCATGTCCTTTCTTCGTTTTTTTCGTTGCCTGGTCTGAATATAACAAAAAGGAGAAAAAACAGAAAGAATCCGGCCGTCACAGGGGTGATACGAATCGTGTCATCTGATTTTTGCTGGATTTTTGGAAAACAAAAAACGCTGACATTTCGCCAGCGTTTTATTTTTTTGAGTATACCCCGTGCAAAAATGCAATTTTTGCAAACGAGGGTGCAGGGAAATTATTTCCCTGCTGGGGTTTGGGGCAAGGCCCCAAGGAGAATTATACATTGAAACGGAACAGAACAACGTCGCCGTCTTTCATGACGTATTCCTTGCCTTCGGAACGAACCAGACCCTGTTCTTTTGCGGCATTGTATGTGCCCAGTCTGTCCAGATCATCGAAAGCAACCACTTCCGCACGGATGAAGCCTCTTTCGAAGTCGGAATGGATCTTGCCTGCAGCCTGAGGTGCCTTTGTGCCCTGTGTGATAGTCCATGCTCTTGTTTCCTGAGGGCCAGCTGTCAGATAGGAGATCAGACCCAGCAGTTTGTAGCTCGCTGCGATCAGTCTGTCCAGACCGCTGCCTTCTACGCCCAGATCAGCCAGGAATTCTTTTTTATCTGCTTCGTCCAGATCGGAGATTTCTTCTTCGATTTTTGCACACAGAACGAATACTTCGTTGTGTTCTTCTGCCGCGTAGGCTCTTACCTTTGCAACGAATTCGTTGGAAGCGCCGTCATCAGCCAGATCGTCTTCCATAACGTTTGCAGCATACAGTACGGGTTTTGCTGTCAGCAGTGTCAGGCTTTCTACGAATTCATAATCTTCGGGAGCGTCAAATTCTACGCTTCTTGCGGATTTGCCTTCTTCCAGCGCTTCTTTCAGCTTGCCCAGAATGTCCATTTCTCTCTGCAGGGATTTGTCCTGTTTTGCCAGTTTGCCTGTTTTAGCGATTCTTCTGTCCAGCACTTCGATGTCGGAGAAGATCAGTTCCAGATTGATGGTTTCGATGTCACGGATGGGGTCTACGGAACCATCTACATGTACAACGTTTGTATCTTCGAAGCAGCGCACAACATGGCAGATGGCATCTACTTCACGGATGTGGCTCAGGAATTTGTTGCCCAGCCCTTCGCCCTTGGAAGCGCCGCGCACCAGACCTGCGATATCAACGAATTCGATTACTGCGGGCAGTGTTCTCTGAGAACCGTAGATTTCTGTCAGTCTTGTCAGTCTTGCGTCGGGAACGGGAACCACGCCAACGTTAGGGTCGATGGTGCAGAAGGGATAGTTTGCTGCTTCCGCCTTACCTGTTGTCATGGAATTGAATAAGGTACTTTTGCCTACGTTAGGCAGACCTACGATACCAAGTTTCATAGTTTCGATCTTCCTTTCAGTTTTCTTCTTTCTCAAAGGCGGATTTGCCGCCTGTTACACCACCTTACAGTATAGCGAAAAGAAAAGGTCTTGGCAAGGCAGAAAATCAGTGTTTTCGGTCAAAAATGGCGAAAAATGCAAGAACTGCCAGCATCAGCCCCGCAAAAAGGCCGTATTTTTTCACTTCGTTCTGGGTGAGGTAGATGCCTTTGTCGGGATTTTCGCGGATTTCCTGCAGTGCCACGCGGTAATGTTTTCTTTCTTCCATAAAAAAGTCCCCCTTTTTCGATGCTTTGTCCCTAGTATACACGATTTTCATTGGTTTTTGATGACAAATCTTACTTTTTATTAAGGAGGTCTTTTTTTGCCATACTATCTGAAAAAGGAGGCGGAAATGGGATGAAACGGGTGATTATCTTTTTGCTGCTGGTGTTTTGCACCGGCTGCAGCGCAGAAATGACGGAAGAGGATGTTTCCAAGATGCATTTTGTGAAAGCGGGACAGGAGGTGGGGGGGAAAACGCCGGAGGAGAGAGCCATGACCATCAAGACCAGACTGAAGCAGATCGATGAGATCATCGGCACGGCGGTAGTGGTGGAGGGACATACGGCTATTATCGGGCTGAGATTGGAAGAAAATATGGAACAAAATGAGATCGACGCCGTCAAAAAAGAAGCAGACGCCGCGGCGAGGGCGGCGGATGTATCCGTGGAAAGTACCTCTATTACCACCAACACCTATATTGTTTCCATGATCGAGGATATGGAGCGGCGGCGGGCGGGCTGAGGAAGTCGGGCGGGCTGAGGAAGTCGGGCGGTTTCTGCCGTATTTTTTAGGGAAACCTTAAGATTTAGGTACTAGGCAGACGGAAACAAATATGGTAAACTGATAGATGTATTAGTATGACAAAAAAGGAAGCGGAAGCTTCTGAAATACTTCAAGAAATGAAGGAGGTCAAAAGTATGAAACGTAAATTAACGCTGTTCCTGTCTGCAGTGATGGCTGCTTCCAGCCTGCCTATGACAGCATACGCAGCAAATTTCAAAGATATCAATGATGTGCCCTGGGCCAGCACTGTCATCAACAATGTGGCAGACAAAGGCTTGCTGAGCGGTTACGAAGACGGCACATTCCGCGGGAAAAACAATGTGACCTACTGCGAAGCCATGCAGATGGTTTACACCACTCTGACAAAATCCGGTGCGGCAGCACCCATGGATGCGGTAACAGTATACGGCTATATGC
>NZ_JBGVHV010000191.1:0-3715 GCF_045122575.1 Anaerotignum sp. | reverse complement strand
TCATCCCTCTGGGCACCCACGATATGTTTCTGGCAGAAGTGGTTTCCGTTCAGGTCAGTGATGATTATCTGGACGAAACCGGCAAATTCCACTTTGATAAAGCAAAACCCATCTGCTATTCCCACGGCGCATACTATGGTCTGGGCAAAAAACTGGGCACGTTCGGCTATTCTGTAAAGAAAAAGGAAGAAACCAAGCCCGCCAAGGCTGCTAAAAAATCCCCTGCCAAGAAAACTGCAGGCAAAAAACCTGCTGCAAAAAAGAAAACCAAAAAAGCATAAAAATAACCCTCCGAAAAAATCGGAGGGTCTTTTCATGCTTATGCAATCTGTTCTTCTTTCCGTTCTTCTTCCAGAACCGCTTCTACGATCTCATCCACATTGCCTTCTTCCAATGTAGATTCTTCTATCATTTCTTCCGCCGCTTCCTCTGCCAGAACTTCTTCCCCGATCGCTTCCGCTTCGTCCACTTTTCTGTCCTGTTCTTTCTGCAGGATGCTTTTGCCAACCATGAACAGCAGCACCGCAACCACTGCCGTCGGGATCACGGTCAGAGTCACCTGCACCCAGTAGAACTGTTCTCCCCAGCGGAAGAAGGGCAGCAGCACACCGTAGATCAGTGTATAAAGGGCCATCAGCAGGATCAGCACACCCAGAAGTGTTTTTCTGCCTTCGAATTTTTTCAGCGGGTCATCCTTGCAGAAAGCCACCACTTTGTCAAAGCAATCCTGATCTTCCATGGCTCTGATCTCCTCATGGAGCTTTGCCACATGGAAAGTATCAAAGAAACAGTAGCACCAGATGACAGGCAGAAGGAACGCAAGGAACTTCCAGCCGATGGTCATGGTCAGCCCCAGAAGAGCCGTAAAGACCGCCATCAGAATAGCACCTTTTTTCATCATGCCAAAATACATATAGCCGCCGCCGGGCCATAGGGCACAGAGGAATGTGACCAGTTTCTGTTTGTCGATGTTCAACTTCTTTCCCTCCTTACAAAATCCGTTTGGGGCAGAAAGCGATATAATCCGCCGCCACCAGTTCGTATGTGATACCGTTCCGTTCCCCTTCAAAACCTGTGGCATGGCTCGCTTCTCCGTGAAGATGACCATACACCACTTTTCCGATGGGATATTCCCGAAATAATTCCGTAAAAGCGGAATCTTCCTTTTTATCATTCATGGGCGGATAATGCATCATCAGAATGATGTTTTCCGCACCCTTTCGCATAGCCGCATCCAAAGAAAGTTTCAGACGCACCTGCTCTCTTTCGTAAATCTTTTTATCCTGTTCCGTAAACCGCACATCGTTAGGACAGAGCCAGCCTCTCGTGCCGCAGACCGCCCAATCTTCGTATGTGTCAAAGTCATTTTTCAGAAAACGCATCCCGGGATATCTCGCTTCCAGTTTGGAGGAAGATTTCCACCAGTAATCATGGTTGCCGCCCAGAAGGATCTTTCTGCCGGGCAGGGCGTAGATCACATCCAGATCTGCCGCCGCCTCCTCCAGACGCATGCCCCAGGAAAGGTCTCCGGGCAAAAGCACCGTATCTTCTTCCTTTACTATGCGTTTCCAGTTTTCGATGATCTTTTCGCTGTGGTTCTTCCAATGGTCTCCGAAAATATCCATGGGCTTGTTTGTGGAAAAGGAAAAATGCAGATCTGCAATGGCGTATAATGCCATGTTCCTCTCCCCTTCCTCAGATCCGATATACTTCTACCATCACGTTCAGCTTTTCGTTGAATTCCCGCAGCCGGTCGATATCTCGGCTGTTCCATACATCTACAAATTCTCTGTTGATGGCATCCATATCCTCCAGTTTTGCCACAAAGTGAAGTTTCTGGATGTTTTCCAGAATGTTGGATGTCATGCTGCTTCTGATCTCATTCAGCCGCTGGGCATTGGTAATCTCTCCGCGGATGGTAGACATTTCCTGATCCAGATGGAAGGCCGCCCCCGCGCAGTTGGTCAGCCTGTCCTGAATATCCTCGGGAATATTTCCGCTGTATTTATAACGCAGGGAATGTTCTGCCGTTGCCCAGAAATTCATGGCATTGGTGCGGATCTGAATTTCCGCATTGATCACCTTTGGTCCAAGGGCCGTGCTCAGGGGATATTTGATGATGATATGATAACTGCGGTAACCGCTGGGCTTCATATTGGTCACATAGTCTTTTTCCTGCACGATGGTCATATCCGTGCGGACGCGCACCATATCCACCACTTTCTGAATATCCTCTACAAACTGACAGAGGATGCGGATCCCCGCGATATCTTCAATTTCCTCCTCGATCCGTTCGGGAGGGATATGCTTTCTACCGGCTTTATCCAGAATGCTGGCAGGTTTTTTCAGTCTGCCGGAAACAGAGTCAATGGGGGAATAGATCCCCAGATGTCTGCATTCCTTATCCAGATTATTAAATTTCAGCAGAAGTTCCTCCACCGCCTGTTCATAGGGGTAAAGCAGTTCCTTCCAATTTATGATTTCCAAAAGGGTTCCTCCTTCTGACAAATTGCCATATTACTTCATTTTTATTGTACTATAGGAGCCCCTTGCACGCAATGGAATATCCCCCTAAAATTCATAAAAAATCCTTAATTTTCGCCACTTTTTTGTAGATTCATACAAAAAAGAGCATATCTATACAGATATGCCCCGAAACATTTATCGATCCAGCAGATGTCTGATCTCTTTTGCCGTCCCCGCCGCCAGCACCCGTTCCGCCAGATGTTTCGCATTTTCCGCAGAAAGCCCCCGTATCTGATAACGAACTGCCCCGATGGAAGCGGAAACCATGCTGCATTCATCCAGCCCCATGCCGATCAGCAATGGCACGGCTCGTTCCTCTCCTGCAAATTCGCCGCACATCCCCACTTCTTTTCCTTCCTTGTGTCCTGCCGCAATGACCTTCGCCACTGCCCGTAGTACTGCAGGATGGAAGGGGTCATAAAGTTTCGTCAGTTTCTGATTGCCCCTGTCTGCCGCAAGGATATACTGGGTCAGGTCATTGGTGCCGATGCTGAAAAAATCCACTTCCTTCGCCAGTTCCTCCGCAACCAGAATCGCCGCCGGCGTTTCCACCATGATGCCGGTAGAGATGCTTTCCCGAAAAAGAACGCCCCGTTCCTTTAATTCCTGCTTACATTCCTCCAGCAATTGGTTTGCCTTGCGAAATTCCTCCACAGACACAATCATCGGGTACATGATGCGGATCTCCCCATAAGCCGCCGCCCGCAGGATGGCCTTCAGCTGTGTTTTGAACACATCCCGCATATCCAGACAGAAACGGATGGCTCGCCAGCCCAGAAAGGGATTTTCCTCTTTTTCAAACTGATAATAAGGAAGGGCTTTGTCTCCGCCAATATCCAGTGTGCGGATGGTGACGGTTTTCTTCATGGTTTCTGCCGCTTTCCTGTATACCTCAAACTGTTCCTGCTCCGTAGGAAAACGGCTGCTTTCCATATACAGAAATTCACTGCGAAACAGGCCAATGCCCTCTGCCCCATGTTTCTTCGCCAGTTCGATCTCCTTCAGGCTGCCCACATTGGCATACAGATGCACACTCCTGCCATCGGTTGTTACCGCAGGCAGACGATTCATTTCCTTCAGTTTCTGCTTCAGTTCCCGCTGCGCCGCCTGCTTTTCCTGATAGACCCTTCGAGTCATGTCATCGGGAGACAGGATCAATTTTCCTCCATCTCCATCCAGAATGACTTCC
>NZ_JBGVHV010000190.1:0-4549 GCF_045122575.1 Anaerotignum sp. | reverse complement strand
GCAGCGGTTGGCCTGACAGTGGGCAGCGTTTCCGAAGCGGCAAGTGACCGTGTGGCAGCAGGGAAGGTCATCACACAGACAGTGGCGGCGAATACAGAAGTATCCCGCGGCAGTGTGGTTAATCTGGTGGTAAGCACAGGCGCAGGCGCGCAGACTCCGGATACCACCGCACCTTCTGCAGACAATGGCCAGCATGCTGCACAGGGCACAAAATATTTCACCATCAATGCTCCCTCCGGTGCAAGCGGTTCTGTTTATGTCAGAGTGGTGAAAAATGATGCGGATGGCGCATTCCCTGTGGTGGATGAATATCGCGATGCATCCGAATTCCCTTACAGTGTATCTGTAACAGGCCGCGGCAGCGGTACAGTGACCTGCTATCTGGATAATATGCAGCAGTGGTCTCAGAGTGTGAACTTTGGAGAATAAAGAATCGAGGATAAGGTGAAAAAATGCTGGAAGGCGTAATTTTAAAAGGAATTGGCGGTTTTTATTATATCGATACGGAAACAGGCGTTTATGAATGCCGCGCCAGAGGGATCTTTCGTAAGGAAGGCATCCGCCCTACAGTGGGGGATGCGGTACGTATTTCTGTTTTGGATGAGGAAAATAAGAAGGGCAGTCTCGATGAGATCCTGCCCAGAAGAAATGAACTGATCCGCCCCCGTGTGGCAAACGTAGATCAGGCTGTGATCGTCTTTGCTGCCAAGAGTCCGAATATGAATCTTGATCTGTTGGACAGATTCCTGCTCCTTGCGGAAGAACAGGAACTGGACATCGTTATCGTCATCAATAAAATCGACAAAGACAAGAAAGAGAGATATCTGGAAGCGGCGGAAATGTATCGCAAAGCGGGGTATCCTGTGATCTGTACCAGCGCGGAAAAAGGCATTGCCATTGAGGAACTGCGCCATGCACTGGAAAACAAAATATCTGTATTCGCAGGGCCTTCCGGTGTAGGAAAAAGCAGTCTCATCAATGCGGCTTTTCCCGGATTGGAACTGGGGACGGGGGAGATCAGTGAAAAGATCCAGCGCGGCAAGCATACCACACGCCATGCGGAATTGATCCAGATCACGGAAAAGAGCTATATTGTGGATTCCCCCGGGTTTACATCTCTTTTCCTGACCCATATCCCTTCGGAGAAACTGCAGTATCATTTCCGTGAATTCGAAGATTTTAACCATAAGTGCTATTATAACGGCTGTATCCACATCAATGAGCCAGACTGTGCTGTGAAGGAACAGATCGGCGCAGCCATTGATCAGATGAGATATGACAGATATGTAATGATTTATAACGAACTGAGAGAAGAAGAAGAGAGGAGATACTAATATGAACATCAAACTTTCCCCCTCCATGCTTTCCATCGATTTTGGTAAAGTAGCGGAACAGCTGAAAATCGTAGAAGATGCAGGCACACCTTATATCCATCTGGATGTCATGGACGGCATTTTCGTTCCTAACATCTCTTTTGGTATCCCTGTGATCAAAAGCATCAGAAAAGACAGTAAAATGGTTTTTGATACACATCTGATGATCGTGGAACCTGAAAAATATGTAGAAGAATTCGTAAAAGCAGGTTCCGACCTCATCACCTTCCATGTGGAAGCAACAAAATATCCTGCAGAAGTGATCCAGCAGATTAAAGCGGCAGGTGCAAAAGCAGGTATCGTACTGAACCCCAGAACACCTGTGGAAGTGGCATATCCTTTCATCAAAGATGTAGATATGGTTCTGGTTATGACAGTAGAACCAGGTTTCGGCGGTCAGAAGTTTATGGCACAGCATGTTTCCAAAATCAGACAGCTGGCTGAATGGAAAAAAGAACTGGGCCTGAACTATGATATCGAAGTGGATGGCGGCATTACGCTGGATAACGTACGTGAAGTACTGGATGCAGGTGCAAATGTGGTTGTTGCCGGCTCCGCAGTATTCGGTAAAGAAGATATTGCCGGTGCAGCAAAAGGCTTCCTGGAAATCTTCAAGGAGTATGAATAATCATGAAAGCGGTCATTTTTGGCGGAGCACCCATCCGTGCGTATGATTTCTGTAAGGAATATCTGAAAGATACAGATGTGGTGATCTGCTGTGATGCAGGGATGGGTCATGCGAAAGCATTGGAAATTGATCCGGATTATATCGTGGGGGATTTCGATTCCGTGTCTGCAGATGTGTTGGAATACTATAAGGGCAAAAATATTCCGATTCGTCAGTTTCCGACCAGAAAAGATGAAACAGATATGGAGCTGGGCATCTTTCTGGCACTGGAACTGGGAGTGACGGATGTGGTGCTGTTCGGCGGTATCGGTGACAGATTCGATCATACGCTGGCCAATGCCCATTATCTGCTTTCCCTTTTGAAAAAGGGTGTGAGAGCCCGTCTGGTGGATGATAAGAACTGCGTAGAGGTTATCGACAGCCACCTGACGGTAGAAGGCAAGGTGGGGGATTTGGTTTCCACACTGCCCCTTTCCATGGAAGTGACAGGCATTACGCTGAAAGGGTTTTCCTATCCTCTGACGGATGCAACACTGACACTGGACGGCGATTATATCGCAGTCAGCAATGTATTGGCAGAGGAAAAGGCAACTATCGATATCAAAACAGGTTATCTGTATGTGATCAAATCAAGAGATTAAGCAAAAAGCTCAGGTCATGAAGATCTGAGCTTTTTGCTTGCACAAAAGTTTCTTTTGCGGCATAAGAATGGAAAAAGGGGGTGACGGGATGCGCAGAAGATGCAACGGTGCGCCGACAGAGTGGTTATGCGGTGTATTACTGATCGCATTGGGGACGGGGATGCTTCTGGCATGTCTGATCCCCAAGTGTGTATATCTGGTAGGGATATTTTTTGTCTGCCTGGGATGCTGGCTTATAAAAAAGTGAAAATAGAAAAACGATGCGTAAAGAGAAGCTTTACTTATCCTCTTGCTCCGCAAGTGATTCTAATCACCTGTAATTGCAAAGTTCTGCAAGCAGTCTTTGCAATTCAGCTGAAGAATCGTTTTCTCCGCGCACGAAAAAAAGCCGTTCTTTTCATCAGAAAAGAATGGCTTTTAACATTCGTTGGAATTAGATTGCACGTGTGATTTTGTTGGAACGCATGCATCTTGTGCAAACATAAATAGATTTGATGTTGCCGTTAGCTTCAACGATTTTTACTTTTTTTACATTGGGTTTCCATTTTCTATTCGCACGTCTGGATACCTGGGAACGTTCGATACTGATTCTATGACCTGTAATCTGGCCTTTTTCACAAATTGCACATTTAGCCATCTGTCGCACCTCCTTCAAACTTGCCTATGTGACATAACAAAGATATTCTAGCAGAAAAGGAGCAGTTTTGCAAGAAAAATAAACAGAAAATACGTATTTTTTTTTAGGCAGAAAAAAACGGCGTTTTTCTGCGGAAATCTTAAGAAATCTGAAAGAGTTTTGTAAGGGGGCTGTAACCTAATGGAGGGGAAAAAGTGCTATGCTGAGGGAAAGAAAGGGGGCCTTTTTATGAAACGATTTTTTTGTATCTTTTTTACAGGGGTACTGATGATGACAGGGGTTGTCTATGGGGCGGAACCGGAGGTTTTATTTTACCGCAATGCGGAGATTGTTTTACAGGACAGGCCATTTTGCAGAAATGGAAAATGGATGGTATCTCTGCGGGATTTGGAGCGTCTGACAGGTACACAGGCGAAAGAGGAAGAAAACGGCATTACATTACAGAAGGCGGTGACACAGGGGAGTGACGCAGAATCTGCAGTAAGGGCAAAAGCATACTTTCAGGAGGAAGGGATACTGCTGGAAGGTGCAGATGGCAGTGTGCAGAAACTGGATGGAGGAGAGTTTTATCTGGATGATACCCTGTATGTACGTTGTCGGGAATTTGCAGAGGCGTTGGGCTATGAAGTGCGTTGGTGCAGATGGGGCGAGAAGGATCTGATCGAGATCATCGGAAAGGAAATGCCGGAAATCACGCTGGATGTGGAATATGATCAAGAGGAAAAACAGCTGAAGGGGACGATTTTGAATAAAGAACCCCAGACCTTTCTGTTCGGATATGATTTTACATTGGAGCAGATGACAAAACATGGATGGGAAAGGATGAAGGAAGCTGAGCCGCAATTCATCGATGATGTGGGATTTCCTATCTACGCCACCAGAACCGAGGACAATATGGATGGTATCACTCCTGTAGCGCGTCGGTTATATGCTGACCTCCCTGCAGGGCAGTACCGCATGGGCATCCCCTTTTCCTATCGCTATCATTTGCAGAATGTCTATGGCAATCCGTGGGACGAATATTTTGAAAAGGGCGAAGCAGAAAAATTAGGATGGGATTTTTATTATTCCACCCATTGGGGTGAGCCGGATTTCTATTTTGAAGGAGCAGGCCTGAGCACAACCAATGGGGAAAAGGATACCCATTATATGCTGTATGGTGAATTTGAGGTGGAATAAGGGGTGAAAGGAAATGAAACGATTACTGATGATAATATTTCTGATGAGCTTCATGATGAGCGGCACGGCTTTTGCGGCAGAAAAAGAAATC
>NZ_JBGVHV010000189.1:0-2290 GCF_045122575.1 Anaerotignum sp. | reverse complement strand
GTGTAAAGGGGCAGACGTTCTTCGTACAGCTTCTGTGTGGCCGCCTTGTCAGGGGCAAGGGGTCTGCCGTGGCCGCTTTGCAGCAGGTGGGCATCCCGTTTCAGCCAGAGGATACGGCCGTTCCGTTTCAGCATATCCACGTTGAGGGGGTTTTTCACGATGCCGCCGCCGGTGGAAATGACCAGATGATTCCGGGAGGACAGTTCGTGCAATACCTCAGTTTCGATTTTGCGGAAGGCCGCTTCTCCTTCCTTGGCAAAAAATTCGGGGATAGACATGCCAATGCGTTTTACGATCTCATGGTCGGTATCTACAAAGGTTTTCCCCAGTTTTTCAGCGGCTCTTTTCCCTAAAACGGTCTTTCCGCCGCCGCTCATGCCGATCAGAACCAGATTGGAACGTTCCTGCAGCAGACCTGCATTGATTTCTGCAATGCGGCTGTCGTCGATTTTGGTATCCAGAAAAATTTCTACGGCATATTTTGCCTGAGCCACCAGCATTTCCAGACCGCCGGCCGCGGGAATACCTCGTTTTTCCGCTTCCACGATCAGCTGTGTCCGTAGGGGGTTATAGACCACATCGGCCACCCCGCTGAGGCTGGGGAACTTGCTCAGGTCGATGGGGCAGTCGTCTGTCTTGGGAAACATGCCTACAGGGGTCGTGTTTACGATGATCTCCGCATCTGCGTGGTCGCGGTAGCAGTCTGCGTATGTAATGGTATCGGGAGAATCTTTATAATATACTGTTAAAATTTCAGAGGCACCCATTTCTTCCAGTACGGCGATGACTGCTTTGGAAGCGCCGCCTTTGCCCAGTACAAGGGCTTTTTTCTGTTTTACGTCAATGCCGTTATGCTGCAGCATATAACGGAATCCGTAAAAATCTGTATTATATCCTTTCAGTTTTCCGTTTCGGTTGACAACCGTATTCACTGCGCCGATTTTTTTTGCGTGGGCATCCACTTCATCCAGATAAGGGATGACGGTTTCCTTGTAGGGGATGGTCACATTCAGTGCCGCAAACTGTTTTTCCTGCAGGAAAACATCCAGTTCTTCTCTTGTCAATGGGATCAGATCATAGGTATAATCAGCCAGCTGTTCGTGAATGATCTTAGAAAAGCTGTGTCCTAATTTTTCGCCGATCAGGCCGTATCTCATGGTATTTCACCTCGTATCTTTTGTTTTCAAATAGCATAAACCCAACGGAACATTTATGCAATCTTTTTTTCGGCAGGAAGTTTAAGGTTTTTGTAATTTTTTTGCAGGCTATTCTGTGATACAATATTTATGTTAGGGAAAATCATACTATTTTGGAAAGAAAGATTCAGGTGAAAAATATGTATCAATGGATGAAAAAACTGACGGCCGGCCTTCTTTGTGCGGCGTTGGGTATGACTACGATCGCGGTACAGGAGGTTTATGCCGCGGACAATGCGGATATGCGGGCTGTTTGGATCTCTACGGTTTACAGTGCGGACTATCCTTCTACGATCAATAACGAAGAGGCGCAGAAGAACGAGTTCATTCAGAAACTGGAACAGGCGCAGGCACTGGGGCTGAATACGGTGGTAGTTCAGGTGCGTCCCAAGGGGGATGCCTTCTACGAATCGGAACTGAATCCGTGGAGTGCGGTGCTGACAGGAGTACAGGGCATGGATCCCGGCTATGACCCCATGGCCTTTATGATCAAAGAAACCCATAAAAGAGGGATGGAATTCCACGCATGGATGAACCCTTACCGTATCACCACATCGGGTACGGATCTGGCGGTACTTTCCGCCGATAATATGGCAAGACAGAACCCTGACTGGATCTTATCCTACGGCGGCGCCATGTACTACAATCCTGCAAAGGAAGAAGTGAAGGACTATATCTGCGACACAGTGGAAGAAATGGTGGAAAACTATGATGTGGATGCTATCCACTTTGATGATTATTTCTATCCATCCAATTTTCCTCTGCCCGAAGGGGAAACAAGGGATGGCGAAACGGCAAATGAACGCAGGGATCATGTTAATGACCTGATCCGCAGTGTTTACAAAACCATTAAAAAAGCCGATCCTTCTGTAGAATTCGGCATCAGCCCCATGGGGATCTGGAAAAACAGCATTTCCGACCCAGATGGTTCTGCTACAAGGGGGACAGAAGGTTATTACTCTGTTTTCGGTGATGCAAAAACATGGGTGGAAAAAGGATGGGTCGATTATATCGTGCCACAGATCTACTGGGAGCAGGGCAATTCTGCTGCGGACTATGAAACACTGGTACAATGGTGGAGCGACGTAGTCAGA
>NZ_JBGVHV010000188.1:0-5504 GCF_045122575.1 Anaerotignum sp. | reverse complement strand
GTATTTTCCATGAAGGCTTTCGGCGGCGGCGCCCTGACTGTCAGCTATCAGGAAGCCCTGAATTATGTCTTCTCCCAGTCGGAAATCGATTCCGTGATGATCGGTTTTGGTAAAACAGCGGAGGTGGATGACCTGCTTTCCTATCTGGAAGGCACCATGAAAAAGGACTATAACCCCGATGTTTCCAAGAAAAAAGTCCATATCAACCACGAAGACTGCGAAGGCTGTGGTGCATGCAAAAATGCCTGCCCTGCCGGTGCTATCTATTGGGGCGAAAACGGTCTGGCTGAAGTGGATCACGAAAAATGCCTGACCTGCGGCTATTGCAGTCCTGTTTGTCCTGTTCGTGCAGTTATCATGTACTGAAACAGGGCAACAAAGTCATAAAGCTTCCGCAGATTTATCTGCAAGGAACTTTATGACCTTGTTGCACGCCCCAATATGAGTAAAGAAGCCGATAGGCGATTTACGAATATTGGAACAGATTGTGAGAGCGAAGCGAAACAATCTGAATTCAGTTTTCCAAACAAAAAAGGCTCTCTCTGATTACAGAGAAAGCCTTTTTTGTTTTCTTAAATCTCCAACTTCCAGCCACAGTCGTTGTGATAGATCATCTGCTTGGTCATACCGCCATCGATGCAGATGTTTTCCCCTGTGATAAATCCTGCTTTATCAGAACAGAGGAACAATACCATATTTGCAATATCCATAGGATTGCCCACACGTCCAACGGGATGCTGTGCCGCATCGGCACCGCCGTATTCCTCATAATCCGTATCGATCCATCCGGGGGAAATGGAATTGACCCGCACCTTCCCCGCAAGGCTGACTGCCAGTGCATGGGTCAGGGAGGCAATACCGCCCTTGGCCGCCGTATAGCTTTCTGTGAAAGGCTGGCTCATGCGGTCACGGCTGGAAGACATATTGATGATGCTTGCCCCTTCCGCAAAATAAGGCAGGAACAGCTTCGTCAGGTAGAAAGGCGCTGTCACCCCTACCTGCAGGGCATAGTTGAATTCCTCATAGGAACAGCTGTCGATGCCCTTCATAAACGGCAGTGCATTATTGACCAGCACATCCACCCTGCCATACTCCCCAATGACTTTACCCACAAAATCCTGCAGGACTTCTTCCTTCGCAATATCGCCGACAAAATAAGGGTTGTCCAGAATATCGATGATGCAAACCTTTGCGCCGGCCTTTTCAAATTCCTCACAGATGCATTTGCCGATGCCTTTTACGCCGCCGGTCACAACGACGACTTTATCCTTGAACATAAAAATCCCTCATTTCTCTTTCAGACGAGCCAGAATATCCACATCTGCAGGGCAGAACGGATATTGGTCGATCTCCTCCACGGTGATCCAGCGGATGTCGTGATGCTCCAGTTTTTTGGGTACGCCTTCCGCAATACGGGCGTTGAATAAGGTCAGATGTACCGTCAGATCGGGATATGCATGGGTCACTTCCATGAACACATCCTCCACTTGAACGGTCACATCCAGTTCCTCTTTACATTCGCGGATCAGGGCCTCCACTTTTGTTTCATGGGGCTCCACTTTTCCGCCCACAAATTCCCACAGCAAAGCCCTTGTCTTATGGGCAGGCCGCTGACAGGCTAAAAATCTATCTTCCTTCCAGATTAGAGCTGCTACTACTTCCGTCATTTTTTCCACCATCTTTCTGTTATTGCCACCATTATATCAAAAAAGCACTGCTTGCGCAGTGCCTTTTCCTTATTCTTCGATTTTCTTTTCCCATTCTTTACGGTTGAGCAGATAGAAAATGTCCAGTTTTCCCTTATACAGGGGCTTCCATGGCTTATTTTTCCCGCAGTAATGGATGATGGCGGAATGACGGCAGACCCAGTCTGCATCCAGCCCTTTCCATCCTTCCAGCATCAGGATGCGCTCCGTCATGTTATAGACATTGGCATCGATGGGCAGGATCCTTTCACTGTACAGCCCGCTGATCACATCCTGATCGGGAAGGATCAGCAGTTTCTCGTAAGCATTGATGTAATCCATGACCGCCTGTACTTCCTGCTCCCGCCGCAGTGCTTCCAGATTCAGAAGCATCACGCCGGAATTGATATAGACGCCCTCCATATCCAACCGCAGCTGGTTCACTTTTTCCAGCATGGTATCCTCTTTCACATGGCTGGCTGCTGCAAAAAAAGCATTGCCCATTTCCATATGATAGAGTTCTTCCAGAGAGCCAATGACCGTCAGATCAGGGTCTAAATAAAGCACCCTGTCTAACTCCTGCGGCAGATATTGGGCCGCAAAAATGCGGTAATACATCTCCACCGGATAGCGGTCGGTGGTCGGTGCGCCCTGCAAAATTTCCCCGTCAAAGGCTGTATGGGTGATACGGCTTTTTTCCTGATCCAAAGCCTTTCCCATCAGCGCGATATCCCCCTCCTGCAATGTGCCTGCCACATAAATATCCAGAAATACATCGGGATGATTTTTCTGCAGCGAAAACAGCATCAGTGCAGCCTGCTTGGCGTAACCGCTGTCACAGGTCACAAGGATATTCATTTTTTTCATCTCTCTTTTTTCACCTCTATCAGAACAGATTTGCTACTTCTTCTGTTGTAGCCGCAATCACATCCGCCCCATGGGCTTCGAATTCTTCTCTGTCACCATAGCCCCATTCCACGGCAATACAGGGAATGCCGATGGCATGGGCACCATTGATATCAAATTTTCTGTCGCCGACCATGATGACATCATCCTTTGTGGCCTGCATGGTTTCCAGAACATAATCGATAACCTTTGCCTTATTATCCCTGCCGGCTTCCCGCATATCACCGCCGATGACTTCAAAATATTTCGTAATCTCAAAATGTTCCAGAATACGCACTGCCAGATCTTCCTTTTTGGAAGTGGCCACCGCCATGCGTTTGCCCTTTGCCTTCAGATTTTCCAGCAATTCCACAATGCCGGGGAAGACCTTGTTTTCAAACAGGCCGATGGTGGCATATCTTTCGCGGAACACTTCGATGCCTTTTTCCGCTTCTTCGAAGGGCATTGCAAATTCCTTTGTAAAAGATTCGATGAGGGGAGGGCCCACCATAAAGCGCAGTTCCTCATACTCCCACACCCGCATCCCCATTTTTTCCTGCATATACTGGGCGGAACGGATGACCCCTTCCATGGAATCTGTCAATGTGCCGTCCAGATCGAACAGAATGATGTTTTGTTTCAGTGTATCCATCCTATTTGCTCCTTAACTTCTTTGGTTTTGCCTTATTCTACACCAAATAGCCAAAGACTGCAAATCATTCTCTCACCCATCCTTTCTCTGCCAGAAACAAAGCCACCCGTTCGAAAAACAATCCTAAAATCGCCCAGAGGGGCGCATAATCCAGACGGATCAGCCCCATCACGGAAAAGGGCCTGTCCCCATAATCCCAAGGACAGATGCCTGTTCCCCATTGCAGCAGCCCGCCTGTGATAAATTCCACCGCAAAAATGGCAAAGACATATACTCCGACCCTCTGCCACAGGGGACAATGCCGCCGAAAGGCAAGGAACAGGGGCAGAGAAAGCCCCGCCAAGCCATAAATGGGAAACATCCAGAGATAGGTCTGCGCCGTCAGGGCGGCATCCCCCAAAAGAAAAGAGCAGAACCCCGTCCAGAGGATCTCCGCACACCAGCCTAAAACACCAAATATCATAAAATTCTTAACCATACTTTTAATATGGCAAAGGCTTATCAAACTATTCGGTCAAGACCGATGCCAATACCTGGGCCAAGGGCTTCATGGCATTTTTCGCCTCCACCTTGGTATTGGTCTGGGCGCCCACTTCCACCAGCGAAGAGCGGGGCATAAAATGCAGGCTGAACCGATAAGCATTCAGATAGATCTTTCTCGTAAAATCAGGATAGAACTGATCTGCCGCCGTTTTCATCTGCAGGCTGAAGGCAAGATTTTCTTTTATGTATGGATTTTCCAGACCACTGATGGGCTGCGGCGTTCCGTTTTTGTTCAGGCGGCAGAGGCCGTTGAAAAACATGACCTGAGCCGTCGACTTCCCGTCGATCTCCGTCACCAGCCGCGTCCCCTCTGCCACGCCGTCCCGATGAAGGTCGATACAGACTTCGATGGAAGGATATTTTTTTAATATTTCCCGAATGGGCGGCTCCATCCGTTCATAGGCGCCTGTGGTCTGCCCCTTGCCGTTCACCATGTCATACTGCCCCCCGTCATGGATGACCCCGATGCCGTATTCCTCCTCCAGAATCCGTTTCAGTTCCTCCCCTACGCCCCAGATGCCTTCGGAAAGCCCCTTGGACATATCACTGTCGGCAAAACCTTCGTGGATATGGGTATGGAAAATCAGAACTTTCGGCTCCTGCTTCGTTTTTTTTATGGTCAGGTCAAGGCTCAGCGCCTGTTCCACATCGATATCCCCCGCAAGCAGACTGGTGCGGCTGTCCACGATATAGTAATTGCTCCTGAGATACTGCAAGTCCTTCATGTTTGCCAGTTCCTCTGCCGTCACCCGAAGAGGACGGCCGCCCGCAGAAACGGCCAAGGCTTTGGAAAACTCCACATCATCGACACCAATGGTGTTGAGATTGGCAGAAACCACCGCTTTTTTCTCCCGTTCGAACAGGGCGGCAAAGGAAAGGCCGCCTGTCTCTGCTTGTCCCGGCAGAACCTCCGCCATAGCTATCTGCCCGCCGCCCATACGAAAAAACAGGGGCAGAGAAAGCAAAAAAACGACCAGACCGATGATATTCAGCCATGTTTTATCCTTCTTTTTCACCAGAGCCGCCCCCTTCCTCCCTTCAGTTTATGCCAAGGGAGGCACCCTCATTCCTGCAAATGACTGCGGCACTCTCTGGCCAGTTCCATGGCGCGGTTATGCAGGCGGATCAGGGCATTTTTATCCAGAACGGCATAGGGCTTTCTAAGATCGGAAATGCCCAGAATATAATCCGCAGAAACATCCAGCACCTCGCAGATGCGGATGAGGTCGGTATAACTTGGCTCGTTGCGCCTCGTTTCGTAGGAAGAAATGGCCGTGCAGCCATAGCCCAGCTGTTCTCCCAGCTCCACCTGTGACAGCCCCTTTTCCTTCCGCAGTTCCCGCAAACGTTTTGCAAACAACAGCTCCATCTCTCCATCTCCTTTCATAAAAAGAAAAAGACCTTCCGGGAAGGTCTTTTTGATGGTTATAAGAAGATTTCATTTTCTTTTCGGCCGCTGAGGGCTTTTTTCAGCAGCGCCTTTGCCCCGGCCAGCGCAACGGGGTTCACCGCCCTCGCCTGAATGGGGCAGACTGACACGCAGGCCATACAGGTGATGCATTTTTCCGTATCGGTTTCCTTGGGATTATTTGCAGGGTTCGCCCCTACCGGGCAGATGCTCACACATTTGCCGCAGTTCTGGCAGGTTTTTGCCTTGGGTGTCATAGGGATGGCACCATATTTTTTATAGGGTCTGTTGCCCACAAAGGGCATCGCTCTTTCTGTCCCCTGGTCCAGTT
>NZ_JBGVHV010000187.1:0-9289 GCF_045122575.1 Anaerotignum sp. | reverse complement strand
GCTGCCCTTTTTCGATCACATCGGAAATCAGCTGCATGTAGATCTCTGTTTTACCGCTGCCCGTCACCCCATGGAGGAGAACAGATTTCTTCTCCGCTTTTTCCATTTCTCCACGAAGCGCCGCCAAGGCCGCCGCCTGTTCTTCCGTAGGCAGGAAGGCCTTTGTTCTTTCAAAATCCTCTGCATCGAACACATTGCGCAGTTCTGTTTCTTTTCGTTCTTTCAGAACACCTTTTCTCAGTAATGTTTTGATGGGCGAATCCATGATGCCGCATCTTTCCTTCAGTTCCTCCGCCGTCACTTCTTTCCCGTTTCTGAGATATTCCAGAATCAGCCTCTGCCCCTCCAGACGTTTATCCCGTTCCGCCTTCTGCCATACAGCCTCCAGCATAGGATGCTCCAGATCCAGAGAAAGGAGCCGTTTTTCTTTTTTATATTCACTGCGGCGCAGCTGCTGTTTCAATTCCAGCAGACCTTTTTCCTCCATTTTGCGAAGAAAATCCAGAACCTTTCCGCCGAATTCCATCTGGATCTCATCCAAAGGCACAAGGTTCCGCTCCCCCATAAAATCCACCAGCAGTTTTTCTTTTGGTGTCAGTTTCACTTCTTCTGAAAAATCCAGCAGGCTGACTGTCCAGCTGCTTTTTGTGCGGATGCCCGCCGGCATCATGGCCTGCAGGCACTGATTCAGCGTGCAGAAATACCGCTCCTGCATCCATTTTGCCAGCTCCAGCAGCTCCGGTGTAAAAGTGGGTTTTCCTTCATCCAACACCTCAATAATATTTTTGATCTTATCTGCGGGCACATCTGTTTCCGCCGAGAGAGAAATGACATATCCTTCGGTTTTTGCATTTCTTCTGCCAAAGGGCACGATCACCCGCACACCCTGACAGACTTCCATCCCTGCCGGCACTGCATAATCAAACAGTTTATCCATGGCAGGGTTATTCAATCCCACGATCACCTTTGCATACATCATTTCTCACCTCCTTACAGGAAAAGCCCGTAAATACGGGCTTTCATTTCAAAATTATTCTTCGATTTCTGCTGCTTCCGCTGCTGCCGCTTCTTCTTCTGCCATGCAGTCAAAGATCACTTCTGCCAGTTCGCCTTTTTCTCTTTCCACGATGGGCTGACCCTGACGTACTTTGATCTTGCTTTCATACAGTTCCTGTACAGCGATGGAAACGGGTTTGTTTACTTTGATTTCCTCTGCCAGAGGTTCTGCGTTATCTACCAGCTGTCTTGCTCTTTTTGCCGCTGCGATTACGATTGTGTATCTGCTGCCGATTGTTTCGTCTTCCGCATCTCTTGTGATTACTTCCAATAAATCAGAATAAGAAGGTCTTAACATAATTACATCTCTCCTTTAAAAATCTTTTTGATATCTTTATTTCTGCTGCATTTCATACCTTCGGCATCAACGATGGTCAGGATATCTTCCGCCGCCTGTTCCACTGTATCGTTGATGACCAGATAATCATATTCCTCTACCAGTTCCATTTCTTCCAGCGCACGGCGCAGACGCATATTGATGGTCTCTTTATCCTCTGTGCCGCGGTTTGTCAGGCGTCTGCCCAGTTCTTCCAGATTAGGAGGAACCATGAACACCAGCACCCCTTCGGGATAAATCTTTTTCACCTGCAGTGCCCCCTGTACTTCAATTTCCAGAATGACATTCTTGCCCTGCATCAGCTGCTCTGTAACATATTTTCTGGGTGTGCCATAATAATTACCACAGAATTCTGCCCATTCCAGCAGTTCCTTCCGTTCTTTCATCTGTTCGAATTCTTCTCTGGTATGGAAGAAGTAATGCACCCCATGCTCTTCTTTCTCTCTGGGTTTTCTTGTCGTCGCGGAAATAGAAAGCGCAAAGTCATTCTTTTCACACAACTGACCGACGATCGTTCCTTTACCGGAACCGGAGGGACCAGAGATGATCAATAAAATACCCTGTTTTTTCATACTTGCATCCCCTTTGATGTGACTCTCATAAAAGCCGCTTTCCGCCAACTCCATTCGTAAAGTTTCACTTTACTCATGGAGTTAGCCTGTCAAATATCCAGCCGTCTGCGAAAACAAGTTTTCCCATTCGTCTGGCTACATGACAGAACTTTTATTCCAGATTTTGAATCTGCTCCCTGATCTTTTCAATTTCACTTTTCAATTCGATGGTCGCTTTCACGATCTGAATATCATTTGCTTTAGAAGCGATGGTGTTGGATTCTCTGTTCATTTCCTGGATCAGGAAGTCCAGCTTACGGCCAACCTGACCGCCGCCTTCCAGAATATCTTTCAGCTGTACCAGATGGCTTTCCAGTCTGGTCACTTCTTCATCCACACAGCCTCTGTCCGCAAAAACTGCCACTTCTGTTGCGATTCTCTGAGGGTCAACATCCACACCGCCCATCAGATCTTTCAGTCTGTTGTTCAGTTTTTCCTGATATTCCACAACTACCAGAGGGGAGCGTTCTTTTACTTCTGCCACCAGTGTTTTGATTCTTTCGCCTTTCAGCAGGATGTCCTTTTTCAGGTTTTCCCCTTCTACCGTTCTCATGGCAACGAATTTTTCCACTGCTTCATCCAGTGCAGGTACCAGTGCATCCCAGATGACTGCTTCTTCCTGCTGTGCTTTTTCCACCGTTACCACATCGGGGAATTTTGCTACCAGTTCCAGTTTGCTTTCGCCGCCTGCCAGGCCGAATTTTTCTTCCAGCAGGTTCAGTTTTTCGATATAAGCCGCTGCCAGTGTTTCGTTCAGTTTTACTTCCACATCGGCTGCGGAAAATGTTTCAAAGCTGATGTAAACATCGGTCTTGCCGCGGAATACATCACGCATGATTCTTTTTTTGATCTTATCTTCCAGACTGGCCAGAGAACGGGGCAGTTTGATGGTCATATCGTTATAACGATGGTTCACAGATTTCATTTCCACTGTAAATTTACGTTCTTCTGCGATATGTTCACCGCGTCCGTAGCCTGTCATGCTTCTTACAGTTGCACTCATGTTCGGATTCCTTTCTTTTTCTCGTTCAAAATAGATGTTTTATTATACCCTTTCCGCTCCCTAATGGCAAGAAAAACCGTGTATTGTATACACTAATTTTAATTTTTTTCTAATCTTTATCTAAATTTCATACAATCAGCACCATAAATCATTCCCTTCCACGCAAAATAAAAGGAGATGCTGTCTGCATATCGAATATCAATCTATATCACAAAGGATCGGAAACACATTCTCTTTACCGACGATCCGATCCCAATAAGGAGGTCACAATTATGAAAAAACGTATACTGTCTATCTTATTAACGATGTCCCTCTGCTTCGGACTTTCTGTTCCTACATTTGCCGCAGGAACTACTGTGACACTGCCGAAACTTGCCGAAGAACCCAATGTAAAACTGACCATTTCCAATGTACTGGATACCTACAAGATCCCTCTGACTATGGGCGACTGGGACTGGGAAAAAGAAGAAATGGTTTACCATGAAGAAGAAGTTACAGTATATCGTCTGCCCGCCATTGGCGCCTATTTTACTGCTGAATGCAAAGGATTTTTTGAACTCTTCCCCGGCGGTGAAGGCTTCTATTCTCTGCAGAACGGTAAATTTGTTATCAATAACGAAGTAGACTATTATGGTCAGACGGGTTATCTGAACACATACATGGCCGGCATCAGCCGTCTCGAATTATCTGAAGATGACAAAAACGGCATTTTCGGTATTTCTTATGGCCCTGGATATTATGAGGAAAGATTCTTCTTTACCCATGCAGACCTCTCCAAATATGACGTAACTCCTGCACAGCCTGCTCCTGTAGTTCCTGTTACACCTTCTGCCCCTGCTTTTAAAGATGTTTCTGCATCCGCTTATTATGCCAAAGCCGTAACATGGGCAGTGGACAACAACGTGACTGCAGGCACAACACCCACCACATTCTCCCCTGACAGCACATGCACCAATGCACAGATCCTGACATTCATGTGGCGCGCTGCCGGTTCCCCCGAACCTTCTGTTGCCAATCCTTTCAGCAATCTGACAGGCAACGAATACTACGCAAAAGCTGCCGCATGGGCATACGAAAACGGCATGGTTTCCGGCTCTTCCTTCGATGGCAACAAACCTTGTACCCGCGCCATGACAATGGAATATTTCTGGAAACAGGCAGGCAGTCCCACAACCGCTGTTTCTGACAAGTTTACCGATGTTTCCGTCGCTGACTCCTATGCACAGGCTGTCGCTTGGGCAGTGGAAAACGGCGTAACTGCAGGCGTAACGGAAAACACATTCGTTCCATCCCAGACATGCACCCGCGGTCAGATCGTAACCTTCCTGTACCGTGCACTGGTTTAAGCTTTAAAAAGAACAACACATCTGAATCAATAAGTATCAGCACCGAAACGACTTCCAGTCGTATCGGTGCTTTTCTTTTGTCTGATCCTCTCCCCCAACGCAAAAAACAGATGCAAAACCCTTCATACTATGATAAAATTTTAAGTTAGAACATTCTTTTAAGGAGGTGTCCTTTATGGCACTGGACGGCATTACAACATCTGCCATCGTATCCGAATTAAAATCCGCCCTTCTGGGAGGGCGTATCGATAAGATCCATCAGCCTGTAGCCGATGAGATCCGTATGACTGTCCGCATCCCCGGCATGGGTGCGAAAAAAGTCATCCTTTCTGCCAACTCTGCCCATCCCCGTGTGCATCTGACAGAAAGCACAAGGGAAAACCCCATGACTGCACCCCTGTTCTGCATGGTCATGCGCAAACACATTGCAGGCGGTAAGATCATTGACATCGTTCAGCCCAATTTCGAACGTATCGTCATCATCCGCGTGGAATCTGCCAACGAAATGGGCGATATCACTACAAAAAACCTCATTCTGGAAATCATGGGCAAACACAGCAACCTGATCCTCACCGATGAAAACGGTAAAATTCTGGACTCCATCAAACGCGTGACCCACGAAAAGAGTTCCGTCCGCGAAGTCCTGCCCGGCAAGGAATATGTTTTCCCTCCTTCTCAGGATAAGAAAAATCCTCTAGAAGCCGCCAGCGGCGATTTCGCCCTGTCCCTGCATCTGCAGGAAGGCAGAAAACTGCAGGAATTCCTCTACCAGACCTACACCGGAATCAGCCCTATCATGGCCGGAGAGATCTGCTCCCGCGCAGGGCTGGATGCATCCAACGCCTGTCAGGAAACAAGCATCGAAGAAAGCGAAAAACTTTTTGCAGCCTTTGATAAAACCATGGAAACCATCAAAGCAGAAGCGTACCTTCCTGCCATCTATTATCAGGAAAACGGAAAGATCGTGGACTTTGCTGTACTGGAAATGACCCAGTTTGCCAGCCTGCAGAAAAAGGAATTCGAAACCATTTCCGCCCTTCTGGAAGGGTTCTACCACGAAAGAGACAATGCAGCCCATATCCGCCAGAAAGCGCAGGATATGCGCAAACTCATCATGAACAACATCGAGCGCTGCGTGAAGAAAAAAGAGATCCAGATGAAGACCCGCAGAGAAACCAAGGGCATGGACATGTGGAAGAAAAAAGGCGAACTGCTGACAGCCAATATCTACGCAGTACCTCAGGGTGTGACTACCTTCAAAACCATCGATTATTACGAAGAAGACATGCCTGAGATCGAAATCGCCATCGACCCTGCAAAAACCCCTGCAGAAAATGCCCAGAAATATTTTGCAAAATACAACAAGGCAAAACGTACGCTGGCTGCTCTGGAAATTCAGGAAAAACAGAATGAAGAAGAACTGGTTTATCTGGAAAGTGTGTTAAATGCGCTGGAAAATGCCAAAGACGATGCAGACCTTTCCGAGATCCGTACCGAGCTGGCAGAAAGCGGCTTTATCCGCCGTCAGGTACAGAAAAAAGGCCAGCAGAAACCAAAAAAATCCAAACCCATGCGTTATATTTCTTCCGACGGCTATGAAATTCTGGTGGGCAAAAGCAATCTGCAGAATGACGAACTGACCCTTCGCGTGGCTGACCCCACCGATCTGTGGATGCATACCAAAGACATCCCCGGCTCCCATGTCATCATCCGCACCAACGGTCAGGCTGAACTGCCCGAAGCCACCATGGAGGAAGCGGCAAATCTGGCGGCCTTCTACAGCAAGGCGAAAAACAGCAGCATGGTTCCCGTGGATTATACCCAGCGGAAAAATGTAAAGAAACCCAATGGCGCAAAACCCGGTATGGTCATCTATCTGACAAACAAGACCATCTATATTCATCCCGATGAAAACCGCATCAATCAGATGCGTATCGAATAACCCTGAAAAGGATTGATTTTATGACAAAAACCCTTCGCTATGCCGTGAAGCATAGCTTCCCCATCTTTATCAGCTTCATCCCCGTAGGTCTGGCCTACGGCGTGCTGATGGAAAGCGCCGGCTACAATTTTCTCTGGACAGGTGCCTGCAGCCTGTTCGTTATGGCAGGCTCTCTGCAGTATCTGATGGTAAGTTTTTTTGCCGGCGGTGTTTCTCTGGCAACAGTAGCCGTTATGGCACTGCTCCTGAACAGCCGCCATATTTTCTACGGACTTTCCTTCATTGAGAAATTCCGTTCCTTCGGCTTCTGGAAATATTTTCTCATCTATTCTCTGACAGATGAAAACTATTCCCTCCACTGCTCCCATGATTTCCCCGATGATATCGACGAAAAATGGGCTTATGTTCTGACTGCGGTCATGCCTGTCCTCTACTGGGTGGTACTGAGTATCCTTGGCGCCTTGATCGGCACCCTCATTCCCTTCGATACGACAGGTATCGACTTTGCCCTGACCGCTCTGTTCATCGTTATCCTCATCGAGCAGATGAAAGGGGCAGACAATCGTCTGCCTGCCCTTCTGGCCTTCGTTTCCAGCATTGTCTGTCTGGTCCTGTTTGGCCCTTCCCACTTTATCCTGCCTTCTCTTCTCATTACGGTAGCCCTTCTGACCATCCTGAGAAGCCGCATCGAGCCCAAAGAAAAGGAGGGAAACTGATATGGTACTGACACCGACACAATCTATTGCCATCATCGCCGTCTGCGCCCTCTGCACACTACTGGAACGCGCCTTCCCCTTTCTGATCTTCCGCGGAAAGGAAGTGCCGGAGATCATCCGCTATCTGGGCAGAGTTTTGCCCATGACTATCATGGCGACCCTCGTGATGTACTGTCTGAAGGGCATGTCCTTCTCCTCTGCCGCAGGCTTCGCTCCTATGCTCATTGCATCGGCGGTGACTGCCCTTCTGCATCTCGGCAAAGGAAATACCATGCTCTCCATCTTTGGCGGCACGGTCTGCTATATGGTTCTGGTACAGATGGTATTTGTCTGAAAAACAAGAAAACCCTATGAGAAAACTCTCATAGGGTTATTTTTTGTCTGAAATTACAGTTCTACTTCTGCAATGCCTGCGCCTGCCGCTTCCACCGCATCCAGCACGGGCAGATCATAATGTTCTCTTACCTGATTTTCGATTTCCTGACATACATCGGGGTTATCTCTCAGGAACTGCTTCGCATTTTCACGGCCCTGACCAATGCGTGTTTCGTTATAGGCATACCATGCACCACTCTTGTTTACGATATCCACATCTGCCGCCAGATCCAGAATATCCCCTTCTTTGGAAATACCCTTGCCGTAAATGATATCGAATTCCGCTGTTTTGAAGGGAGGTGCAACCTTGTTTTTCGCAATTTTTACTTTTACACGGTTACCCACGATTTCTGTCCCCTGTTTCAGCACATCAGCTTTTCTAATCTCCATACGGATGGAGGAATAGAATTTCAGTGCACGACCGCCTGTGGTTGTTTCGGGATTACCGAAAGTGATCCCGATCTTTTCACGCAGCTGGTTGATGAAAACAACGGTACAGTTGGATTTGTTTGTGATCCCTGTCAGTTTTCTCAAAGCCTGGCTCATCAGTCTTGCCTGCAGACCCATGTGGGAATCGCCCATTTCGCCTTCGATTTCCGCACGGGGTACCAGTGCTGCTACGGAGTCCACGATCACGATATCGATGGCACCGCTGCGTACCATGGTTTCCGCAATTTCCAGCGCCTGTTCGCCGTCGTCGGGCTGAGAGATATACAGGTTGTCGATATCAACCCCCAGCGCTTTTGCGTAGGTAGGATCCATGGCATGTTCCGCATCCACATAGCCGGCAATACCGCCGCGTTTCTGCACTTCCGCAACCATGTGCAGGGCTACCGTTGTTTTACCGGAAGATTCGGGGCCGTATACTTCTACGATCCTGCCCTTAGGCACACCGCCAACCCCCAGTGCCAGGTCAAGGCTCAAAGAACCGGAAGGAACCACTTCCACCTGCATCTGGGCATTGTTATCCCCCAATTTCATTACCGCGCCTTTGCCAAACTGTTTTTCGATCTGACTCAGAGCCGCATCCAAAGCCTTCTGCTTATCTTCAAATTTACCGTCTTCTTTTGCACTTTTCGCTGCCATTCTATATCCACCTTTCTGTCAACTAAGGTATCTCTTTCATTTTTACGAACTTTTGTTCTATTTATGTTCTCATTTTATTCGATTTTGTTCGCCTTGTCAACACTCTTTTTTTGCAGGGGTCTCCGCCAGCATCATCGCCGCAAAAATGATGATACAGCCCAGATAACCCCGCAGCGCCATGCGTTCTCCATAGAGAATGGCAGAAAAGACCGCCGCAAAAATCGATTCGGACGTGATGATGATGGCCGCCTTATTGGGGGAGGTGATCTGCTGCCCCACAGACTGCAGGGCAAAATAAGCCGCCGTACAGAATGCCCCAAGGAAGAAGAAATTTCCAAAAGAAGGCAATGTCATGGCCGGCATATCCCAG
This sequence comes from Anaerotignum sp., assembly GCF_045122575.1. Lineage (GTDB taxonomy): Bacteria > Bacillota > Clostridia > Lachnospirales > Anaerotignaceae > Anaerotignum_A. The sequence goes on along the minus strand of NZ_JBGVHV010000187.1, from coordinate 447 downwards.
CCCGTAAAGGTCACGATGGCCGCCATCACCGCCAGCGTAGCGATATTTTCTACCACTGCAATATGGACGGAGTCACAGTCCTCTGTGAGATTCCCCAGAAATGCCATCTGCAGGGAAAAAGCCACCGCCGCCAGCAGGGATAATGCCGCCCCGAAATCCATACGGAAATCGCTGGTCAGGGACAGACAGCAGACACCGATCAGCGTCATCCCTGCCGCCAGAAAATGATTTTTTGTCGGTTTCTGATGGAACACGCCCCAACAGATGAATGGCACGATAACTGCAGGGATATTCACCAGAAAGGCATTGACGGAAGGGGTCGTATACTGCAGTCCCACTGTCATCAGCAGGAACATGGCCGCCAGCAATGCCCCAAGGATGGAGCCGACCTTCCATTCTTTTTTTGTGATCTTCTGCAGACGGTTCCGATACACCAGACACATACAG
>NZ_JBGVHV010000186.1:0-10689 GCF_045122575.1 Anaerotignum sp. | reverse complement strand
ATTTTCCGATTACTCCTCTGAGCATCCGTACGATGCTCTTTTTGTCATGCAATTTTTAAGGTTCTAACTTACTTGAAAAGTATTTCTGCACTTTACTTAAAATTTTGATTTTTTGACTTGACTTTTAATAGTTAGTCTTTCAAACTTACTTTTTGAGGACTTGGTAAATATCTCTCTTAGATACGCCGCGGTCTTTGGCTGCCTGTTTCATAGCATCCTTCTCGCTCATGCCCTGATCCACGTATTTCTGCACATGTTCCTCCACGGAAATGCTTTCCCAGCTTTCCATTTCCTCCTGTCTCTGGGCTTCCAGAGAGAAGCCTTCGCAGACCAGAACAAATTCGCCCTTGGGGGGATTTTCCGTGAAGTATTTCAGGTGTCCGCCGATGGTATCTCTGCGAACTTCTTCGAATTTTTTCGTCAGTTCTCTGGTAGCCGCCATCTGACGGTCTTCCCCAAACAGTTCCGCCAGTTCTTCCAGCGTATCTGTCAGTCTGTGGGGGGCTTCATAGAAGATCATGGTGCGGTGTTCCCGTTCCAGTGTTTTCAGGATCGCCCTTCTCTCCTTCTTATCGGGAGGAAGGAAGCCTTCAAACACAAACCTTCTGGTATCCAGACCGGAAAGAACCAAGGCCACCACCGCCGCAGACGCACCGGGGGCCACGGTCACAGGCACCCCTGCATCGTAGCACAGCTTGACAAGGTCTGCGCCGGGGTCGGAAATGCCGGGCATGCCCGCATCCGTCACCAGAGCGATACTTTCCCCTGCCAGCATGCGTTCCACCAGCACAGGGCCTTTGGTGACCTTGTTATGCTCATGATAGCTGGTCATGGGTGTTTTGATTTCAAAATGATTCAGTAATTTCAATGTATTGCGGGTATCCTCCGCAGCGATGACGTCCACGCTTTCCATCAGTTTTACCACACGGAAGGTGATGTCATCCAGATTACCGATGGGCGTGGCACAAAGATATAATGTCCCTGCCATAATATATTTCAAACAGGCTTATGCCTGTCCCTTTCCATAATAAATTTCGTAAATTTCTTCGGTGTATTCGTTAGGTGCTTTGTAGATGACCAGCGGTGCATCCACCTTCACCCAGGGCTTGCCGCCCCTTGCCGCTTCCACCAGAACCATGGTAGGCTCTTTGTCCGCATAGGGCTGCACAAAACGGATCCGTTTCGGCTCCAGTTTATACTGTCTGAGATGTACCATGATATCCGTCAGGCGATGGGGTCTGTGGATCATATAAAATCTGCCCTGAGGTTTCAGCACCTTTGCCGCTGCCGCCACCACATCCTCCAGAGAACAGAGGATCTCGTGTCTGGCAATGGCTTTCGCTTCAAAGGGGTTCACCAGGCCGCCGCCCTCGTTCATATAAGGGGGATTGGAAGTGACCACATCAAAGGTGGAGCCGCCGAAAATAGTGCCCGCGTCCTTGATGTCCCCTTCACAGATGGCTACCCTTTCTTCCAGTTCGTTCATCTGCACGCTGCGATCTGCCATTTCCGCACTTTCCGGCTGAATTTCCAGTCCGGTAAAATGCTCACCCTTGGTTTTTGCCGCCAGCAGGATGGGGATGATGCCTGTTCCTGTGCCCAGATCCAGCACCTTTTCGCCCTTTTTCACCTTGGCAAAGCCCGCAAGGATGACCGCATCCACGCCGAAACAGAACCGCTTTGGATCCTGAATGATATGGTGACCGTCCCGATGAAGGTCATCTACCCGTTCATGGGGATGGATGGTGATATCAGTCCTCATATACTTTCAGCTCCTCGGAGATGGGTTCCTGTTTGCGTTTCTTTTTGGAACGGATCAGTTTGATCTCATCCACATGGTAAAAACCGATGGTGGGAGGATCATTTTCCGCCTTACGCACCGCCGCTTTTACCTGCTGCATCAGCACGTTTGTTGTTAAAATTTCGCCTGTGCCGTCGGGCGTGGAAATGATATCGCCCACACGAGGCAGTTTCTTGTTCAGTTCTTCATAAACATCTTCTTCGTATTTCAGACAGCACATCAGTCTGCCGCAGATGCCGCTGATCTTTGTGGGATTCAGAGAGAGATTCTGTTCCTTTGCCATCTTGATGGAAACGGGCTGGAAATCTCCTAAGAATGTTGCACAGCAAAGAGGTCTGCCACAGATGCCGATGCCGTTGAGCATCTTCGCTTCATCACGGACACCGATCTGTCTCAGTTCGATACGGGTGCGGAATACTGCCGCCAGTTCCTTTACCAGTTCGCGGAAGTCCACACGTCCGTCAGAGGTGAAGTAGAAAATCAGCTTGTTTTTATCAAAAGTCATTTCCACGTCCACCAGTTTCATATCCAGATCCAGTCGAACGATCTTTTCCAGACAGATCCCGAAGGCTTCTTCTTCCTTCTTGCGGTTGTTTTCCACTGTTTTTTTGTCTTCCTGGGTTGCCTTTCGCATCACCTGCTTCAGGGGGGCAATAATGGTTTCTTCGGGCACAAAGGTATTTTCCTTGATTACTGTGCCGTATTCCACGCCTCTCGCAGTTTCCACGATGGCACCGTCTTCTTTTTCCAGTTTCAGGCCTGCGGGGTCAAAATAATACATCTTGCCCGCCTTTTTGAAACGGATCCCTACCACTTCTTTCATGGGTCAATTCTCCTTTAAGTCCATCAGCATGACCTCTATGGTCAGCCGAAAATTTGCATTCTGTAAAAGCCTTTTGCGCGCTTCGCGCACAGACTGTGCTTTCTTCGCCAAGGTTTCCGCAGGCTCCTTTGCCCCTCGGAAAATGGCGTCTTTCTTATCTTTCTGGATGAGATACCGTTCCTCTCTCAGGCTTTTTGCCGTCAGAAGATCACGATACCACAATTCCATAATATCCAAAAACCGCAGGTCATTTTTATAGGCCTCCAGTTCTTTTGCCAGTAAATAGGCCTCCCCCTCAGGCATGGAAGGGAGGGCTTCCAGTTTGCCCAGAATATCCTGCCGCATTTCGCGGAAGGACGTATCCTCTTTCAGTTCCAGCGCCTGACCGATGCGCCCTTGGGCATAGGCCGACAGCACACGGCTCTCCTCCTCGGAAAGACCTGTTTCCATCAGATATTCCGCCACCGTTTCTTCGGAAAGAGGACGGATCTTCATGGTCACCACACGGGAAAGGATGGTGGGCAAAAATGCCTCTGCACGCTCTGCCAGAAGCAGAAACATGGCATGGGCAGGCGGTTCCTCCAAGGTTTTCAAGAGGGCGTTCTGTGCCTGTGTATTCATGGTGTCCGCCTTTTCGATGATATAGATTTTTTTCTGATAATGATACGGCTTTAAATCTACCGTTTCCAGAATCTGTTCCCGAATCTCATCCACGACGATATTTTTCTTTTCGCCGCGCACATAGATGATATCGGGATGATTCCCATGGTCAAAAGACTGACAGCTTCTGCAGCTGCCGCAGGGCTTTTCTCCTTCCCCTTCACACTGCAAAGCCTTGGCGAAGGTATTGGCGATGAGCCGTTTGCCTGCCCCTGCACCCCCGATAAAAAGATAAGCATGGGAAGCCTTGCCGCCGTTTGCGGCTGTTTTCAGTTGTTCCACTAAGGGGTTATTCCCTCGGATTTCCTGAAATGTATACAAATCAGGCATCTCCCTTCCTTATCAATATTTCAAATATCAGAATTTGTAGAACTGCTCCACATCCAGCACGAATACTGTCGCACCGCCAACCTTTACTTCGATGGGCGCAAGGATAAAGCCATGCATCGCGCCTACGGAAGAAGGCAGTGTTGCATACTGGGTGCGCGCCTTACTGTTTGTTTCAATAATTTTCAGTGCTTCTTCCACTTTTTCCTTTTTCACACCGGTCATAATGGTCGTATTACCGGCGCGCAGGAAGCCGCCCTTTGTATTCAGTCTTGTTACCTGAAAGCCTGCTTCGTTCAGATGGGAAATGACTTCACCCGCATCTTCGTCCTGAATGATTGCAATAATGAGTTTCATAAAGAACCCTCCTTTATTTTAGGCTCAGAAGCCGAACAGTTGATCCAGTCTTGCTTTGATATCGGCAAACACTTCCTCCTCCGGTCTGTCCGCATCAATATCGGCGATGCGTCCGCCGCTTTCCCTTGCCAGCGCAAGGTAACCTTCATAGACCGTTTCGTGGAATGCTGCCTGTTCCAGTTCCAGACGATCCAATACATGACCGTCCTGTTTATTTTTGCGAGCCATGCCTGCTGCAGGTGTGATGTTGAGGAAAATCGTCAGATCCGGTTCTTTTCCTCCCGTTGCGATACGGTTCACCTCTGCAACCATGCTGCCCAGTCCTCTGCCGTACGCCTGATAAGCGATGCTGGAATCCGTAAAGCGGTCAGAAAGAACGACCTTTCCTTCTGCCAGCGCGGGAAGGATCTTTTCTTCCACATGCTGGGCTCTGGATGCCGCATAAAGGAGCATTTCCGCTCTGCCTGTCAGCGCCTTATTAGCAGGGTCAAGGATCAGTTCTCTGATCTTTTCCGCCACAGGGGTGCCGCCGGGTTCTCGGGTCAGGATATAGTCCAGCCCTTTCTCCTGCAGGTATGCTTCTATATTTTTGATCTGTGTGGATTTGCCGCTGCCGTCGCCGCCCTCCACGGAAATGAAATAACCTTTCATAGAACACCTCTGTTGAAAAAATGTAAACTGATTCCTCAGCAAAAGGGTACACCTCTGCTGATTTTATATTATAGCATAACCAATTTGGAGAAGCAAAGGGATTCCTAGGAAAAATCAAGTTCTCGCTTGAAATTCAGGTTCTCGCTTTTGGAGAAAATGTCTTTGCGCCCGTCGGGCATCCATACTGCCCAGAATGGCAGGAAATAAAAAATACCCTTCTATCTTTATGATTGAAGGGCTTGCATCAAGTCCAATATTCTATTTTTATTTTCAGCACTTAATTTCTTGAAAGCGGAAACAAGCGTTTTTTCTTCTAAAGTAAATTCCATTCCGATCAATTCATCCAATGTTACATCCAAAATCTGCGCCAAACGAATCAAATCATCAAAGGAAGGTTCATTTCTGCCGCTTTCGTAATTTGCAATGGCAGTATAGCCATAATCCAGTGCCTTTGCCAGTTTTTGCTGGGAATAGCCTTTCTGTTTTCGAAATCTTTTTAAGTTCTTCGCAAAGTCGGACATGATTTATCCCCCTCCAATTTTACGCACTAATATTAAGTGCATTTAGAAAATCATACCACATTTTTCACTTAATATAAATACAAATTTAGTGCATTCTTAGCGAAAAGAGGAGCTATTATGAAAAATCAAAAACACATCAGCATCCGTATTGATGCAGATATCCTAAAGAAATTTCATTATGTATCCAAATACAACGGCCGTTCTGCCAGCGGACAAATTATGTATCTCATCAACCAATGTATTCGTGATTTCGAAAAGGAACAGGGCAAAATTGAACTGGAAGATACAGAAGGAGAAAACTGACAATGGACACGATGTCTGCCATTCGCGGGCGTATTTTGCAGCTTTGTGGGGAACGCAACCTGACCATAAATAAACTTGCTACCGTTTGCGCCATTCCTCCTACATCTTTGAAAAGCATTCTTTACGGAAATAGCAACAATCCCAAAATTCTGACCATCAAAATGATTTGTGATGGTCTGGATATGACTTTGGCAGAATTTTTTGACACACCGGAATTTAACAACCTGGAACAGGAAATCAAATAACATGAAAATCAAACAGACAACAACCATCCTCATTGGTCAGAACATCCGTAGGATCCGCCTGTCCAAAGGGATCGGTCAGACAGAGCTTGTCCGTCTTCTGCAGCTGCAGGGCATTGATATGACAAGAGAATCCCTTGTAAAAATTGAGCGGGGCATCCAGCATATCTATACATCCCAGTTAAAAGGGATTCGGGATGCTCTGGAAACCACCTATGACGAATTATTGAAAGAAACCGAGGAAATATAAAAGGACGGCTTTGCCGTCCTTTTTCATTTATCTTTTCATTTTGATGATCAGTAACTTCTGCCCCGGGTAAATCAAGTCGGGATGCTCGATCTCATTCACCGCCACAATATCCGCTACTGTTGTGCGATATCGTTTCGCAATCTTCCAGAGACTGTCCCCCTTCTGCACCATATAGATGACCGCCCCCGCTGCAGGCATGGGCTCCGTCAGATCCGCCGCCACAATATCCGTCACCACGTCCGCCGTTTTCTGCCGTTCCGCATTGGCCTCCATGGTCACCGTTGCCCGCAGTTCCCCTTCCCTTTCGGAAAGCATCTGAAAATCCACATCCTCCAGTCTGAGGGATACTTCCGCATCATCCCCCTCCAGAACCCCCTTCATCTCCATAGTCTGGCTGAAGGGGATCCCCCGTTTCAGCATGGCCACCGGCTCCGCATCGTCGGCACAGTGGTACAGGATATCTGCCGTAAATACCCCTTCCGCCTCCACTGCATCCTTCCCCGCATGAGCTTCGGAAAGGCGCACTTCGCCCCAGACCGTTTCTGCCCGCAGCATGGGCGTTTCCTCCCCTTCCAGCAGGATCCGCTCCTTGATGGCAAACTGGTTTTTCCCATGGGCCACTGTCACGGGGTAGGTGATCTTTTCTTTCTGCAGAGAAACCGCGCCCGTTGGTGCATACGCATCCTGCAGCACAGCCTGCTCCGTCGTTTCCTTGCCCTTCAGCGTTGCCCCTACGGTCACGTCCACATGAATCTGTCTGGTCTCCCCGTCTTCATCCACGGCAGGGGTCAGCCTGTAATCCTCCACCGTCAGTTCCCCCTGCAGGTCGGTCTTGGGGCTGATCCCCTCATTTTCCAGATAGCCGCTGAAGGGGATCTTTTCCGTCAGGCTGCCCAGATTCCCCTCGCCATCCGTATACAGCAGGCGCAGGGCAATCGTTCCCCGTACTATTGCTTTTCCATCCATGGGGCGAATATCCTGCTCTGTCAGGCTGATATTTTCCGTCAGCACCTCCCCGATCTCCGGCAGGGCGGCAGGGATCGCCACTTCTTCCTTCACCGTAAAGCGGTCTTTCACCGCAGCCGTGTCCTGTTCCATCTGCAGGGTGTCCGTCAGCGTTTCCACCCCGTCTCCTGCCACATCCGTCAGAATTTCCGCCGTTTTCTTCTGTTCTGCTTCTGCTTCCATCAGAATCACGGCTTTTACGCTGACCTTTCTGTCATTGATGATCCGACAGTCCAGATGCTCCAGTTCTGCCGACAGATCCACGTCCATCTCTCTCCCCAGCCCATCGATATGTAAAAAATCCTCCAGCGGCAAGGTGGCTTTCATGGCATACAGGGGCTTTTCCCCATTCTTCGCCCCATACAGCACACAGACCTCCGCTTCCCCGGAAAAAGAAAGGCGATCATCCGTGATACGTTTCTCCCGAATTTTCACTTTTCCCTCACAGCGCAGAATTTCCTGCAGATCAGGCTTGCTGTCAGGCACGATCATATCTCCTTCCAATAATATCTGGCCGGACTGCCTGCCCACCGGTTCCTTCCAGTTCATCTCCATCGTTTCCTTCGCCAATGTCAACGGCATAAAAACCCTCCTCCATCTATCCAAAGTTTCGAACTTCCACCCTTTGTCTATGTAAATATATGAGAGGTTTCGTTTTTTATGCAAAAAAAAGAAAACGTATCCCTTTTTCGGAATACGTCCATTCTTTTTTTATTTGATTTTTACAAATTCCCCGAAAGGATAAATACGGAAGAACACCTTCCCCTTCAGGTCATCACAGGGGATCGCCCCCATGTTGCGGCTGTCAAAGCTGGTCTGGCGGTTATCCCCCATGACAAATACCGTATCCTTTGGTACCGTCATGTCCACCAAGCCCATCGTTTCGCCGTCCGCATAGGGTTCTCTCAGGATCTCTCCATTGACTTCCACGCCTTCCTCCAGAATACGGATCGTATCCCCTTCTGTGGCAATGATTCGTTTTACGACTGTTTTGTCGCCGTCCGCATCAAAGTAGTGGAACATCACAATATCGCCCTTTTCGTAATATTCCTGCATGGCTGCAAAGCGATTCATCAGTACGATTTCTCCATCCCCCATGGTCGGCTCCATGGAACTGCCCATCAACCGCATGGGCCAGCAGAAGAAAAACAGCACGATGATGATGACAGCTGCCCGCAGGATCGCATTTCCCCACTCTTGCAAATGTCTGTTCAATCTTATTTCACCCTTGCTCTTTTTTTCAATTCTAGGCATATTTTGTATGCTACCGTAATAGTATACGGGATTCGACAAAAAGGTGCAAGGCTGTTTCTCAAGGAAAATCATGGGTTTTTCAAAAATTTTCTGATTTTCACAATATCTCCGTGCTGATACGGATCTCCGCCTCCAGTAACCTGCGGATTTCCTCTCCCGTTGCCAACCCTTCACAGAAAGCACTGGCACTGCCTGCAGCAATCCCCCACTGCAGCGCCGCCGGATAACTGCCTGTTTTCAGCCAGCCTGCCACAAAACCGCCGACCATGGAATCACCGGCTCCGACAGAGTTACGGACTGTTCCTCTGGGGGCTTCCCCAAAGAACACCTTCCCGTCAGAAGTCAGCAGCACGGCTCCTTCCGCCGCCATGGAGATCAGCACATTCTGTGCCCCCATTTCCTGCAGCCGTCTTCCCTGGGCAACGATCTCCTCTCTGGTAAACAGTCTGCTTTGAGCCAGTTCCTCCAGTTCCTGCCGATTAGGCTTGATCAGAAAGGGTTCATACCGCAAGGTCTTCATCAGCGCCTCACCTGCCGTATCCACCACCGCATAAACGCCCCGTTCATCCAGAAGCCCCAGTATCTTTTCATACAGGTCTTTGGGCAGAGAAGGAGGGATGCTGCCGGAAATGATAAGCATATCTCCTTTCTGCAGGCTGTTGACCTTCTCAAAAAGGGCTTCCATAGCCGCCTGATCCACCGCAGGGCCTCCGCCGTTGATCTCGCTTTCCTCCTGCCCTTTGATCTTCACATTGATGCGGGAAAAGCCTTTGGCAAGGCGTACAAACTCCGTCTGACAGCCCTGTTCCCGCAGATCCTGCTCAATAAAATCCCCCGTAAAGCCCGCCAGAAAACCCAAGGCTCTGTTGGGGATCCCCAGATTTTTCAGAATCACCGTTACGTTGATCCCTTTCCCGCCGGAAAATACCTGCTCCCCCTGGGCACGGTTAACCATTCCCGGGCAAAATTCCGCCATCTGCACCACATAATCCACCGAAGGATTGCATGTCAAAGTATAGATCAAAAAAATCCCTCCGTTCCGTAAATTGCTGTTAGTATATCCATCTTTTCCGAAAATATGAAGAAGGTCTCAGGGCTTCTGACCCGAGACCTTTTGTTTTATGCCATTCTATTTTTTTCCACCGTCACGGTTTTCGTTCCGTTGTCCCAGCCCACATCGTAGCCAAAGCTCTGCACCATATACCGCAGAGGCGCATAGGTTCTGCCATCCTTCACCACGGCTGTGGTGTCCATCTGAAAGCGGTCTGCGATCATTGTCATTTCTCCGCTGTCTTTTTTCACTTTGCCAAACATTTTTACTTCCGGCTCATCCAACTGAAAACTCAGAGACATATATACGATTCTGCCATAGACCTGTTTGCCTTCGATATCATAACCAAAGCCTTCGATGCCCGGATCATAGGTATCGGAAAAGACAGCCGTTCTGGTTCTTCTGTCCCATTCCACCTCAATGCCCATCGCATCTGCCACAGGGCGCAGTGGCACCATGGTTCTGCCGTTTTCATCCACATAGGGCTTGGCATCGGTAAATTCCACCTGTTTCCCGTCCACCATCACATTGATATCCTTTGCAAAAACTGTTCCGGCGCAGCCAAACATCATCACGCCGGTCAAAAGCAGTGCCATCCACGTCTTCATATCCTCGCCCCCTTGCGATCACATCTGTTTTCTTACTGTTTTATATTCGTCCTCCAGACGATAATAGGGGCATCCGCCGTGAAAAGAATCCGTCAGGAATTTTTCCATTTCATCCTCATCCAGATTTACTTCACAGTAATACTCTTCCCATTCTTCATCATATCCGAAATACATGCATGTTTCACAATTGGACTGCATGGAATCGCCTCCCCGCATTTCTTTTCTCTATTGTAACAGATTTTGGCAAAATAAAAAACCCCTCTGCGCTGTAATAGCACAAAGGAGCCTTTCCTATGATCCGTGCGGGATTCGAACCCGCGTTACCGCCGTGAAAGGGCGGTGTCTTAACCCCTTGACCAACGGACCTTAAAAAAAAGTGGAAGTTACAGGGCTCGAACCTGTGACCGTGTGATTGTAAGGCAGTTGCTCTCCCAGCTGAGCTAAACTTCCAAAAAACGACTCAGAAGGGGCTCGAACCCTCGACCTCCGGCGTGACAGGCCGGCGCTCTAACCAACTGAGCTACTGAGCCATATGAAAATGGTGAGTCGTTATTTAAAAAATGGCAGGGGCAGAAGGATTCGAACCCTCGACATTTGGTTTTGGAGACCAACGCTCTACCAGCTGAACTATACCCCTGTATAAATCGGTCTCCCAAAGAAGGAAGCACCTTCAAAACTGAATACAAACTTAGCAATCTTGAGTAATCTATGCAATGGCTTTGCCATTACTTTTTTGGTCAAGCCCTCGATCTATTAGTATTGGTCAGCTGAACACGTTACCGTGCTTACACCTCCAACCTATCAACCTCGTTATCTTCAAGGGATCTTACTCCATA
>NZ_JBGVHV010000185.1:0-4268 GCF_045122575.1 Anaerotignum sp. | reverse complement strand
AATTCGGAGTTCATCGCGCTCATCGCTGATAGGCTCAGATTGGAAATGAAAGCAAGTTAAACAGAAAATACTGAAAAATCAAGCTTTTCCCCATCGTCAATTTGTACAAATCCATATAGAGCAAAATGACGAAAACAATCCCACCTATGCTAAAAGTTTGCTTACTCAAGTATACCCTCTTTACAAAAAGACACGGTACAGGAAATCTGCGCCGTGTCTTTTGTATTGAAACAGGTACAATATTATGTTACACTGATTGCGTCAAATCATTTCTGGAAGGAAAGGAGACTCGCCTATGCCCGTTGTAAAAGTGGAACTGGTCGGCAAACAGGATGCCGCCATGAAAAAAGATCTGATGGAATATATCGCTGAACAGATCAGCGTTATTTCCAACACCCCTATGCAGAATATCTATGTTTTCATCCATGAATGGGATGCAGAAAATGTACTCCGCAAAGACCCCGTCATCACTTTGGACTGGGTAGCAAAACCCGACCGCGATGCTGCTGTAAAAGCAGAAATCATGAAAAATATTGTAAATAAGGTAGAGGCTTTGACCGGTATCGATAAAAGCGGTATTCCCTTCCTCATCACAGACCTGCCCCCCGACAGCGTATCCGTTGGCGGCGTGGCAAGGGGTTGCTCTCAACCGAAATAAGCAAACAAAAAAGACCCTTTTGGGGTCTTTTTTTATTTCTTATCCAACGCTTCCAGCGCCGCAAAGAACATTTCAAAGGGGTCATCCCAGCCATCCAGAGGATCTACCGCACTGCCATTGCAGCTGCGGAACAGATTACAGAAAAATTCTTCCTGCTCGGAAAACAGCTGCCCTACTGTCAGAGGGATCCCTTCCGCCGTACAAAGCTCACACAGAGCCAATGCAGGGTCTTTGGCATCCTTTGCCGCCCAGATACGCTGGCGCAGTTCAAAATCCAGTTCGGCCTTCTGCAGCAGCTGATACAGTTTTTCATTCATACGAATTCCCCCATTCTCTTTGGTGCTGATTTTGATACAAGTATATCATCTTTTCTCAAAAAATCAACTGCCCGATCCCTGCCAGAAGATTGACCAACACGCACAGCAAAATGCCTACCGCCGTGGGGAGCAGAAAACTGACTCCCGTCCAGAACCAGCTGTCCGTTTCCTTGCGGATGGTCAGAAGGGTTGTGGCGCAGGGGAAATGGTTCAGAGAAAACAGAATGGTGCAGACTGCCGTGACCCACGTCCAGCCATTGGCAGTCAGGATCGCCCCTGCCTGTGCCATTCCTTCCGCCTCCACCAGCATGCCGCTTTGGCTGTATACCATCAGCAGGATGGGGATCACGATTTCATTGGCAGGGATCCCCAGCAGAAAGGCCGCAAGGATGACACCGGATAATCCCATCAAAGAGCCTAACGGCTCCAGCAGAACCGTCAGACCATATAACAACGTATATCCGCCGATCTCCACATTCTGACAGATCCAGATGATCGCCCCTGCAGGAATGGCAACGGTAATGGCGCGCCCCAGTACAAAAATCGTCCTGTCCAGCACACTGCGGAGGATGACCTGCCCGATCTGCGGGCGGCGATAGGGCGGCAATTCCAGAACAAAGGCAGAGGGTACGCCTTTCAGCAATGTTTTACTCAGCACAAAAGAAACAGCCAGCGTGATCGTTACCGCAAGCACGATCAGCAGAAAAACAAAGATCCCCGCTGCTGCAGGGCTTCCCTGAGCAAAAAAGATCCCCGCCAGCAGGATCAATGTGGGAAACCGCCCGTTACACGGCACAAAATTGTTAGTCAGAATGGCAATGAGCCGCTCTCTGGGGGATTCGATAATGCGGCAGGCCGTGACCCCCGCCGCGTTGCAGCCAAAACCCATGCAGCAGGTCAATGCCTGTTTTCCATGGGCGCCTGCTTTCTGAAACAACCCATCCAGATTGAAAGCAATACGGGGCAGCAATCCGAAATCTTCCAGAAGCGTAAACAAAGGGAAAAAAATCGCCATGGGCGGCAGCATGACCGCCACCACCCAGCTAACCGTCAGATATACCCCATCCATCAGGAGACTTTCCAGCCAAAGGGGTATTCCCAGCGAAACCAGACCATTCCGCAAAATCTCTCCCCAATGGTTCATAGCCTGCATCAGAAAATTGGACGGCATATTTGCCCCTGCCACCGTGATCCAGAACACAAGCCCCAGCAACAACAGCATCAGAGGGATGCCCGTTTTCTTGGACAGGATGATTTTATCCAGCCGTTCCGTAAATCTGTCCCGTTCTTCCTGCTTCCGTACCACCGCTTTGCAGATTGCCTGCGACCGTTCCAGAAAGGCCAGCGAGCGCTTTTCCCGATAGGCTTCAGAAAGATAATCCTCCTCCGTATCCGGCACGAAAGCTGCCCAGTCGATACCCTTGGGATGGATGCGGCGGTGCCCCTCCGCAATGCCCAGCAGCATGCGTTTCAGCTCCGTCAGACCAATGCCCTGCCTTGCCGCCATGGGAACCACAGGCACGCCCGTCATCTCCTGCAGCAGCCCATGGTTCACAGTGATCCCCTTCTTCTCCGCCTCATCGGTCAGGTTCAGGCAAAAAACCACATTTTTGGTTAATTCCATGACCTGCAGCCCCAAGGGCAGATTTCGTTCCAGAGAGGTGGCATCCAGCACGACCACCACCATATCCGGTTCTTCATAGCAGATAAAATCCTTTGCCGCCCGTTCCTCCGCCGATTCGGAAAAAAGAGAATAGATCCCCGGCAGATCGTACAAGGCCACCTCCCAATCTCCCAGAGAAAAATACCCCACCGCATTGCCAACAGTTTTTCCCGACCAGTTGCCCGTATGCTGTTTCAGCCCAGTCAGAGCATTGAAAACAGTGCTTTTACCCGTATTGGGATTGCCTGCGAGGGCGATCCGCAGCTGTTTTTCAGTCATCCTGCACCGCCTCCTCCACCAGAATACAGGCCGCATCTCCATTTCTGAGGGCGATCAGCGTATCCTTCACCCGATACACCCGCGTACCGCCGCCGCAGCATTCATACAGCGGCAGGACCCGGCTGCCTCGGAAAAACCCCAGATCAAACAAACGCAGACGGCTTTCCCCCTGCACCCCGCAGACAAAGCAGGACTGTTCCACAGGGACTTCCGTAATATTCTTCCACATAGCCATTCCTCCTTCAGGAATCTGTTATGTTCAATCTATCCGAGGAAAGGCTTTTCTGTGCCTGGACAAAAAAATAGTCCCGAACCAAAAGGTTCGGGACCAAAGGCATTCTCATCAGATGCGTTCTTTGAATACGTCAACCATATCCAGTCTTTCCCAAGGCAGATCCAGATCTGTTCTGCCGAAGTGGCCATAAGCTGCTACCTGTTTGTAGATGGGTCTCAGCAGGTCGAAGTTTTTGATGATCGCTGCGGGACGCAGGTCGAAGTTTTTGTTTACGATTTCTGTGATTTCATCATCAGAAATTTTACCTGTACCGAATGTGTTTACCAGTACGGAAACGGGTTTTGCTACACCGATGGCATAAGCAACCTGTACTTCACATTTTGTAGCGATACCGGAACCAACGATGTTTTTCGCAACGTGTCTTGCTGCGTAACAAGCGGAACGGTCTACTTTTGTGGGGTCTTTACCGGAGAAAGCGCCGCCGCCGTGAGCTGCGTAACCACCGTATGTGTCAACGATGATCTTTCTGCCTGTCAGACCGGAGTCACCCATAGGGCCGCCGATTACGAATCTGCCTGTAGGGTTGATGTAGTATTTTGTTGCATCATCCAGCAGTTCTGCAGGGATCACTTTTCTTACTACGTTTTCGATGATATCTTTTTCGATCTGGCTGTGTTCCACATCGGGATCGTGCTGAGAAGATACAACTACTGTATCCACTCTTACGGGCTTATCATCTACGTATTCTACTGTTACCTGTGCTTTACCGTCGGGACGCAGGTAAGCCAGTGTGCCGTTTTTACGAACTTCTGTCAGTCTTCTTGTCAGTTTGTGAGACAGGGAGATAGGCAGAGGCATCAGTTCTTCTGTTTCGTTACATGCGAAACCGAACATCATACCCTGGTCGCCTGCACCTGTGTCAAATTCGCTGTCGTCTTCGCCGGATTTGTTTTCCAGAGAGTGGTCAACGCCCAGTGCGATGTCGGGGGACTGACCGTGGATTGCTGTCAGCACGGAGCATGTTTCGCTGTCGAAGCCGTATTTTGCTCTTGTGTAGCCGATTTCTGTCAGTGTTTCTCTAACGATTTTTTCAACGTCAACGTATGCTTCTGTTGT
>NZ_JBGVHV010000184.1:0-3670 GCF_045122575.1 Anaerotignum sp. | reverse complement strand
GAATGGCCGCGCATGGTTTCAATGACAGCATCCACATCTTCCCCTGCCGCAAAACCGGGGCCAAGGGCAACGGTGATTGGCGCCATATTTCTGTTTGTGCCAAGGTTTTTCTTGGCAAGGATACCATCTACCACAGCCATGGGTTTCAGTCTGTCAATGCTTTCTCCTTTGGGGTCAATGAGCATTGCAAGTTTACCTTCCTCCAGCGTAAAAACTGCTTCTTCCACAGTTTTTACAAGATGACAGGTCAGGTTTTCCACAGTCTGTGTGCCGTTATACACCGCTTCGGAAAAAGCCACATTTCTGCGGATGGCAGATGGTGTTTCTGTTTCCAGCACCAGAACTCTGAAGCCGCACTGATATAATTTATAGATCGTTCCGGTGGCGATATCTCCTCCGCCTCTGATGATCACAAGATTTTCCATAATGAACCCTCTCGTTTATGGTCTGACGATATTTTTCGCCTTTTCCATCACTTCTACGATTTCATACATATTTGTCACGGTACCCACAGCCAGTTTATCCTTGATGCCATAGAAATCCAGACAGGTGCCGCAGGTCAGGATATTTACACCTTCTGCTTCCAGTGCTTTCAGGTCTTCCAGTGTATCCGCTCCCTCGCAGGTCAGGTACGCCCCTGTGTTATAGCATACGATGGTTTCGGGCAGCTGATCCTGTTTTGTCACAGCAAAAACAAAGGCTTTCATCAGGTTTGTACCCAGTTTTTCATCACCTGTACCCATCACATTTGCAGACAGAACGATGACCATGCCGTTTTTTCTTGTATCTACCGCACAAACGATTTCTTCTTCCGCTTCTTCAGCCACAGTCTGAACAGCCGCATCAGAAACCACGTTAATAGTCACTTCAAATTCTTTTTCTGCTTTTTTCTCGCCTGTTGCAGAAAAACCTTTCTGTTTTGCAAATTTCTGCAGGTTCTGTACTGCAATTTCATTATCTACCAAAACGGTCAGAACATCACCTATATGCAGTTCTTCCGCTGCTTTTTTCGCATTTACCACAGGCAGAGGGCATGCCAGACCTCTTGCGTCTACGATTTTCTTTTCCATAAATCATTCCTCCATATCTTCAGGCGCAGCCAGTTCTCGGACAGCCTGAATTGCTGCATCAACTTCTTCTTCCGTATTGAAATGGGCAAAACTGAAACGAACCGCCCCTTGCTCTACCGTCCCCAGTGCTTCATGCATCAGAGGAGCGCAATGGGCACCGGGTCTTGTGGAAATGCCATACTGCATGGCAAGGGCATCACTGACTTCCGAAGAATCATAATCACAAATATTCAGAGTTACGATGGCACAGCGTTCCTTCGTGGAAAAATCGCCATATACCGTGATTCCTTCGATTTCTTTTACCCCGTCATAAAAACGAGTCATCAATGCCTGTTCCTTTTTACGGATGGCATCCAGACCTGTTTCCTGCAGATAACCTACTGCCGCCCTTAAACCTGCAAGACCATGGGCATTCAATGTACCTGCTTCCAAAGCCGTAGGCATCTGGGCAGGATGGGTTTTGCTATATGTCTGTACACCACTGCCGCCAGACAGTAATGGTTTCACCTGCAGACCTTCTTTTACAATCATACCACCTGTTCCCTGAGGACCAAGAAGACCTTTATGCCCTGTAAAACAAAGGATATCGATATGCATTTCCTGCACATTGATGGGAAACACGCCCGCAGTCTGGGAGGCATCCACCACAAAAAGGATTCCATGTCTTTTCGCAATTTCACCGACTTTTCTGATATCCACCACATTCCCTGTCAGGTTGGAGCCATGGGTACAAACGATGGCCTTTGTATTCTTCTTGATGTTTTTCTCAAAATCTGCATAATCGATACACCCCTGCCGGTCTGCAGGAATGATCGTCAGTTCCACGCCTTTTTCCTCCATCTCATACAGGGGACGAAGCACGGAATTATGCTCCAACGCCGTTGTAATGGCGTGGTCACCTTTTTCCAGAATCCCCTTAATGGCAATATTCAGGCTTTCTGTGGAATTCATGGTAAAAACCACCTGCATGGGATTTTCTGCATGAAAAAACTGTGCCAGTCTTTCCCTCGTATCATAAATGATACGGGAGGCATCCAAAGATGCATTATGACTGCCTCTGCCTGCATTGCCCATGGTGCTGAGGGCCTCTGTCACCGCCTGAATCACCACATCAGGTTTTCGCATTGTTGTTGCTGCATTATCTAAATAAATCATCTAAATCACCTCACACAAGGCATTCCTGCACTGCCTGCGGGCTGATGCCGTTCCGTTCCATCAGTGCCCGCAGGGCCGCTTCACTTTCCAGCTTCGCTGCCCAGGCAAGGCCACAGCCTGCGGAAATCGCACGGGGCACAGGAATGATCCTTCCGTCTGCCCCTGCTTCCTTACAGGCTTTTTCCATAGCCATCGCCTCTGTCGTTGTATGAAAGGTGATGATCAGCTTCCTTTCTTTTTTGATCATGACTTCACCATCATTTCACATATATTTCAAAATCATTTTTTTCTGTAATTTTGCCTACGATCGCCGCAGGAAGGCCTGCCTCCTGCATTTCCTTCCACATACTTTCCGCATCGGCAGGGTCAACTGCCAGAAGCAGACCGCCGGAAGTCTGGGGGTCAAACAGAACTTCCTCCATGGCAAAGGAAATATTTTCAAACTGCACATAGGATTCCACATGATTGCGATTTTTCTGTGCCGCCGCTGTCAGATAAAATTCGTCAGCATAGGCCAGTACATTCTGCATCACAGGTATCTGCTCCGCCATGACCTGACAGGAAAACTCCCCATCCAGCATTTCATGGAGATGACCCAGAAAACCAAACCCTGTTACATCCGTGCAGGCATGAACACGATATTTTCTGGAAATCTCCGCCGCCGTTTTGTTCAGCATCGTCATGGACTGTACTGCTTCTGCCATACTTTCTGCAGAAGCTTCACCAATGCGGTTTGCTGTACAGATGATGCCAACGCCCAGTTTCTTTGTCAGAACCAGAACATCCTCTGTCTGCACTGTATTGTTGGCATAAATTTTATCGGGATGGACAACACCTGTGACAGACAGACCATATTTCACGCCATCATCGGCAATGGAATGGCCGCCTGCCAATGTGCCGCCTGCTTCGATCACTTTTTCCGCGCCGCCCTGCAGGATCCTGCCCAATACATTCAGATCCATATCTTCAGGGAAACAAACGATATTCAGCGCTGTTTTCACTTCTCCGCCCATGGCAAATACATCGCTCAGGGCATTGGTTGCCGCGATCTGTCCAAAGAGATAAGGATCCTCCACCATCGGAGGAAAAAAATCCAGCGTCTGTACGATAGCCACATTCTCAGCCACTTTATATACCGCAGCATCATCCTTGCTGTCATAGCCGATCAGCAAATTTTCATCCACAGGTCCTCTGGGAAGCATCCCCAGCACCCTGCTCAGCACACCTGCCCCTAATTTGGCCGTACAGCCGCCGCCTTTGCAAAAAACGATATTTTCCATAAATATCCCTCTATTCCAAGTTTCTTATTTCTGCAGCAGTTCTACAAATGCAGACAGTCTTGTGCTGATCTAGCCTGCGTCACCGGAGGAATAATCCACCTCCAGACCCAAATAGGGCACACCTGCCTCTTCTGCTGTTTTTCTTATATAATGAGATTCGATTGC
>NZ_JBGVHV010000183.1:0-10418 GCF_045122575.1 Anaerotignum sp. | reverse complement strand
AGTCATCGATCTGGCAGAAGACAGAGACCTGTTCCGCGCGATGATGGATAAACTGGAGATCCCCATGCCCGAATCCGGCATGGCCGTTACCGTGGAAGACGCTCTTTCCATTGCGGAAAAGATCGGCTATCCTGTTATGGTTCGTCCTTCTTACGTTCTGGGCGGCCGCGGTATGGAAGTGGTTTATGACCCCGAAAATCTGACCAAATATATGAATGCTGCCGTCGGTGTAACCCCCGACAGACCCATCCTCATCGACCGTTTCCTGAATCATGCAATGGAATGCGAAGCCGATGCCATCAGTGACGGCACCCACGCTTTTGTTCCCGCAGTCATGGAACACATCGAACTGGCCGGGGTACATTCCGGTGACTCCGCATGTATCATCCCTTCCAGACATATTTCCGAAGAAAATGTAAAAACGATCAAGGAATATACCAGAAAGATCGCGGAAGAAATGGGCGTTAAAGGCCTGATGAACATGCAGTACGCCATCGAAAAGGATAAAGTTTACGTTCTGGAAGCAAATCCCAGAGCATCCCGTACCGTACCACTGGTTTCCAAGGTATGTAACATCCGCATGGTGCCTCTGGCCATCGATATCGTTACTTCCGAACTGACCGGCAGAACTTCTCCTGTTCCCTCTCTGAAGGAACGCAAGATCCCTTATTATGGGGTAAAAGAAGCTGTATTCCCTTTCAATATGTTCCAGGAAGTTGACCCCATTCTGGGGCCTGAAATGCGCTCCACCGGCGAAGTGCTTGGTCTTTCTCAGTTCTACGGAGAAGCCTTCTTCAAGGCACAGGAAGCAACCCAGACAAAACTGCCTATGGGCGGTTCCGTTCTGATCTCCGTCTGCGATAAAGACAAGGCAGAGCTGGCAGAAATCGCAAAAGGCTTTGACGAAGCCGGTTTTAAGATCTATGCAACAAAAGGGACACAGAAAGCATTGGCTGATGCCCATATCGTTTCTGAATTCGTCTATAAGATCAGCGAAGGCGGCAGACCAAATACTTCCGACCTGATCGCCAACGGTAAGATCGACCTGATTATTAACACCCCCATCGGGGCTGACGGAACAGCCGACGACAGCTATCTGCGCAAAGCGGCGATCCGCAAGAAAATCCCTTATATCACCACAATGGCGGCTGCAAAAGCTACTGCCAGCGGGATTGAATCCATGAACAAACCCGGCTGCGGCGTTGTTCGTTCTCTGCAGGAACTGCATGGAACGATCCAGGAAATCTGATCCTCCAAAGCCTACGAAAAAAAGCAGGGCCATCCTTTACAGGATGGCCTTTATTCATTCTGATCATTTTCCTTTTATGAGCCGAAAAAACGCTCTCTTTGCACCAAATAGATTCCCGAAAATCAGTTGGGCATGGAGAAGATCATTACATCATATTTTTTCATCATCTTACCGGATACTGCAACTTCACCTGTAAGAAGGTCTGTGCAGCCTACGAAGCAGGAAGGTACTTCGATTTCTTTATCCTTGAAGTTTACAACGAAATAATATGTGCAGTCATCTGCTTTTCTGCATGTTACTTCCAGTTCTGTTTCTTCCTGAATTACGGAAGAAACGCCTGCCTGTGCAACAGCCATATCCAAAACCTTTGCGATGCCGTTACCATTCATGTTTGTGCCAACATAATATGTGTAGCCTTTGCCAAACTGATTTTTAGTAACCGCAGGAGTACCCGCATAGAAATCTGTTGCATAAGTTGCCAGACATTCTGCACCTTCCAGATGCATCACATCACACAGCAGGTTGCAGGAAACTTCTGTACCATCAGCAAATGTTACAGTGTTCATCTGTTCAGGTGCCAGAGCATCGATTTCTTCTACCCATACCCCTGCCATTTCTCTCAGAGGACCAGGGTAGCCGCCCAGATAAACATTATCAGACTGATCTACCAAACCACTCATGAAGGTTGTAATCAGAACGCCGCCATTTTCAACGAATTTTTCCAGTGCTTCTTTCATGCCTTCTTTTACCATATAAAGAACGGGTGCAACCACAACTTTATATTTGCTGAAATCAGCATCGAAAGGAATCATATTTACACTAATATTTTTATCATAGAAGAATTTGTAGTACTGGTGGATCTGTTCTACATAAGTCAGATCCTGTGTGGGACCGCTGGTGTATTCCAGAGCCCAGTAGTTATCCCAGTCAAATACAATACCAACCTCTGCTTTATTTACAGAACCCAGTGTGAAAGCGCTCAGACGTTCCAGTTCTTCGCCCAACTGTTTCACTTCTCTGAATACTCTTGTATCAGTTGTACCTACATGACCGATCACAGCGCCGTGGAATTTTTCACAGCCCCCAACGCTGCGTCTCAGCTGGAAGAACTGAATGGTATCCGCACCATGCGCAACTGTCTGCAGGCTCTGTGCGCGCATCTGACCGGGTTTTTTCAGGGAGTTATAAGGCTGCCAGTTCTGCTGGCTGGGTGTCTGTTCCATCAGCATGAAAGGAGAATCCTTCAGACCGCGCATCAGGTCATGTGTCATCGCAGTCAGGCTCCAGGGTGTGTTATAGGCAGGGTAGTTATCCCAGGAAACGATATCCATTTCTTTCGCCCATTTGAAGTAATCCAGCAGTTTATATGTACCCATCAGGTTTGTTGTGATGGGAGTTTCTTTGTCATACTGACGGATCACATCTCTTTCCATTTTGTAGTTGTTCAGCATGCTTTCAGACATAAATCTGCGGTAGTCAACGGAAAGACCTGCAAAAGCTGTATCTTTGCCATTTTCCATACCATCACCCAGTACGTTGGGCAGTACGATTTCATCCCAATCGTAAACAGTATGACCCCAGAATTCCAGATTCCATGCTTTATTTACTGCTTCGATTGTGCCATATTTATTTTTCAGCCATACGCGGAATGCTTTTTCACAGTTTTCACAGTAGCATTCGCCGCCGTATTCATTGCTGATGTGCCAGCATTTTACATGTTCATTGTCGCCATAGCGTTTTGCCAGCTGTTCTGCCAGTGCTTTCGCATATTTCTGGAAAACAGGGGAATTGGGACATGCATTGTGACGCTGACCGAATTTATGATGACGGCCTTCATAGTCCGTTCTTGCTACTTCAGGATATTTTTTGTAAAGCCAAGCGGGCATAGCACCTGTGGAGGTTGCCAGCACAATATCATAGTTTTCTTTGCTCAGCATTTCTACGATTTCATCCAGTTCATCAAAATAATATTCTTCTTCAGAAGGCTGGATCTTTGCCCAGGAGAAAACATTGATGGTTGCACTGTTGATACGGGCATCTTTAAAATATTCCATATCTTTTTCCCAAATTTCCTTGGGCCACTGATTGGGGTTGTAATCCCCGCCGTACAGGATTCTGCTAAATGTACTTTTCATCATTTGTCACCTCATATTTTTTTGAATATTGCAAAATTTCTTTGTTGCTGAGATTATACACCCACTAGACAAAAAGAAGTATCACATGTTAGACTAAATAATATAATATTTCGAAACAGGTGATGCTATGCCAATCTATTTTAAAAACACAGTTGCGAAGGAACCTTTTACCTTTGACAGTGTTGGAAATATGTGGGATCAGGAACTTGTGATCCGTTCTTCCGGCTATTCTGGTTACCATTATCTGCAAACAGAAACCGGATGCGGCCAAATTGAAATTCTTGGAAAAAACTATGTCCTCAATGAAGGGGAAGGTGTGCTCATTGCCCCCTTTGTCAGCCACTCCTACAAAAAAATATCAGAAAAGTGGACAACCTGCTTTATCACCTTTGCCGGAAGCATGGAAAATAACATCGACAGTATTCTGGAAAACAGAAAAATCATATTCATCAAACAG
Source organism: Anaerotignum sp. (assembly GCF_045122575.1). GTDB lineage: Bacteria > Bacillota > Clostridia > Lachnospirales > Anaerotignaceae > Anaerotignum_A. Next base: position 6,577 of record NZ_JBGVHV010000183.1, on the reverse strand, counting down.
GAACAAGGCACAAGGATCGCAGAGATCATTTCAGACATTATTATAAAGTATAAAAATTCTCCGGCAGCCACAAAAGCCCTTTCCGTAGAGTGTTATCGTCTCCTGATGGAGTTCGTAGAAGGGATCTATACCGATGACTTCGCCGAAAATCCCCTCTATGTAAAGTATGTCGCTCCTGTGATAAAAGAGATCCAGACGGCCTATGCCTCCCACCTGACCGTTCAGGAACTGAGCAGCAAGGTCTATGTGACACCACAGTATCTTTCCCGTCTGTTCCGCCGCTTTATCGGCTGCTCTGTTTATGAATATCTGACGAACTACAGAATATCCAAAGCCAAGGAACTACTGCAGACCAAAACACGCATGGAGATCCAGACCATTTCCGAGCTGGTAGGCTTTGAAGAACCCAGCCATTTTATTGCAATGTTTAAAAAACAAACAGGGATCACTCCTTTTCAGTTCCGAAAAACCTCTTCCATTTGATTCCCATCCCCTTGTATCCTCTGTATACAAGGGGATTTTTCATATACTAACTGATATATGTAAACAATGTGCACAAAAAAGTACACTCCGAAAATCTCCAAAAAATGGTTTCTGTCTGGTTCTTCCCCCTTTTTTGTATCAGGTATTTTATGGATAACATAATCTTGTTTTATGTTTTCTTTCAAATCCATAGATTTTTCAACCATTTATCCCCGAAAACAATTAAAATCCATTCGTTTTTCACATGCATTGTACTAAAAACCACTGTTCAGACAAAAGATTTCCCCTGCATTACAAAATTCCCAAAAAAAAATGAGAAAAGAAAAAATTTTTCATACAACATTTAATCCAATTACTGAAATATCCAAAAAAACGCCAAAAAGACATTTATCCTCTTGAAACGAACATTTTTTCTGATAAAATGAACGTCGGAATGATTCCAAATCACATTTATACAAAAGAACACCTCTCTTCTACCCAGAGAGAGCGTGGATAAGGAGGTATTATATTATGACAACATTTTTAATTGGGTTAGCAATTTTATTGGTTGGCGGCTTCCTGTACGGCAAATTTGTCGAAGGTATTTTCAAACCAGACGACAGACAGACTCCTGCTGTAAAATATGAAGACGGCGTAGACTATGTTCCCATGAGCAAATTTAAAAATGCTCTGATCAATCTGCTGAATATCGCAGGTACAGGCCCTATCTTCGGCCCCATTCAGGGTATCCTGTTTGGCCCCATCGCATTTCTGACAATTCCTATCGGCTGTGTAATCAGCGGTGCAACACACGACTACCTCAGCGGTATGATGTCCCTGAGACAGGATGGTGTACAGATGCCCGGTATTATGAAAAAATTCCTTGGCAATAAAGTATATCATCTGTATAACATCTTCCTCTGCTTCCTGATGCTGCTGGTTGGTGCAGTATTTACTTATACACCCGGTGACCTGTTTGCAGGTCAGATCGTTGGTCTGCAGGGCGTAAGCATCTGGACATGGGTGATTTACGCAGTGATCCTGGGCTACTACCTGATCGCTACACTGTTCCCTATCGATAAGATCATCGGCCGTATCTACCCTATCTTCGGTGCGATCCTGCTGATCTCTGCAATCGGCGTTTTCGGCGGTATTTTCGTAAAAGGCTATGAACTGACAAATCTGGATCTGTCCGGCGGTTTCAAAGGCCTGTTCAACATGTATCCCATGTGGGAAGCTGCAGGTAACACAGGTGCAGGCACACCCTTTATCCCTGTATTCTTCGTAACAGTTGCCTGCGGTATCACATCCGGCTTCCACTCCACACAGTGTACACTGATCGGCAGAAGCGTTCGTTCCGAAAAAGAAGGTAAATTCACTTTCTACTGGATGATGATTCTGGAAGGTCTGATCGCTATGATCTGGGCTGCAGCAGCAATGGGTATTTATAATGCAGGCTCCGTCAGCGGTGCAACAGCTGTTGTTGGTGAAGTTGCAAAAGACATTCTGGGCCCTGTTGGCGGTATCATCGCAATTCTGGGTGTTATCGTACTGCCCGTTACTTCCGGCGATACAGCACTGCGTTCCTGCCGTCTGATGATTGCAGATTACATGCATATCGATCAGAAATCCAAAAAGAACCGTGTTATGGTAACACTGGCAATGTTCATCCCCGTAATCTTCATTCTGATTTATGCAAAAACAAACGCAGAAGGATTCAACATCCTGTGGAGATACTTTGCATGGGCAAACCAGACAATCGCGGTATTCGCTTTTGCTGCAATCAGCATCTACCTGAGTGCGAAAAAAGGTGCGCCTAAATTTGCATATCTGATCACTCTGCTGCCCGGTACATTCTACCTGTTCATTATTTCTTCCTTCCTGCTGAGCCAGAAGATCGGCTTTGGTCTGCCTCTGCACACTTCCTACGTGATCGCAGGCGTATTCGCAGCTGTTTACTTCTTCGGTATCATTACTGCAGGCAAGAAATATGCAGCAAAACATGAAGAAGAATAAACCAAACCAAACATACCTATAAAAACACCAAAAGAAAAACAGTCATCTATGATGGCTGTTTTTCTCTTTTCAGAATATCTGCTTCATAATTCTATTTTTTTCGGAAAAGCTTCTTTCCGCATGATCCCCCACATTTTATCAATATAGGATAACGTGTAGAAATTTTCATAATAATGATAATAAAAGGCTCCTTTTTTCGTCATGGTATAAACACCCTTTTCCTCCGTAAGAAATCCCAGACATTTTGCTAGGAAAATCTCCAATCCGTACATCTTTTTCAATGGAACCCCAAAGAACTTCTCGAAATCCTTCTCATCCACCCGCGTGCTGTAAGCCGTCCAGAAGAGATAATATACCATCCGCTGGCGCAGAGAAAACCGCAGGGTCAGGGAAGTTGGTAATTTTCCATCCTTTATCCTTCTGCAGTATTCCTCCACGGAAAACGTATTGATCTTGAACTGTTCCTGCAGCAACGTCGTGGCAGAGCAGCCAAACCCAAGAAAGTTATCCCGCGTCATAGAGGAATATCTTGCTGTTTTTGTTTTGGAAAACGTCCAGATGGAATCTCTGTGACACCCGATCTCTTCACAATATTTCGTGATATCATCCATCAGTTTCCGCTTTTCTTTTTTCCCCATAACCGGTACATCGCTGGAGGTAAACGAAAAATCGATAAAAGGATAAATCGCAATATGATTGGCGCCGTTGGCAAAGGCCAATGCAATATCTGTCTTCAGATCCTCCGCGGTCTGTCCCGGCAGCGCAAAGATAAAATCCATGGAGACCGTTTCAAAGGAGACCTGGGATAGAGCAGCCGCCATAGCAGAAATATCCACCATTTCTCTGCCAAGGATCCACTGATATTTCTCCTGAAAAGACTGGATACCGATGCTGATTTTGGTTACACCTGCGTCTTTCAGTTTCTGCAGGGTCGGTACGGTCACATTTCGAGGATGCAGTTCCAGACCAATCCCCTCCGTGATATGAAAATAGTTCTCGATGGTTTCTATGATCTCCTGCAGGCGGTCTGCTGCCAGCGCAGGGGTACCTCCGCCAAAATACAGGCTGGTCACCTGTTTTTTCTCCCCATACTGCGCCCCTACCATACGAATTTCCTGCAGCAGGGCATCCATATAACGGTCGCACAGTTCCTTTTCATAGACCACCTTGCAGTAAGGGCAGAAATCGCAGATCTTTCCGCAGAAGGGAATATGGACATACAGGCCAAGCCCCTGACAATCGCTATAAGACAGGCGGGCATCGTATGTATTTGTAAAGGTAAAGGGCTTCCCGGAACGAGTCAGCCACATTCTGGTCAGATCAGTAATGATTCCCATAAGCCACCTCAGATATATTTCAGATATGTTTTCAGCATTTCCAGCAGGATCTTCGGATTGCCGCGGAACAGAAGCGTATACTCGGCTACGAAAAAGTAACCGCATTGCTCACATAATCCCGGCACATCGATGCACCTGCCGCAGGTACTGATTTTTCCATTTTCTATGACAACACACTGATGACAGGGGGTCGGAAATTTATTTTCGATCAGATAGGGAAATGCACTTTTCAGATTGAAAATCGGCGCCCCCGCTTTCATCATTCGCAGGATCGTATCACAGCAGTCCCTCTTTTCCTCTTTCGATAAAGCCAGTTCCTTGGTATCGGGATATGGCGTATGAAAATTGAAGGAAACCGCCCGCACATGTTCGGTATCTCTGGCCGTTTTGCAGACATGTGCCACGGCATCTTTGTTGATCTGGTTGATGGCCATATAAAAGCAGATATTATCCGCCGTAGCATGGCTGATATTTTCCATAATGGTGTCATAGGTATCCCCACGGATCATATTATGCCGTTCCCTGTCACCGTCCAGACTGAGGAGAATCAGATCCGCTTCCGGCAGGTCGATGGGAAATGTACCGTTGGTGACCACATTGACAATAAGGAAGCCCATCTGTTTCGCCTCTAAGACTAAATCCCGCAGTGTCTTTTCGCCATCCTGCCAGAGGAAGGTTTCCCCGCCGCAGAAAAAGAGGATACGGATCCCCATATCATAAAGAGTCTGCATTTCTTTCCTGATCTGCGCATAAGGATGGATTACCGCCATAATATTGTTCACAGAACAATGTTTACATTTTAGATTGCATTTATCTGTAATGATGACCGTTCCGAGGATCGGTTCTTTTTTTCTGAACAGGATCGTTTTGATCCCGAATTTAGCAAAAAATACAAAGGATGACAGTTTCATAAATTCACCTGATTTCTGTGCGTTTTTCCTGCAGCCATAAAAACAAACGTATATAAATAGTGTAAACTTACACTTTTTATTTGTCAATCATCCCGCCCTTTTCTTAAGATTTTTTTATGATTTTGCAAAAGAAAAAAGCCACCCGAAAGTGACTTTTCCTACTGTTTATTCTTCAAACAAAGCATCCAGCAATGCTTCTACATTTTCATCAGAATATTCGATCTCCGCAGAATACTGACGGGAAATTTCCACCAGATCATCCAGATCAACACTGCCATGCAAAACGGCATGAACGCGACAAAGATCACGGATGATGCGATAACTCAGCACGCAAAAGGCTGCTCTGGCTTCATATTCCCCATCATCCAGCGCAAAAGGCAGCTGGCGATACAGGAAATAAACCAGAAGCTGTTCAAAAGCAATTTCCCATTCGGGTGTATCCAGAACAGGGGCTTTGGAAAGATCCGTTTGTTTTAATTCCTCCAGACGATCCGTCCAGTCTGATTCCAGACGTTCCAGTTCCAGATAAATATCCGCCCATTCTGCCAGACTTCTGTTGGGAATCGTCATTTCCGCTGCCTGCAGAAGGACATCTGCGCGTTTTTCTATGCTCCGGCTTCTGTCCTGCACGATCTGCATCAGCTGTTCTCTCCAGACCAGCAGTGATTCATCGGGAGCCTCCAGTTCCTCTACTCCTCCGTCGTCTTCCAGAACCACCAATGTCGTTTTTTCCTGCTGTTTCAGGATCAGTTTCCCCGCAGCTTCGCAGCAAATGCCAAGGCCAATCTCGGTACGGTCGGAATAAAAATTGCGGTAACGGGGATGGTCTGTACAGATCTGACACAGGCAGTCCTCACCCAGACCAATGATCAGATCGCAAAGACCACTTTTGTTCAAAAAGGGGCATCGTTCCCCTTTCCCCAGAATAAAATGGGCAGTTTCTCCGCTTTCATCAATGCCCTTTTTCAGGCGTTCCCCCAAAGGGCCTGTAACGCTATGGTAATATGCCAATGTATCGGGGTCCACATCAATGACCCAGCCAATACAGCAGCTATGTTTGCATCGATCGGCGATACATTTGAATTTCGTATAATAGTTCGGTGCGATGAGCTTCATCGTGACACCTCCTTTCGGAATATCAAAATTTTAACACAGAAGGACACAAAAAACTATCTTTATATCTCTTTATAGATATATACGGGGATCGGCGGATCTCCGGTGCGATTGTGAAAGGTATTGACAATCACCGTATATTTTCGGTTATCGATAGTCGCCAGATATTCCAGCAGCGCATCCCTTTCCTCGTAGCCACTCTCGCCGCCATAATAAATGCACAGGGACATGATGCCGCCCGGTTTTAACAGGCGCAGACCTGCCTCTATGGCAGGAATACTGGTGTCTGGGCGGGTAAAAATCTTATGACTTCCCCCTGGCAGCCAGCCAAAATTGAACATGATGCAGTCTACCGTTTCGGGCGATACATATTGCTCCATATTGGAATGACTGTCCAAAATCACCTCCGCGATCTGTTCATATCCCCTCTCTTCGATCAAAGATCGCGTCTGGCCAACCGCATCCGGCTGGATATCAAAAGCAAACACCTTACCGCTTTCTTTCACCAGATCACACAGAAATGCGGTATCTCTGCCTTTTCCTGCCGTTGCATCAATGCAGAAATCCCCTGGCTTTACATGCTCCGAAACAAATTTATGTGCAAGAAAAAGGGTGTTCAATCCCATTTTCGTTCCTCCTTCGCTAATCGCCTTTCAGGCCATGGCATGACAGAAAAGAGGCAATGTATCCACATTACCTCTCTTTTATATCTTTTTCCAGAAAATCTAAAATTTTACG
>NZ_JBGVHV010000182.1:0-3161 GCF_045122575.1 Anaerotignum sp. | reverse complement strand
TGAAAATCCTTCTTGGTTGTATACATTTTGTTAGTATGAACAAAATTTTTTCAAAAATCCCTTGACTTTTTCAAACTTTGTGCCTATATTTTAAAGTTTTGTCCATTCACGGGGAATAAACAGCTCGTTATACTTCGCTACCGCAAAGCGGTCTGTCATACAGGCGATATAATCGCAGACCACCTGACGGACAGGGTCACCTTCATTCAGCAGAATCTGAAACTCTGCGGACATTTCCTCGGGATATTCCATGTAATAATCAAAAAGATCCCCGACGATCTTTTCTGCCTTCTTATGTTCCTCCAAGGCCACATCGCTGGCATAAACCTGACGGAACATAAAGGAGCGCAGGCTGCCCAATGCGCCTTTCATTTCCGAACTCATTCTGATATCGTTGCGATCCATGCTGTTCTGGATGGTGTCTCGGATCATGGCATTGATGCGGCTGGAAGATTTCGTGCCGATCAGTGCAACGATATCTCTGGGGATATCTCTGGGACGCAGCATTCCTGCACGGATGGCGTCGTCAATATCATGGTTGGTATAGGCGATCTTATCGGAAAGCTGCACGATCTTTCCTTCCAAGGTGGCAGGGCTGCCGCTGGTACGGTGATTCAGAATACCATCTCTGACTTCCCAGGTCAGATTCAGCCCGCGGCCGTCTTTTTCCAGTCGTTCCACCACCCGCAGGCTCTGTTCATTATGGGCAAAGCCGCCGCTGTCACGGCAGAGTTCATCCAGTTTCCGTTCCCCTGCATGGCCAAAGGGCGTATGCCCCAGATCATGGCCCAAAGCGATGGCTTCCGTCAGGTCTTCATTCAGGCGCAATGCTCTGGCAATAGAGCGGGCGATCTGAGAAACCTCCAGCGTATGGGTCAGTCGGGTGCGGTAGTGGTCTCCTTCGGGGGAGATAAATACCTGTGTTTTATGTTTCATTCTGCGGAAGGACTTGCAATGGATGATACGGTCTCTGTCTCTCTGAAAATCCGTACGCAGGTCACATTTTTCTTCCTCTCGCTGTCTTCCTTTGGTATACACACTTTTGGCAGCATATTTCCCCAGCATTTTTTCTTCCAGTTCTTCCTGAAACAGACGTAATTCCATACTTTTCCCTCCTTCATTGTACAAATGTACAAATTTCTCCTATTACTTAAAATATACGATTTCCCCCTGGAAAATCCTCTTTTTTCCGCAAAAATAAAGACATCTTCCCGCCAAAACAGGAAGATGTCTGTGCTGTTTTATCCCTTCATGCCCCGCAGCAGTTTTTCATGGCCTGCCGCCATAATCCCTGCCAGAATCAATAAATAAACGGGCAGCAGCCCAACGCTGATATGGTTGGCAATGGGGCCAAACAAAGGCGGCATCACACACAGCCCCACATAGGCCCCGGCCACCTGCACCCCCATGACCGCCTGCGACCGATCCTTCCCGAAGATCCCCGGAATGGAGTGGACGATGGCAGGATAGATGGGCGCACAGCCCACCCCTAGCAATACCAGCCCGAACACCGTAAAAAAACCGCCGAAGGGCAGCAGGATTGCGATCAAACCAATGAATACGCCCACACAGCCAATGCGGATCATCTGGGCATCATTGAAACGGAAGGTCATAAACCCGCTGATCAATCGGCCCACCATAATGCCCATGAAAAAGAACCCCGCAAAACGGGAGGCCATGTCCTCCGAAAGGCCACCCTTGAATACGAGATAGCTGGCCGCCCAGAGCCCTGTGGTCTGCTCCAGCGCGCAATAGCAGAAAAAGGCCGTCATGACCTCCTTGGAACCTCTGATGGCAAGGACTTCCCGAAAAGAAATGCTTTTTCCCGTCTCTGCTTTTCCTTCTTCCTTTTCCTGTTTCCATAAAGGCAGGCTGATACAAAGCAAAATCACAATGACCACCTGTATCACACCAATGCCAAAGTAGCCCCCATGCCAGGTATATTTTCCCGCCAGAGACCATCCCATCAGAAAGGGGCCTGTGGTCGCCCCGATGCCCCACATGGCATGGAGCCAGTTCAGATGGTGACTTCTGTAATGGAGTGCCACATAATTGTTCAGAACCGTATCCACACCGCCTGCCCCCAGACCATAGGGAATGGCCCAGAAACAGAGCTGCCAGAAATGATTGCTGAAGCAGAAGGCCAGCAGCCCTACCGCCGTCAGGGCAACGCTTGCCAGTGTTACCATCCCCGCACCAAATCTTCTGGTCATCCGTTCACTGAGAAGACTGGCAACGATAGTGCCCAGAGCGATGATAACAGAAACAATGCCCGCATAGGAAAGGGGCACATGAAAATCCTGATGCATCACAGGCCAGCCGTTTCCCAGAAGGGAATCGGGCAGACCCAACGCGATAAACGCCAGATAAATGACTGCCAAAAGCAAATGTGTCATAATAAAAAATCCTTCTTCCATAAAAATCATAAAAGCGATACCACAGACGCCTGTGAAATCGCTTTCCTTTTGTATTTTCTTATTCAGGTACTTTTCCGCCGCCGTTATATTCGGCGTATTTTTTTCCTCTTACCTGCACAAACTCCATTTCGGGATAGCGTAGTGCCGTCAGGTAGCCGCCATACACGCACCCCTGATCGATATCCACGGTGTTATTGATGATCTCTGGCTTTTCCACCACTGTATGACCATAGACCACAAAAGGCTCCCCATCATATTCCGCTGCCCAGTCCAGTCTTTCCGGCTTGCCGTTTTCGTCGAAAACCCCTGTGGTTTCACCGTACAGGCAGACCGTGCGGATCTTATTGGAAAATTTCCCGATATTTTCCGCCCGCAGACCGCCATGCACAACGGCTAGTTTTTTTCTGTCCAGCAAAAGATAGAAGCACTGGCTTTCGTAACAGCGCATATAGCGGCTGCGCAGAGCCATACGCTCCTCTTTGGGCAATTTGTCCAATTCTGCCACCGTATGTTCCAGACCATGGGACAGATGCACACGATTTCCGAGGAAATAGCGATACAGCTTATTGCAGTGATTTCCGTGCACCCAGAAAGCACCGCCGTTGTTGACCTGATCGATCCAGAAATTCAGACAATCCAGATTTCTGCGGCCCTTATCCGCCACATCCCCCACAGAGATCAGCTTTCTGCCCTCCGGGTGAACATAGCAGCCGTCGCCTTTTTCATAGCCCAGCTTTTTCACCA
>NZ_JBGVHV010000181.1:0-3972 GCF_045122575.1 Anaerotignum sp. | reverse complement strand
GCCGTAACAAAACCGGTGGTACTCATGATGGCTGCTACCTGGAAGATGGCATGGCGGAATGCCGCTTCCAAAGTGGGATAATAATCATAGATATTGCATGTGATCAGCCCTGTTGCCAACAGAACGATAAACACAAAGATGCGCAGTTCTTCATTTCTCCAGACATTCTTGAAATCCCGCATGACCATCAGATAATACAGATTGAAGTTGACAGAAAACAGCAGCATAAAAATCGCAATGACATACTCAAAATATCTGCTGTTATAGGCTGCAATGCTGGCATTCTTATTAGAAAAACCGCCTGTACCGGCTGTAGAAATGCCATGGATGATACTGTCAAAAAGGGACATCCCCCCTGCATACAGCAGAACGATCTCCACTACCGTCAGTACCACATAAATGATATACAGCAGCTTTGCTGTAGATTTTACACGGGGCACCAATTTGGAAACCAGAGGCCCGGGGGCTTCCGCTCGCATCAGATGCATCGTTCTGTCATCACTCAAAGGCATAACTGCCAACATGAAGACCAGAATCCCCATCCCACCGATCCAATGAGTAAAACAACGCCAGAATAAAATCGCGTTATCCAGATGTTCGATCTCTGTCAGAACCGTCGCACCCGTTGTGGTAAAACCAGACACGGTTTCAAAATAGCAGTTGATAAAACCCGGAATGGATTTTGTCAGATAATACGGCATAGCACCGAAAAAAGACATAACGATCCAGGAAAGGGCCGCTACGACAAAGCCTTCCCTGCCATAGATCCGCTTATCCTTCGGTTCGCGGCACTGCAGGATCGTCCCGGCCACCAGACAGTAGATGGCAGATGCAATAAAGGCAGTTGCCGTAAATTCTTCCTGATAATAGAAGGCCACCAGGATCGGCACAGAAAGCAGTATGCCTTCGATATGAAGAATATTGCCTAACAGGTAGGCGATCATATTATAATTCATACTTTTTCACCAGTCTCAAAATTTATTTCAGGATATCCTTCAGATCCATCAGTTTCTCCATCGTTACGATGATCACACTGTCCCCGATCTCAATGGAATCATTACCGCCGGGAATGATAATACGATTGCCGCGGATAATAGTCGCAACCAGCACACCGGGCTTCGTTTTCATTTCCTTCAGAGGAATACCCACCACAGGAGATTTTTCCCGCACTTTGAATTCCAGTGCTTCTACCTGTTCATTTACCAGTTTATGCAATGTTTCAACATTGCTGCTGCCTGCAGAATTCTGCATGGCACGAACATAACGGACGATATTGCTTGCCGCAATGGTTTTCGGGGAAATAAACCCGTCAATGTCCAGCTTGTCCAGAATTTCATCAAAGGAAATTCGGTTGATCTTCGCAATGACCTTGGATACCTTTCTTGCCTTACCATAGAGGGCAACAACAATATTTTCTTCGTCCATACCCGTCAGGCAGACCAGCGCGTCTGTTTTTTCCAGACCTTCTTCCTGCAACAGTTCCTTATCCGTACCGTCGCCATGGATGATGACTGCTTCAGGCAGCATTTCGCAAAGATATTCACAGCGGCTATGATCCATTTCAATGATCTTTACGCGCACATGCATGGACAGAAGATCCTTCGCCAAATAATAAGCCATACGACCGCCGCCCAGAATCATAACGGATTTTACGCCGGTACGGAAAATACCGATGGTACGGAAAAATTTCGCAATTTCCATATGCGGTGCTGTCAGGTTGATCTTATCCCCTGCCTGCAGCACAAAATCACCGCTGGGGATAAAAACTTCGCCGTCTCTCTGTACCGCACAGATCAGGACTTTTACCTGAAATTCCTTATAAATCGCCCACAGAGGCATACCATCCAGTACACTGTGGGGTGCGATCTTGATTTCAACCAGTTCCACACGGCCGCGGGCAAACAATTCGATTTTCAGGGCAGAAGGAAAACGTAGCAGACGGGAAATTTCATTGGCCGCCGCCAGTTCAGGGTTTACTGCCATACTCAGCCCCAGTTCTTCCTTCAATTCTCTGATCTGTTCGTAATATTCCGGGTTACGCACACGGGCAATGGTATTCTTAACGCCAACCTTCTTGCCAACCAAGCAGGAGAGCATATTGACCTCATCCAGAGAGGTAGCCGCAATCAGAAGATCCGCGCCGGGTGCCCCCGCGCGTTTCTGCACTGCCATACTGGCGCCGTTGCCTTCCACGCTCATGATATCCATGGTATTGGAAGCATGGCTCAAAACCTTTGTATTATTATCGATCACAATGATGTCATGTCCTTCACCGGAGAGCTGTCTGGCAATGGTACCGCCAACCTTACCGTCCCCAACGATCACAACTTTCATAATGTATCCTCCTTGATTCAAAACCTCGGGTGTCTGCCCGAAGACATAATACATTTATCGTATCATATTAGCACTTTCCTTTTGGAAATACAAGGATTTTCAAAGTTTTTCATCTATGCACCATCTTTGATGAAAAAAGTGATTTTTCTTTGTGCAAAAAGGAAGCCTCAAAAGGAGTCTCTTCCTTCTGAGGCTTAGTTTGTGCTGTTTTTATGTTTTTATTTCGCACATTTTTCTTTCATAATGGAAACCAGATCAGAAAGTGCGATTTCTGTTTTTTCGCTTGTTGCCATTTCTTTCAGTTCCACTTTGCCGCTTTCCAGTTCGGAATCGCCCAGGATCACGGAATATTTTGCACCGATCTTATTTGCATACTTCATCTGTGCTTTTACGCTTCTTTCTACCGTATCACAGTCAGCCTTGATGCCTGCTTTTCTCAGCTCAAATGCCAGAGACTGTGCTTTCAGCAGACCAGCTTCCCCCATAGAACCAATGTAAACATCTCTTTCGGGTACTTCTTCGATCTCGCCGTTCTGTCTTTCCAGAATCATGATCAGTCTTTCGATACCCAGGCCGAAACCAACGGCACCTGTAGGTTTGCCGCCCACTTCTTCTACCAGATTATCGTATCTGCCACCGCCGCAAAGAGTCAGACCGTTGGATACGAATTCAAATACAGTTCTTGTATAGTAGTCCAGACCACGAACGATCTTAGGATCGATCGTAAATGCAATGCCGTTTGCTGTCAGAATATCCTGTACTTTCTGGAAGTGTGCAGTACATTCTTCATCCAGACAATCCAGTACGGAGGGTGCATTGGCTACGATATGCTGGCAGGATTCTTCCTTACAGTCCAGCACACGCAGAGGATTCTTGCCGAATCTTTCTCTGCAGGTAGGGCAGAGTTTATCCAGATTCTGACCGATGAATTCCTTCAGCGCCTTGTTATATTTCGCACGACATTCGGGACAGCCCAAGCTGTTCATGCGCAGTTCTACGCCCTGCACGCCCATTTCTTCCAGCAGTGTGATGGCTACGGAGATTACTTCCGCATCCTGTGCCGCGCTGTAGGAGCCCAGCATTTCGATACCAAACTGGTGGAACTGTCTCTGTCTGCCTGCCTGTGTGTTTTCACAGCGGAATGTGGGGTTGATGTAGTACAGCTTTGTAGGCTGTGCCTGATTGTGCATGCCATGTTCGATATAAGCACGAACCACGCCTGCTGTACCTTCGGGACGCAGTGTCAGGCTTCTGTCACCGTCGTCTGTGAATGTGTACATTTCTTTCTGTACGATATCTGTTGTTTCGCCTACGCCTCTGGCAAACAGTTCTGTAAATTCAAACATAGGTGTTCTCATTTCGCCGATGCCGAATGTTTCGCAGATGCGTCTCATTTTGCCTTCGATTTCCTGCCAAGCCTTTACCTCAGCACCGTAAATATCTTTTGTCCCTTTTACTAACTGGATCATACATTACCTCCTTGGGGTAAACCCACTTTTTTTCGTTCTATCATTTCATCGATGCGACCGATGTAATCTTCAATACTTTTTACGTTGAATACACGCTCGATGCGGTCTGTTTCGGGGTCAACGGTTTTTGTGCTTGCCCCTGCGCCCGCCGCCAGAATGGTCTGTTTTT
>NZ_JBGVHV010000180.1:0-2566 GCF_045122575.1 Anaerotignum sp. | reverse complement strand
CATCGAAACAGGTCTGAAATATGTAAACAACGATGCATGCTATCCTGCACTGATCTCCATCGGTCAGCTCTTGAATGCACTGCTCTCCGGTAAATATGATTTGAACAGAACAGCTCTCCTGATCTCTCAGACAGGCGGCGGTTGCCGTGCCACAAACTATATCGCCTTCATCCGTAAGGCGCTGGAAAATCTGGGTATGCCCGATATCCCTGTTATTTCCGTAAACCCTGCGGGTCTGGAAAAGAACCCCGGCTTCAAGCTGACTCCTGCTCTGCTGCACCGCACTCTGCAGGCATTGGTATATGGTGACCTGTTTATGCGTGTGCTGTATCGTACAAGACCTTATGAAAAAGTGAAGGGCTCTGCCAATGCCCTCTATGAAAAATGGAATGCAAAGGTAAAACAGGACGTTCTGAAAGCGGACAGAAAAACTTATGCAGAAAACCTGAGGGGGATCATCAGAGACTTTGAGGAACTGGAACTGCTGGATATCAAGAAACCCCGCGTTGGCGTGGTTGGGGAAATCCTGGTAAAATTCCACCCTACAGCAAACAACGATCTGGTAAACCTGCTGGAAAGAGAAGGCGCAGAAGCAGTTGTGCCCGACCTCTTAACTTTCGGTCTGTACTGCTGCCATAATCAGGTGCAGAAGGAAAAATATCTGGGCGGTTCCAAGAAGGCGCGTATCATTGGCAACACTGTGGCAAGAGTCATCGAATGGTATCAGAAACCCATGATGGATGCTCTGGCAAAGAGCGAACGTTTTGATAAGCCCGAAGATATCAAGAGTCTGGGCAGAGAAGCAGAAAAGATCGTATCCCTGTGTAACCAGACAGGTGAAGGCTGGTTCCTGACAGCGGAAATGATCGAACTGATCCACAGTGGTGTTCCCAACATCGTATGTACACAGCCCTTCGGCTGCCTGCCTAACCATGTAGTAGGGAAAGGCGTCATCAAGGAACTGCGTAAACAGTATCCTATGTCTAACGTGGTAGCCATCGACTATGACCCCGGCGCATCCGAAGTCAACCAGCTGAACAGAATCAAACTGATGCTGGCAAGTGCAAACAAAAACATCGACCGTGCCGATGAACATAACAGACTGAAAAAACCCCACTCTGTGGAACAGGTTGCTTTCAAAATCGAAGACTAAAATAAAAATGCTCTGACTTTTGTCAGAGCATTTTTTGTGTTACAATAATAAAAAATTCGTCGAAAGGGCGTGAAAATATGATTTGTTTCAAATGCAAACAGAATATTGATGATGATTCCAATTACTGCAAATATTGCGGTGCCAAACAGGCACAGCAGTGCCCCGAATGTGGCGCGGCGGTACCTGCCGATGCCCGTTTCTGCCCCCAGTGCGATGCGCTGGTGCAGGCGCAGGTAGGCATCGACTGGGATGCGCTGACTGCGGAAGCGAAGAATGCTTTTGGTAAGGAAGATTAAGCAATAAAAAAGGACGTCAATGGATGGCGTCCTTTTTGTTTTCCTGAAATCAGATCAGATTTTCCAGTTTTGCTTTTACAGCGGCGATTTCTTCGTCGGAAGGGTTTGTAGGTGTCCAGCCGATGTTGATGCCGTCGCCTTCCCATCTGGGGATCAGGTGCAGGTGGAAGTGGAATACCGTCTGGCCTGCAACCACGCCGTTGTTCTGCAGGATGTTCATGTGTTCAAAGCCCAGCACTTCTTTCATGGCTTTTGCCAGTTTTGCTGCAAGGCTGAACAGTCTGCCTGCCTGTTCGGGGTCGATTTCAAAGATGTTTGCCACATGGTTTTTGGGCAGGATCAGGGCATGACCTTCGCCGGAAGGGAATCTGTCCAGGATCACTTTGAATTCGTCGTTTTCGTATATGGTTGCAGAAGGGATGTCTCCTGCAATGATTTTGCAAAAAATACAATCGCTCATGGGGTATCTTCCTTTCTTTGGTGAAATAATATTCAGTAACCCCATGATAACACGAAAAGCATTTACTGCCCAGTGGTTTTGGTGAAGTATTTTGCATACAGATGGTTCAGAGCGGCGGTGTGGTTCTGTTTGTCTGTGATGATCTCAAAGAGCAGATCCCACAGGTCATCTTCCTCCATGGCGGAGAGGAGACTGCGGTAGAAGGGGATATCATCCAGCTCTGTGAGCAGCAGTTCTTCCAGCAGCGCTGCGCCGCCGGCTGTTTCTGTTTCCGTCTCGGGCATTTCTGTCGGCAGATCTTCCGCTGTGTCGCTGAAGATGATGAATAAAACTTCCCGCAGGATGCGCTGATGCTTTTTGCCGTCCGTTTCCATGGTTTTGATGATATCGTGGGCCTCCGCCAGAGCTTCTTCCTGCAGCAGGGCGGTATATTTCTGTGTCAGCTGCTCTGCCCCCTGTCCGGCCAGCACCAGCAGTTCCTGCAGGCGGCGGTCGGCGGAAAGGTCGGGGGTGGTGTCTGTGCGCTCCTTGGCGCGAATAGGTACGTGATAAAGCTGCGTTTTTCTGTTGTATGGATACATGGGTCTGTCTCCTTTTCGGGTAATTTATATATTTTTCTTTTATCCTATGCGGAAAGGTTGGATTACTTTCCCAAAT
>NZ_JBGVHV010000179.1:0-7669 GCF_045122575.1 Anaerotignum sp. | reverse complement strand
GTTCTGCTGTAAGCCACTACTTTACAGCCGAAAGCCTGTGCGATTTTTGCAACCTTGCCGCCGATAGCGCCTGTACCAACGATACCGAAAGTTTTGCCGAACAGTTCGCCGCCCACCAGACCTGCTTTTGTGCCTTCCTTACGGCAAACAGCGTCACAGGCGGGGATATTTCTCAGTACGGCGATGGCCAGACCAAAAGCCAGTTCTGCCACTGCGTTTGTGGAGTAGCCTGCTGCGTTGCATACGCAGATACCTTTTTCCTTACAGAAATCCACGTCGATATGGTCAACACCTGTGAATGCCACGGAGAGCAGTTTCAGGTTTTCGCATTTTTCGATAACATTTTTACGGAAAGGCTGGTTTGCGATGATGATGATATCTGCATCTTTGCCGCGTTCCGCCAGTTTTTCCTGATCTTCTTCCTTTGTGTCATAAGCCACGATTTCATGACCTCTTGCTTTTACTGCTGCTGTTGCTTCTGCCAGTTTTTCGGGTGTGATGCCCAGGGGTTCGATGATAACGATTTTCATGGTGCGTGCCTCCTAAATGAATGTGATATTTTATAGTAACTGCAATAAATTTCACTTTGTAAGCGTATCATACTGCAGTTTTTTTCAAAATACAAGAGTACTTGTGCAAAAAACGGAGAAAGATTATAATAAAGAAAAATTTATGAAAAGGAGTGAACCGAACAATGTCTATTTTGTTTTTAGAATACCCCAAATGCACCACCTGCAAGAAGGCGAAAGCATGGCTGGAAGGAAACGGCGTGGCTTTTCAGGACAGACACATCGTGGAAAACAACCCCACTGTGGAAGAACTGAAAGCATGGTGGGAAAAGAGTGGTCTGCCTTTGAAGAAATTCTTTAACACCAGCGGTCTGCTTTACAAGGAACTGCAGCTGAAGGATAAACTGCCGGAAATGAGCGAAGAAGAACAGATTGCACTGCTTGCCACCAACGGCATGCTGGTGAAAAGACCTTTGATTATCGGCAATGACTTTGTATTAGTCGGTTTCAAGGAAGCAGAATGGGAAAAATTGAAATAAAAAAGAGCCTTTTGGCTCTTTTTTTATTCCGCAATGATTTCACCTGTCCATGGATTTACCACAGCATAACTGTCATATCCATCAAGGTTAAAAAGATAATACATATCGTTCCAAGGATCAGAATCCAGTTCTACCGTTGCAGAAGGAATAAAGTTTTCAATAAATATAGCAGAAATGGCATTTTCATATTCCTTCACATAATAGCCTGCCGCTGCCAGTTTTCCCTCTGCCTCTGCCACAGTGCAGATACCCGTCGATCTTGGTACGGCCAGCGTCACTCCGATCAGCAACGCAAAAGTCAGCATCAGATTCCATGCATTGGCAGCATTTTTATCCATGCCCGCCTTCTGGGCCTTCTCCAGACCAAAGGCAAGGGGTGTAATTGCCAAAAACTGGAGGCCATACAACCGCAGTCTCGGCATCTGCCAGCAAACCACCAGCAACAGAACCACAGCCGCTGCTGCAAGGCACCAACCCACGATTTTTTCCCCTTTATCAAACTCCATTTTCGCAGATTCCTTTGGAGGCTTAAAATGATGAATGACGGAAATGATGAGCGTACCAACGCCCATGCCCAGCCAGCCTCCCCAGTTGGTTTCAACGGCTCCGCCGTAAATTTTTTTTTCGATATAATACAAAGAATAAACAGACAGACCCCCGCAGATGATAGCCAGTACCCAAAGCCAGAGCTTTCGGTCTTTCCTTTCCTCCATGGGCTGTTCCATATCATGTTCCGCAGGGTTCTCCCAGTCCCAGTCTTTTCTCAGAAATCCCATTTATACTCCCCCTTCTCTGGAACGATACCAGTTGCCCAGTTCCGGCTCCGCCTCCTCCGATGCGGCTATGAGGATTTCGCCGCCCTTGGGGTCAATCACAAAGCGATAGGGTTCGCCCTCTTTTCTGCCAAAAACCATATAATATTTTTCTTCCTGCATTTCTTCCTCATAAAAAGATTTGTCCACAGCATCCCGATAGACCCATCTGCCATAGAGCCAACCCAGATATTCCGCTTCCGAAAAGCCCTGTTCTGCAATGGCTTTTTCCGCCTGTTTCGTGGAGATCATCCCCATAATTCTCGGCCCAGCCAGCGTACCAACGACAAGCATCACCGCAATCACCAGTACATTGCAGGCGGACATAGAAATTTTATCAATACTGTCCTCATTCGCATTTACTCTTTGATGATCCAGCCAGTATGCTGCAGGAAAAACACAGATAAACTGCACTGCAAAAACAAACAGCCTTCTATCGACCACAGCCCAGCAAATCGCAATCCAACAAATCGCCTTCAGAATATTCGCCACCCATCTGCGTGCCTTCATCATCTTTGGTTTCTCTTCGCCACTGCGAAGCAACATGCCAATGACAATACCAATGGAACAACCTAAATAAGAAAACGTCCCCGTACTGATAATTTCTCCATAAAGGGTATGCTCCACCCAATAGGTCACCCACAGCGCAACCAACCAGCTGATGACTGCCGCTGTCCAGAGGATTTCCCGTTTTTTATTCTGTTGATAACTTTTTTCTTCCCATCTCCAGAGTTTCTCCATAGGTTCTCTCCCCCTTTCAGACCTTCCCCACATAGGGGATCTTCTGCAAATCTGTTTTCATACCAGCCCTTCTTTCTGCAAAAAGGCTTTCAGTTCCAGCAAGTCTTCATCATACGTGGCTTGCAGGGCACGGTTATAGATGACCGCCGCAGGATGATAGAGGGCAAACAATGTTCTGCCATCGGCCAGAGGGGTAGGTTTGCCATGATAGTCCCCGATGACCGCCTTCTTTTCGCCAGTCACAGCTTTCAGGGGCACGTTGCCCAGTGTCACCACTACTTTCGGAGAAATGACTTTGATCTCTTCCAATAAATAAGGCAGGAAGAAAGCAATCTCCTCCGCAGAAGGGGGACGGTTTACCGCCTTGCCCGTTTTGGGGCTTTCCTTGGTGGGGCGCAGCTTCACCACATTGGAAATATAAATTTCCTCCCGTTTCAGGCCCACCACTTCCAGAAAGGCAGACAGGTTTTTCCCCGCCTTGCCCACAAAGGGACGTCCCTGCTTTTCTTCATCACCGCCGGGGGCTTCCCCAATCATCATCAGGGCAGGATTTTCCGCCCCTTCCCCAAAAACGATTCTATGCTCTTTATATGCAGAGGTTTCCACCGCTGCCAGCAGTGCCTGCTGTACATTGTTGATATTTTTCATAAAAATTGCTCCTTTTTCCACTTACCCACCGAGTTATCCACAGCCAAAGAGGGTTTTCCACAATATTTTTGTTGATAACTCATTATGTCACCCACAAAATATAGGGACTATTTTCGTTTTTCCTCCCATTCGCCCTGAAAATTCCTTGATTTTACGGCAAATCACAATATTCATCTTGTGTTGCATATTTTTTCTGTGGAAAAACAGGTACTTATCCACAGGATTTCCGTGGATAACTCACAGAGTTGTCCCGAACTTCCCCACAGGTTATCCACAAAGTCACTGCCCTTTGCTGCCTTTTGCACAACAGATCTGCAGCCAAAACACCGACATACCGCCCAGAAAGCCGCCGATATGCCCCAGGTTATCCACATTGGGTTCGAAGAAGCCAAGGCAGATGGCCGTTGCCGCCAGCAGCAGCATGGTGGAATAGCTCATGCCCGTATAACGGGGGCCGTGTTTCTTTGTCAGCAGGAGCATGGCTCCCAACAGACCGTAGATGGCGCCGGATGCGCCAATGGAAATGCCATAGCCATCCCCCAGAAAAACGCTCAGCAGACCGCCGCAAAGGCCAGACACCAGATACAGCAGGAGAAACTTCCCTGTCCCCAGCAGTTTTTCGGAACGGACGCCGAAATAATACAGATAAACGGCATTGGATGCCAGATGCATCCAACCGCTGTGGAGGAACATGCTGGTCAGGAACCGTTCATATTCCCCCCGGGCAATGCCCTCGGCACTGAGCCCATACCGCAGGATGATTTCATGGCTTTGGGGTGCAAAGGTGGTCACCAGAAGAAGCACCAGACAAAGGGCAAAGATGACTGCCGTTGCCACAGGCTTTTTCTGCTCCCTGGTATCCCTGAATACCAGCACCTCAGGCGCTTTTCCCTTTGCCGCTGCCGCCAGCAGCTTTTCGATGCCGAGGATCCGATCTGGCTGCCCCTTCGCCGCCTCCACTCTGGCGGTTTCTGTCGAAAAATGCCAGAATATGCGATGGGCTTTTTCTTCGTATGTATGCAGGTTTTCCCCGCTTTCCACAGTATCCACAGCCCACTTTTCCCCTGCTTTATCCACAAGGACAGACAGCGCCACCAGACGGGTGCAGAAAAATTCCTCCAGTCGGTTTTCCATAGATTTGGAAAATCCTGCAAAGGTCATATTTTCCTCCCGCCAGTTCTCTTCTCTGCCATCCAGCAGGCAAACCAGATAGAGGACAGGATTTTCTGCCCGCCAGTACCAGTTAGGTTTATGATTTACCGGGCGAAAGCCCGTATTCCGCATCTGCGCGTCAATGGTTTCCCAGAACGCCATGGGATCACCTCCGAATTTCGTCTTTTTTTCATATTACCATAGATCATTCTTTTATTTCTGAAATTTTTCTTAAAATTCCTGTAAAATCAAAAAACTGCCCTTTGGGGCAGCCGCGGAAGGGTTCGGGAAACCTATGGGTTTCCTGATTGGGATCCGCAAGCGGAATTCATTTCCGCTGAGGAAAACAGGCTGTCGCCTGTCCCAACAGGCACAGATCTGTTTATACCTACAGTCTCCTCGTTGAAATCCTGATTTCAACGAAGGCGCTTCGCGCCAAAACAAAAAACCCGCCGACGGCGGGTTTTTGAAAGGATAAGAAATGGGGTAATCTTTCTTATCGTAAAAGGAGTTCAAAATCCTTCGGACAAGAGGGCTAACCGCGTGTTGTACACAGGGAAGTATCGGTTATCCACAAACTTATCCACACAATTAACATATCATATTTCCGAAGAAATGTCAATTTGCCAAAGGCAGGCAGGCTTTCTTTTTTTCGACATTTTACAGCAGAAAACTCAGAAGATACAGGCCTGCCACCCCCGGTATCCCCAGCACAGCCGATACCAGCAGCGTGGCGGCATTCACCCCCACGGCAGCCCCCATGCTCTGTCCCAGAAACAGGGCAAGGCCGCCCACAAGGGCAGACACGCCGCACCGCAGCAACACCCGCAGGGGCTTCGAAAGGGCGATCAGCGCCAGCGCAAACAGGCAGACAAAAATGGCACAGGTCATCACATAATCCAATTCTTCTCCCCCTTTCATACCACACGTTCATAGGCCGCGGCGCCTTCCGCCGTCAGCCCCATTTCCTTGGCTGTTTTCAGAAAATAGGCATACTTCCGCTGCAGGGCGATGATCTCATAGATATAACTGTCTATGAGGGCTTCATCGGTGACCATTTCGAAGGAATTTCTGGCGCATTCCATCTGCAGCTGCACCTGTCGGATGGCCAGCAGGATGGCTTCCCCCTCCGTCAGCAGGGTTTCGGCTTTTCGCTTCATGGAAAAACCTCCTTTTTACTCCTAATATAGGCAGGAAGGGGAAAATTTATGCAGAAAAAAAGCCTCAAATTCATCAGATTTGAGACTTTCGATTTACTGTTCTCTTGTCTGTAATTTTACCAGATCTTCCTCTGTCAGTTCTCTGCACTGACCTTCCGGCAGATCCTCGGGCAGATAAAGTTCCCCCATGGCGATGCGGTGCAGTTCCACCACCTTGGCGCCGAAACAGCCGAACATCCGCTTGATCTGGTGATAACGGCCTTCTCTCAGGGTCACTTCGGCGGTCTTTTCCCCAAGGATGGTCAGTTTCGCATCCTTGCAGATGCCATCGTTCAGTTCGACCCCTTCCGCAAAGCCCTTCTGCATTTCCTCTGTAACAGGAATATCCAGTTCCACCCGATAGATTTTCTGCACGTGCTTCTTGGGAGAAAGGATATTATGGGCCAGCACGCCGTCATCGGTAATGATCATCAGCCCCGTGGTATCCTTATCCAGACGACCTGCGGGAAACAGGTCGCGTCCCTTCAGGGCAGGGGGCACCAGCTCCAGAACGGTCTGCTGTTTTTTATCTTCCGTGGCGGAAACATAGCCCTTGGGTTTATGCAGCATCAGATAGATCTGCTTTTTCACCACAAAAGGCTTGCCGTCCAGCATGATCTCATTTTTATCTACATCGGCCTTCTGGCTGGCAGAAGTCACGACCTTGCCGTCGATGGTGATACGCTTTCTGTTTACCATATATTTCACATCGCTGCGGGAATAAAGCCCCTGAGACGCGATAATCTTGTCGATTCTTTCCATTGCCATAGTATTTCTCCTTTATTCAACCTTTTCCTTACAGAACACGATACACCATCGTGGCAATAAAATCAATGAAAACCACACCAAATAATACCGCCGCCAGTTTTGTGCATCGGTTTTCTCCCAGACAGGCGAAGATTTTTTCCAGAACCGGCTGTACAACATACAAAAAGAACAGGCTGCCCAGTCCAAAACGAATACTGGGGTTCAGCGCAATGCGCCCCTCGAACTGGAAAGCATATTTCGTATAATCCCACTGCCAGTGGCCGATGGCTGCCTCCATGGCATAGCTGGTAGCCAGTTCCAGAGCCGTTGTCAGAAACACAGCCCCCAGAAACACCAGCAGGGGGCTGTACCATTTCCACTGCCCTTTGATTTTGCCCAGACAAAACAGCAACAATAACGCTCCAAACCCATAAACAGGGCAATAAGGCCCAAAGAGGAAGCCCCTGTTAGAAAACCCCCATTGGTAAATGAAAACTTCCAGCACCACTTCATAACACCAGCCAATGACCGCATAGGCCAGAAAGCAGAGAAAGAGGAAAGTCCCTTTTCGTTTCATAAAAATACCCCTTTCTACAAAATCAGACATTGTAGTTAGGGGTATGATAGCACATAGCCGAGTCTTTTGCTAGGCAATATATGGAAAATTCAGAAAAATGTAAGAAATCATTCTTCAGACATAAATTTCTGCAGGGCGGGATAGGCTTTCTTCATCTGCTGATAACCGTGATGATAGAACTTCATCAGTGTATGATAATCCGTTTCCGTACGGCTGACCTCCTGCCTTTCGGGGCGGATGGAAAGGACTGTCCCTTCCGCTTCCTTTTCGTGGATAAAATCCAGCGTGGCATTATAATTTTCGTGACGCTGCAGCATGGCTTCCTGCAGGGCAGGATATTTTCTGCCGCTCAGTTTGGCGATCAGCTTCGTCCCCTTGGACAGCTGCATCCGAAATTCCTTTCTTCTGGTCTCGATCACGACCACCTTATCACTGCCTTTTTCAAAGGCGCGCTTGACGGGAATGGAATCGGCCACACCGCCGTCGGCACAGGGCACTCCTTCCACCTCCACCACGGCAGACATGCCGGGCAGGGCACAGGAAGCCTTGCCGATCTGCATCAGGTATTCCCTGTCATAGTTCCGATCGGTAAAATACACCGCTTTCCCTGTCAGGCAATTGGTGGCTGCAAATTCCCTTTCTGTGGGGTTATCGAAATATTCTTCATAATGGAAGGGGAAATAACGATTGGGATATTCCCGGAAGGACCAGTCCAGATCAAAATAATGCCCCGTTTTCAACAGGG
>NZ_JBGVHV010000178.1:0-8796 GCF_045122575.1 Anaerotignum sp. | reverse complement strand
GGGTATAAAATAATAAAGATACGAATCATATCGGATGTATTTACGGAAAAGAGGAAAAAATCATGCAGAAAAGTGCAAAGTTTATTGTGATAAAAGGGGTTCTCGTTATGATCGTTGTGGCGTTGGCAGGGTTCCTCCTGTTTAACGGCATCGGCAGACATCCCTATACTTATGACGAACTGGAAAGCGTATTCCGTGCCAAGGCGGCAGAACAGAATGTGGAAGGCAATGGCGAAGAACAGCTGGTATCTGAAGTATACGGCAACAGCATCACTTTCGTTATGCAGACGGAAGATGGTGAAAGAGCCTGTGCAACCTATGGACGCAGCATGTTTTTTAATAAATATAAGGAACTCAGATTTTATGCCGGTGCAAACGGTGTTCTGGCGCTGGATGAAATGACCTATAATGTCAGTGACGGCGCAATCGGTTATGAAGTGACGGCTTTGTTTGGGGATGAAGTCGGGATCGATCTGAGCGATGAAGTAAGCCCTGTGATGTATCTGAAATTTATGGCAGTTTGCATTTTAGCCATGGGCGTATTTGGTATGAAGATTTTCTTCAATAGAAGAAGATGATGATAAACAAAAGAAAAGTATTTTTAATGAGGTGAAAGAACATGGAATTATCGAAAAGAGCAATGAGCATTAAGGCATCCACAACAATGGCGATTTCTTCCAAGGCGGCAGAAATGAAGGCTGCAGGTCTGCCTGTCGTTACATTTGGCGCAGGGGAACCCGACTTCGATACACCTGCCCATATCCGTCAGGCCGGTATCGATGCCATTGAAAACGGACAGACACGCTATACGGCTGCAGCGGGTACACCTGCTCTGAGACAGGCGGTTTGCGATAAACTGAAAAGAGATAATGGTCTGGACTATGAACCTGCCCAGATCGTGATCAGTAATGGTGCGAAACATTCTCTGATGAACACATTCATGGCGATTCTGAATGAAGGGGATGAAGTGATCATTCCTGCTCCATTCTGGCTGAGCTATTCTGAAATGGTTCGTATTGCCGGCGGTGTGCCCGTGATCATTCATACAAAGAAAGAAAACCAGTTCATGATGACAAAAGAAGAACTGGAACAGGCTTATACAGAAAAAACAAAGGCTGTGGTACTGACCAGCCCTTCCAATCCTACCGGTCAGGTTATGAGCAGAGAAGATCTGCAGATGGTAGCGGATTTTGCAGTGAAAAATGACATTTTTGTTGTTTCTGATGAAATCTACGAAAAACTGATTTATGATGCAGATAAACAGCATATCTCCATCGCATCTCTGGGCAAGGAAATTTATGACAGAACCATCGTGATCAACGGTGTTTCCAAAAGCTATGCGATGACAGGCTGGAGAATCGGCTATACAGCGGCACCTCTGGCAGTTTCCAAACTGATGGCATCTTTGCAGTCTCACATGGCATCCAACCCCAACTCCATCGCTCAGGCGGCAACAGTAGCAGCGCTGAACGGTTCTCAGGACTGTGTAGCGGAAATGTGCGTGGAATTCAAAAAACGCAGAGATTATATCTTTGAAAGAGAAGAAGGGATTCCCATGCTGTCTGCACTGAAACCTCAGGGGGCCTTCTATCTGTTTGTGGATGTTTCCGCAACCTATGGCAAATCCTACGAAGGCGAAATGATCCAGTCTGCGGCGGATTTTGCATCTGTTCTGCTGGATAAGAAATATGTGGCAGTCGTACCCTGTGCAGACTTTGGTATGCCTGATTATATCCGTCTGTCCTATGCGACCAGCATGGAAATCATCAAAGAAGGTATGGATCGTATCGAGGCAATGGTGAAGGAACTGAAATAATGCATATAAGGCACTCTTGGAGGAGTGCCTTTTCTTACAAGGAGAAGGATATGAGCTACGAAGTTTTGGAAAGTAAATTGACCCATGAGGGTCTTCTGGTAAAGGTAACAGTGGATAAGCTGCGCATGCCTGATGGCGGCGAAGCGCTGCGCGAAACGGTCATCCGCGGCAAAAATGCGGCGGCCGTTCTGGCGGTGGATAACGATGGTACACTGATCTTTGTGCGCCAGTACAGACATGCCTTCGGGGAAATGCTGCTGGAGATCCCTGCAGGCGTGCTGGAAGATGGAGAAGAACCTGCAGCGGGTGTTGCCCGTGAACTGGAGGAAGAAACCGGCAAAAAAGCAGGCAAGCTGGAGTTCCTTTGTGAATTGTATCCTACGGTGGGATTTGTTTCGGAAAAGATCCAGCTGTTCATTGCAACGGAACTGACAGAAGGACAGCAGAAACTGGATGCCGATGAATTTGTGGAGATCGAAAGATATACACTGGAAGAAGCGCTGGAAATGATCGCGAAAGGCGAAATCAAGGATGGGAAGACCTTAACAGCACTCTACGCATGGGCAGCAAGAAATAAATAAGTAAGTAAGCATAAATCCTTCTGACGAGCCATACCCTGTATCAGGGGGGATGGACATGAAGAAAAAACGCAGAATAGACAGACAGGTGCAGAAGATCATCGGCATCGTCTGTCTTTCTTTTTTATTGGGCACACTGGGCGGTGCAGTGGCGGCGAATCTGCTTTCGGCGGCGGAACAAGGGGAACTTTCCCTGTTTTTGCAGGGGGCAGGAGAGGGGACGGAGATCCCTTCTTTTGGGGCATTGCTCTGGAAATATCTGAAATATGATCTGATCATCTGGCTGGGCGGATGGATGCAGATGGGATTGTTTCTTTCCGGAGCGGCTTTTTTATTTCGCAGTGTGGCCGTCGGGTTCACTTCTGCCATGATGATGACAGTTTACGGAGCAAAAGGGATAGTTCTGGCGGCGGTATCTTTTCTGCCGCAGAATCTGCTGCTGATTCCTGCTTATATCCTGATGATGTCGGCGGCGTTGTATTATATGCTGCATTGGCAGGAGGGGGACGGAAAGCGAGCATTGAAACGGGAGC
The DNA here is from genome assembly GCF_045122575.1 of Anaerotignum sp. Classification (GTDB taxonomy): domain Bacteria; phylum Bacillota; class Clostridia; order Lachnospirales; family Anaerotignaceae; genus Anaerotignum_A. Next base: position 5,869 of record NZ_JBGVHV010000178.1, on the reverse strand, counting down.
GTAAGCGCAGGCAGACGGAGTATTGTATCCTGTTCGGGGTATCGGTTTTACTTTTGATGGGGGCAGCAGGGGTGGAGCGAATACTTCTATTCTCATGAAAAAGTTTCGTAAAAATAGAGATTCAACATGCTTTTGCCCCTGTTTTTTCCATTTCTCTTCGGATTTTTAGCAGAAAGTTCATAAAAAATTCATAATTTTTACATTTTTTAAACAAAAGTTATCGACAATCCAATAAAAACTAAGTATAATTTAAGTACTATGAACGAAAGGGATTGTTTGCATGGAACAGAGCATTGTTGATTTTACCGAATATTTGCGGAACGAAAAAAAATCATCTGAAAATACCGTTCTATCTTATGCCAGAGATCTGAAGGGCTTCTGCCGATTCATGAAAGAATCCGGTGTCCTTGACCCTGCAAAGGTGAACCGTACGAATGTGATGGCCTATGTCTATGAACTGCAGAAGCAGCGGAAGGCAGGGACAACTGTGTCCAGAAATATCGCATCCATTCGTTCGTTTTTCCAGTTTTTGCAGAGAAAAGGGATCGTAACAGAAAACCCTGCAGCGGATCTGGAATTGCCTAAGGTGGAAAAGAAAGTCCCTGAGATTCTGTCTCTGGATAAAGTGGAACTGCTGCTGGAACAGCCCAGCGGTGACGAAGACAAGGAAATTCGCGATAAGGCCATGCTGGAACTGCTGTATGCCACAGGGATCCGTGTGACAGAGCTGATTTCTCTCCGTGTGGAAGATATCAATCTGCCTCTGGAATATATCCGCTGCGGCAGCGATACCAAAAGTAGGATCATTCCCATTGGCGCACAGGCGAAGGCTTCTTTGCGCAGATATCTGGATAAGGTGCGGGAACATATGCTGCTTCGCCCTGATGAAGAAGTGCTGTTTGTAAACTGCAACGGGAAACCGATGACCAGACAGGGCTTCTGGAAGATCATCAAGGCCTATGCGAAAAAGGCTGGTATTGAGGAAGATATCACACCTCACATGCTGCGTCATTCCTTTGCGGCGCATCTGATCGAAAATGGGGCAGATCTGCGTTCTGTGCAGGAAATGCTGGGTCATTCCGATATTTCTACCACACAGATCTATACCAAACTGACGAACCAGAAACTGAAAAATGTATATGCCAAAACCCACCCTCGTGCATAAAATCGATATGACAGCCATCCTTTTGGATGGCTTTTTCTTTTGCAAACTCTATGGAGCGTTTGTTGCCGTGGGAAGAAAAGTCCTTTATCATAAAAGAAGAAGGAGGCGAAAGCCGTGGATATGAAAAAAACAGGAGAACTACTGAGCCGCCTGCGAAAGGAAAAGGGAATGACCCAAAAGCAGGCTGCGGAGTGGCTGCAGGTCAGCGACCGTACTATCTCAAAATGGGAAAGAGGCATGGGGCTGCCCGATGTTTCCCTCTGGAAGGGGATCTCCGCATTATATGGGGTAGAGATTGAAAAGATACTGGATGGGGAACTGCAGGAAAAAGGAAGGGAAACGGGAAACATGAAACGGATGAAATTTTATTGCTGTGAACACTGCGGAAATATTTTCTGGAGTATGGGGGGAGGAGAAATTTCCTGCTGCGGCAGAAAACTGTCCCCACTGCAGGCAAAAGCGGCTGAGGATGGCCATGAGATAAGGGTGGAAGAAGTGGGGAATGAATATTATATTACGTTTCCTCACGTAATGAAGAAGGAACATTATATTTCCTTTGCAGCATTGGTTTCCTGGGATAGGGTAACACTGGTGCGGCTCTATCCCGAACAGGCAGCAGAGGTATATCTGCCCCGCCAGCGCAGGGGAGAGGTGTATTATTGCTGCAGCGAACACGGATTATTTCGAAAGAAGCTATAAAAAAGAAGGCAGAACCGTTTGGTTCTGCCGTTTTTGTTATTGAGAAAGGTCTTTTCTGACCAGATATTTTTTACCCATCAGGTCATCGTAAGTCAGTAATTCGTGGTGACGGATATATTCATTGACTGTTGTTTTGTCTTCCTGATTAGAATACAGATCATAATAAGGACTGATGACGGGGCAGGTTTCATACAGATCCAGCAGGAAGTTGGTTCTGGTATGTTCAGGGGCACCAATGTAGTCGCACATCAGAGCCGGCAGCAGATAAGGGGAAACGGGAGTTTCCTCTGCGCGGTATGCTCTGCCGGTGTCATAGTTACTGAAGATCACATAGGGGGTAGAGAACATGGTGTATTTTTCTTCCTCTGTCCACTCTGCTGCTGTGGTGGAGGAGATATTGCCTGTGGTGATATAAGGGGAGAAGGCATCGCCCAGAGTGGGCAAATGGTCGCCGTACCATAGAACGACGGTGGGTTTTTCTCTGTGCATCACATAATCATAGATACGTCCCAGAGCGGCATCGGAATCGGATACCCCTTTGCAATAGTTATGAAGCACGTTCTTTTCGTCATCAGAGAGGATGTCGGAAGAAACTTTGATATCCCAGTCGGAAGGATCATATTTATTCAGGTACATGCTGTGGTTTTCCATGGTGATGACATGGAGGAACAGGCCGGTTTCATGGGGCTGTTCCAGCTGATAGATGACTTCTTCCGCAATGGTTTCATCGGTGATATAGGGGCCGCTGTTCCAATGGTGTTCTGCATGCAGGTCATATTCCCCGCGCATTTCCGTCAGACCCAGCAGAGGGTATGCACGGTCACGTTCGTAGAATTCCTTCTGATAGGTATGGATACCAAGGGTATCATAGCCCAGATTTTTAAACAGACGGGGATAGGAGAAGATATCCTCGAAGACATACTGCTGATAAGGCACATTGCCGGAGGGCAGCATGTTTGTGGTCGTACCTGTCAGAATTTCAAATTCGGGGCGAACCGTACCGCCGCCAAAGGTGCAGGAGACCATTTTGCCGCTGGGGTGTTCTGCGGCGATACGGCGATAGTTTTTCAGCGGGTCTTCGGAATAGGTCACACCGTTCAGCACCGTAGGATCCCAGTAGGCTTCGGAAAGGACAACGATGATATCGGGATTCTGGAAATCCTGTCCGCTTTCCGCAGAGGGCTGATATTTTTCAAAGTAGTTTGCCAGATATTTTTCATTGTAATCGGCGGGATCGCCCATATTCAGAGAAGCAAAATTCAGCACGAAGGCGGTGATGAAGCCGTGTTCCTCATAATTGACTGCCTGATTGCCGGGAGCCTTGGGGGAAACACCAAATGTTTCGTAACAGTTTCTGACTGCGGGATGCATGCAGAAAAGATAGAGACAGGCCAGCAGGACAGGAGTGCCGATGACCCGTTTTTTCCATGCCACAGGGATTTCCGGTTTCATCATCAGAAGAAACAGAAAATAAAAGACGGTGGCTGCGATGGTGTTCCATGCAGAATCGGGCATGGCCAGAGCGGTCAGGAATGTGCCAAAACTGCCTGCATTTTTGGCAAATAGCATATCCCAGGGGAAAAAGTGAGTCTCCAGGATCTGCACTTTGAAATAATCGATCAAAGGCATGATGGTGAAAAAGAGGGCGGACAGGAAGGCCGCCAGAGGGATCCGCTTGGTCAGGCAGGCCAGTGCGCCGAACAGGAGATAGACCACAACTGCACCCAGCAGGAAAGCCCCTGTATGTTCCTGCAGCAGAGCTGTCATTTCTTCGGCAGAGCCAAAGGCAAGGCTGTTGCAGGCATAGGCCAGATAGAGAGGGAACAGCGCCACAATGATCCACATGGCGAGCTTTGTTTTTTTGCTGCTGTGGAAAAATTCTTGGATTTCCGTTTGCATATCATGAAAAGGATTCATATTTTTTATTCCTCGTTTCGTTTTAGTTTTGTACAAAAAATAATAGTAGCATTGTTAAGCGGATTTTTCAAGAAAACATGGGATTTTAATGGTTTTTTCATTTTCAGGGGACATTGAAAAAAGAAAGTCTGCATGATATCATGGAGAAAAATTGACAGAAATCTGAGGTGGAACGATGAAAAACACCAAAACCATAGGTTTATACATCCATATCCCTTTTTGCAGGCAGAAATGCCTGTACTGTGATTTTCCCTCATGGGCGGGGAAAGAAGGGCAGATGCAGGGATATATAGATGCCCTGACGAAGGAAATTGAAAACAGAGGGAAAGAATATGCGGACAGGAAAGTTGTTTCCGTATTTTTTGGAGGCGGAACCCCTACGACACTGACGGTTCCCATGCTGGAGCAGCTGATGCAGGCGGTTTTTGCAAACTGGGATATTGCAGAGGATGCGGAAATTACGACAGAAGCCAATCCCGGTACGCTGGATGGGGAAATGGCGTCTGCTTTGAAGAGAATGGGCTTTAACCGACTGAGTATGGGGGTGCAGGCGTGGCAGAACCGACTGCTGCGGGACTTGGGGCGTATCCATACCATTGAAACCTTTCAGGAAAACCTCAAAGCAGTGCGGGAAGCTGGGTTTACAAATATCAATGCCGACCTGATGTTTGCACTTCCCAACCAGAGCATGGCGGACTGGCAGGAAACAGTGAGAAATATCGTTGCATTAAATCCGGAGCATATTTCTGCCTACAGTCTGATTTTAGAGGAAGGAACGCCTTTCTTTGATCGATATGAAAAAGGCGAACTGAAACCTGCGGAAGAGGATCTGGACAGGGAAATGTACCATTGGGCTGTGGGCTATTTGGCGGAACATGGCTATGAACAGTATGAAATTTCCAACTTTGCAAAGAAAGACAGAGAGAGCAGACACAACCGCATCTACTGGCAGGCGGAGGAATATCTGGGCATGGGGCTGGGTTCCCATTCCTATATGGCAGGGGAGAGATTCCATAATATTTATGATCTGCAGAAATATATGCAGGCGGACGGCGATGTTTCCTTATTAAAGGAAGAGGTGGAAGTGATCACGGAAGAGGATGCGCTGGCGGAATTCATGTTTCTGGGGCTGCGGCTGACAGAAGGTGTTTCTTTTGCCCGATTCCGGGAACGATTTGGACGGAAAATGAAAAATATTTACGGCGAACAGATCGAGGAACTGGAAAAAGACGGACTGCTGCAGGAGGATGAAAAAGGGATCCGACTGACGGCAAGGGGCGTGGACATCAGCAATTTTGTATTTGAGAAGTTTCTGATCTGAATAAATTATGAAGAATTTCTTAAAATGCGTTGAAATGAAGAAAATTTTATTTTTTAGCACTTGACATCTTTGGTGGCTAGTGCTATCTTTATATACGTAAGTTAGCACTCGGATTTGGTGAGTGCTAATAAAATGGAAAAAGGAGGCGGCGGTATGGCTTTAAATGACAGAAAAATACAGATCTTGCAGGCCATTATCAATGACTATATTGAAACGGCGGAACCCGTCGGTTCCAGAACCATCGCCAAAAAGTATAATCTGGGTATCAGCTCTGCTACCATCAGAAACGAAATGAGCGACCTGGAAGAAATGGGCCTCATCTTACAGCCCCATGCTTCCAGTGGCCGTATCCCTTCCGATATGGGCTACAGACTTTACGTTGATCATCTGATGCAGCAGAAAGAGCTGAGTATGGATGAACAGAAATATCTGCAGAGTGTCATTTCCAGAGATATCAATCAGATCGACTATCTGATGGAGGAAACGGCAAAGGCACTTTCTCTGCTGACAAACTATACAACATTTATTTCTGAGCCTGTGGGTCAGAGAACCAGAATCAAGCAGATCAGATTGCTTCCTCTGGACAGCACATCCTTGCTGCTGGTCATTGCCACAGGAGATAACTTCATCAAAAACCATGTGATCAAAATGGACAGCGTGCCTTCGGAAGAAAAGATCTTCTATATGGGCATCTGCCTGAACAGAGTGCTGCAGGGCTGTGCGCTGAATGAAATTGACGGCGCGGTCATCAGCAGGATGCAGGCGGA
>NZ_JBGVHV010000177.1:0-2525 GCF_045122575.1 Anaerotignum sp. | reverse complement strand
GTCATAATGGATACCCCCACAAAGGCGCCGCCTGCAGCCGAAGGATCAAAAGCACTTCTGAAAATCACAGAAAAAGTATCCGGAATGTATGCTGCATTGATCAGCAGGATCACCAGACACCCCAGAATGTAGAACCCTGCCATGAAAGGCACCAGTTTTTCGCACACCTTGGAGATGGATTTTACCCCACCCAGAATGACCATCCCTGTGACTACGGTCAACACGATCCCCGTGATATTTTTGGAAATGCCAAAGGTATTCCGCACGGATTCTGCAATAGAATTCCCTTGGGTCATGTTCCCGATGCCGAAGCAGGCAATGGCTGTAAATACGGCAAAGAGAATGCCCAGCCATTTCTGCCCCAGCCCCCGTTCCAATGCATACATCGGGCCGCCGATGAAAGAGCCATCCTTCGCCCGCACTCTGTACTTAATGGAAAGAACTGCCTCGCCATATTTCGTTGCCATACCAAACAGCCCTGTCAGCCAGACCCACAGCACAGCCCCCGGGCCGCCCAGCCCGACTGCTGTAGCCACCCCGACGATATTCCCCGTACCAATGGTAGCCGCCATGGCCGTAGCCAGCGCCCCGAAGCCGGAAACATCGCCGCTGGCCTCTTTATCCGGTGTGATGGAAAGTTTGATGGCCTTGAAAGTCTTCCGCTGGATGATTCCTGTGCGGAAGGTCAGGAAAACATGAGTACCCACCAACAGGCACAGCATGACCGGCCCCCAGACGAAGCCATTGATGGTACTTACAAAATTGTTGAATGCTTCCATACGTCCCCCTCCTTAAAAAATATATAAGATCATTGCGGTTTATATGGAATTTATTCTATTCCGCGGGGGATTATGTCAGTTCCGTCAGTTAAGATTCCGTTCATAAAAAAAGAAGCCCGCTTGACGGGCTTCTCTCGCCTGCGGTGGTGTCGCTTGCGACAATCTACCTTTTCGCCGCAGTGCGATCCCACGGAGTGTTTTTACTCTATAAGAAACGCAATTTCTTATAGAGTAAAAAAAGCCTGAACAATATCAGGCTTCTTCTTTCTGTAATTTTTCTGCAATGTTTTCTTCCGCAGTTTCTTCTTTCTCCTCTTCCACGGGCTCTTCTTTCTCGCCCCTCATCAGGCCAAGGGCAAAAGAAAGGATGACCCCTGCCACTGCAATCTGAGGGACAGCGTACCCGAAACGCCAGATAAACTCAGGCACATAGAAAAAGGTTCCCAGCAGATTTACGCCCGTTTTACAGAGCACAGACAGACCAAGGAACAGCAGAATCACTCCAAACAAACGGCGGTGCTTTTCCGTCAGCCGCCAGTCCGGTCTGGCATCCACATAACCTGCAAAGAAAAAGTCATCCTTCACCTCCCGAAATTCCTCCTCTGTCATCTGACGCAGGTTATGGGTATGGAAAAAACTGTAGCACCAGATGACCGGCAAAATAAGCAGCAGTTCTTCCCAGTTCAGCCAGAAAGCCACCGCCGCAATGGCGCAGAATGCACTCAGCAGGCTGACCCCATGCTTATACAGCCCCATATACATCTCCCCTGCACCGGGACAACAGGAAAACACCAGCGTAAAAAAACGATTCTTTTTGTTTGTCATAAGAATTCCTCCTTTGTATGAAAACTTTTCCTGAACCTATCATAGCAAAGGATTTTTAGAACTTTTTTCAGCGTTTCTTAAGATTTTATAAATCTTTATAAAAAAGAAAGGCCATGGAGATTCCCATAGCCTTATCTGCTTATTCTTCTGTCTCTTCTTCGATCTCAATCATCTCGATCTCATCATCGGGGATATATTTTTCACCGCCGGGCAGGAATTTTTCGATTTCCGCCCACAGTTCGTCCACACCGGTCTTCTTTTCGCCGGAGAAAGGAATGAGTACATCGCCGGACTGCAGTTTCAGCGTCTTTCTGATGACAGAAAGATGTTTCTGGATCTGGCTGCGGTTAATCTTGTCGGATTTTGTTGCCGCAATGATGATATCAAAGCCGAAATGTTTCAGCCATTCGTACATCATGATGTCGTTTTTGCCGGGTTCATGGCGAATGTCGATCAGCAGGATGATCGCACGCAGTTCTTTTCTTTTCTGCAGATATTCCTCCATCATCATGCCCCATTTTGCCACTTCGGACTTAGGCACTTTCGCATAACCGTAGCCGGGCAGATCGACCACATACATCATATCATTTACGCCGTAAAAATTGATGGTTCTTGTTTTACCGGGCTGGGAAGATGTTCTTGCCAGAGCCTTTCTGCCAAGGATCGCATTGATGAGGGTAGACTTGCCTACGTTGGATTTACCTGCAAAAGCGATCTCAGGCAGTCCATCCTGCGGATAATGAGAAAAATTTGTCCCGATATATTTCAGATCACAATTTTTTACTTTCATGCTTTTTCCCCCTTCACCAGTGCTGTTTTCAGCACATCGTCCATGGTTTCTGCCAGAACGAATTCCATGCCTTCCTTGATTTCAGGCAGGATCTCATTCAGGTCTTTTTCATTTTCCTTGGGCAGGACAAC
>NZ_JBGVHV010000176.1:0-24670 GCF_045122575.1 Anaerotignum sp. | reverse complement strand
CGGCGTAGAAAGAAATCTGGATCCTTCCATGCTGGTGATTGCAGACCCTGAAAAAGCAGTTGCCATCGCAGGTGTTATGGGCGGCGAAAATTCCATGATCGTAGAAGGTTCTCAGGCAGTTCTGTTTGAATCTGCAAACTTCGATGGCCCCAACGTTCGTATCACAGCGAAAAAAGTTGGTCTGCGTACAGACGCATCCAGCAAATTCGAAAAAGGTCTGGATCCCAATCTGGCTCTGGAAGCAGTAAACCGTGCCGTTCAGCTGGTGGAACTGCTGGGCGCTGGTGATGTAGTTCCCGGCGTGGTAGATGAATACCCCAACAAGAGAGATACATGGGAACTGTCCTATGATCCCGCTTGGATCAATAAATTCCTGGGCATCAACATTTCCGAAGAAGAAATGCAGAAGATCTTCGAAAAGATCGAACTGAAAGTAGACCCCGTGAACCATGTGGTAACAGTACCCACCTTCCGTCCCGACCTGGAAGCACAGGCTGATCTGGCAGAAGAAATCGCTCGTTTCTACGGCTATGGCAAGATCGAAGCGACTCTGGCTTCCGGCACACCTACAGTAGGTAAGAAAACATACGAACAGTCCATTGCCACACTGGTGAAAGATACTGTGATCGCAAACGGTCTGTGCGAAGCAATGACATACAGCTTCGAAAGCCCTAAGGTATTCGATAAACTGCTGATCCCTGCTGACAGCGAACTGAGAAATGCCATCGTGATCTCCAACCCTCTGGGTGAAGATTTCTCTATCATGAGAACCGTATCTATCAACGGTATCCTGACTTCTCTGGCAACTAACTATAACAGAAGAAACGAAAGTGCCGGTCTGTTTGAACTGGCACGCGTTTATATCCCTGAATCTCTGCCTCTGGTAGATCTGCCTCACGAAATCCCCACACTGACAATGGGTATGTACGGCAACATGGATTTCTATGATATGAAAGGTATCGTAGAACATCTGATGAGCGTTCTGGGTATGACAGATGTAGCAGAATATGTTCCCGAAAAAGGCCTGTCCTGGATGCATCCCGGCAGAACAGCTTCCGTTGTTGTAAAAGGCGAAACAGTAGGTTATCTGGGTGAACTGCATCCTGCAGTTGCGAAAAACTACGGCATTGGTACAAGAGCATATCTGGCAGTGATGGATATGGAAAAACTGACATACTATGCAAACAGAAGCGTGGTTTACAAAGCACTGCCTAAATTCCCTGCCATCACAAGAGACATTGCGATGCTGGTGAAAGAAGATGTAACCGTAAAAGAAATCGCTGATATCATCAAAGCAAACGGCGGTGCATATCTGGAAGAAGTAAAACTGTTCGACGTTTACCAGGGTGCACAGATTGAAGCAGGCTGCAAATCCGTAGCTTACTCCATTGCATTCAGAAGTGCAGAAAAAACACTGTCCGATACAGATATCGCAGATGCTATGGATGCGATCCTGAAAGAACTGGCAGAAAAACTGGGCGCACAGCTGAGAGATAAATGATTCTTCGAGGGACATTGTCCCTCGAGCTCCCTGCGAGGGGAATCATTCCCCTCGACCCCGATTTGCAGAAACGAGTGTTTCTGCGTAAAAGAGGAAGTCGGGAGTTTCAATAAAATTATATACAAAAAAAATCCCGCTTGAGCAAAGCGGGATTTTTTATATTTGAATGATTATACGAACTCATATTTTTTCAGCATACAGATGGCAATGGGAGTAGGGCCAATGTGAGAACCGATGGTGATCCCAACTGTCCATACATCTTCCTGTACGTCATAGCCTTCTGCCTGCAGTTCTTTTACAATTTCCACGGCGTTTTCATGGCGTTCTTTTTCACCGCGCACCAGAATGATACGGTACTGGTCTTTTTCAGCGCCCATTTTTTCTTTGGACAGATCCATGATAGTTTTCAGCGCTTTTTTAGAACCGCGCACCTTGCTTTCGGGCTGCAGTTCGCCGTCTCTCATAGCAATGATGGGCTTGATATTCAGAATTGTACCGGCCATGGCAGAGGCTTTGCCGATTCTGCCGCCTTTCTGCAGATGTTCCAGAGAGTCAACGGTTACATACAGGCAGGCGGATTCTTTCAGCGCATCCAGTTTCTCAGCTACTGCATCGATGGAAAGACCAGCATCTCTCATGCGGCATGCTTCCAGCACCATCAGGCCTTCACAGCCTGTTGCGCATGTGGTGTCAATGACTCTGATGATGCGGTCGGGATAGTCGTCTGCCAGAATATTGGCTGCATTGACAGCGCTGCCGTAAGAACCGCTGAATTTAGAGGACAGGCACAGACAAAGAACGTCATTGCCTTCCTTCAGTGCAGGTTCCATAGCATCCATATAAGCCTGTACAGAGGGCAGGGATGTTTTAGGGAACAACTTTTCTGCGTTGATCTTATCATAAAAGGCTTCAGGTGTGATGTCTTTCAGTTCTTCCAGATAATTTTCCTGATCAAAGGAAACGTTAAAAGGAACGTAAGTTACGTTTTTTTCTGTAAAAACTGCTGCGGGCATGTCGCAGGATGTATCTGCAATGATTTTAAATGTATTCATAGGATTACCTCCAAATAATCAGTCTAATGGGATTCTATCTTATTATTCTACTGGGGAATCTATGAGGTGTCAACAAAAACGGTAACGCTGTGATGTAGTAAAACATACTACATTGCAGGATATAAAAACTGTAAGAAATGGAATGTTGTATCAGTCATAAAAAAGAGAGGGAAGAAGGGATTTGTTTTTTTGTAAGAAGATGTTATAATATATATTTGTGTAAATCAAAGGAAGGAGGAAGGGAAAATGGGGAAAATACTGGTCATTGCCGAAAAACCTTCGGTGGCAAGGGATATTGCCAGGGTGCTGAAAGCAGGGCAGAAGGGCGATGGATGCCTGATCGGGGAAAACTATGTGGTTTCCTGGGCAGTAGGCCATCTGGTCACGCTGGCAGAACCAGAGGATTATGATGAAAGCTATAAAAAATGGAACTTTTCCGCATTGCCGATCCTTCCGGATGAAATGAAATTAAAGGCCATCAGACAGACGAGAGATCAGCTGAAGATCCTGCATAAATGGATGAACAGCGGGGAAATCGACAGTCTGATCTGCGCCACCGATAGTGGACGGGAAGGGGAACTGATTTTCCGATATATCTATGATATTACTAAATGCAAAAAGCCCTTTGAACGTCTCTGGATCAGCAGTATGACGGAAGAAGCCATTAAGGAGGGTTTTGCGACCCTGAAAAACGGTGCAGAGTATGATTTGCTGTATTCCTCTGCCAAATGCCGTTCCGAAGCGGACTGGCTGGTGGGGATGAACGCCACCAGAGCCTATACTCTGCGCTATGGTGCCCTTCTGAGTATCGGCCGCGTGCAGACACCGACGCTTGCGCTCATTGTAAATAAACAAAAAGAAATCGATGCTTTTGTGGCAGAAGATTATTTTGAGGTACAGGCGGATTTTGGTGGTTTTACGGGCATGTGGATCGATCAGGAGGAACATACTCGTATTGAAAAAGAAGAAACGGCGAAGGAGATCGCTGCGAAGGTCAGCGGCAAAGAGGCGACCATTACCAAGGCAGAAAAAGAAGAAAAGAAAATGCCGCCGCCGCTCTTATATGACCTGACAGAACTGCAGCGCGACTGTAATAAAAAATTCGGCTTCTCCGCAAAGAAAACACTGGATATCGCCCAGAATCTTTACGAAAAGCGAAAAATGATTACATACCCCAGAACGGACAGCCGCTATCTCAGTGACGACATGAAGGGGAAGGTACATCATACTCTGCGCAGGCTGAACGAACTGGAGGAATATATGCCTTATACCCAGCCTTTGTCGGGAAATGTTTCCTTTACAAAACGAATCATCGATAACAGTAAGGTGACAGATCACCATGCCATCATCCCTACCGATGGGAAACTTCGTTTGGACAGCCTGACGGAGGAAGAAAAGAAGGTCTTTTCTCTGGTGGCAGCAAGATTCCTTGCGGTGTTCTATCCTTATTATAGATATGAAACCACGAAGGTTTATGCAGAAGCCGAGCAGGAACGGTTCCTTTCCAAAGGCACAGTGGTTCTGGAGGAAGGCTGGCAGGCGGTGGAAAAAGCTCTTGTGCCTGCTGCGGTTTCCAAGAAGAAGAAAAAAGACGAGGAAGAACAGAAGCTGCCTGCCCTTGGGGAAGGGGAACAGCGGAAGATCGAAAAGGCCGTGGTGCAGAAAAAGAAGACCAAAGCGCCCACACCTTATACGGAAAGTTCTCTCCTTTCTGCCATGGAAAATGCGGGACGATTTGTGGAGGATGAAGCCCTGAAAGAGCAGATGAAGGACAGCGGTCTGGGCACACCTGCCACAAGGGCGGCCATCATTGAACGTCTGCTGACGGTAGGCTATATCGTCCGCAAAGGGAAAACCCTTGTGCCGACAGAAAAGGGGATGAAACTCATTGAGGTGGTTCCCGTTGAAATGAGTTCGCCCCAGACCACGGGGAAATGGGAAAAAGGCCTTTCTTCCATTTCCAAAGGGAATATGACAGAAGAAAAATTTATGGCAAGCATCCGCAGATATGTGCAGTTCCTGATTCAGGATGCGGCATCGGGCAGAAGGGCGGATGTGGTTTTTCCAGAAGAGCAAATCCGCGGGAAGAAGAGAAAGATCAATGCTTTTGGGAAATGCCCTCTTTGTGGTCGGGATATACTGGAAAATACAAAATCTTTCTACTGCGCCGGCTGGAAGCATGGCTGCAAATTTTCCCTCTGGAAAGACAGCCTGACCCCTTATGGGCTGACTTTGGACGGCGGCATGGTGAAACTGCTGCTGAAAAACGGCAAAACCGAGCGGATGTCTGTTTCTCTGCCCCAGACTGGAGAAAAGGGAACGGCAGTCCTTATTCTGAATAAAGATAAGGGTGGTCAGATCGAGATCATGGATTTTACCCGTCAGGTTGCAGAAACGGAAAAGATTTGATATGATTCCATATTGTGAGTGAAGATACATCATTGAAATAGATTGGAGAATAACATGGAAAATATTTATGGTATGCTGGGCATTTCCCCCGAAGTGGAAGCCTTTGGCAATGAAATTCTGAAAAATCTGAAAGAACGTTTTGAAAAAATCGATGCAGTGGCAGAATATAATCAGGCGAAGGTTCTGAAAGCCATGCAGGCAGAACGTGTAGACGGTGCATGCTTTGCAGGTTCCACAGGCTATGGTTATAATGACAATGGCCGTGATAAACTGGAAGCGGTATATGCAAGATGCTTCAACACAGAAGCAGCACTGGTGCGTCCTCAGATCACATGCGGTACCCACGCTCTGGCCATTGCCCTGAGTGCAAATCTGGTGCCCGGCGATGAACTGCTTTCTCCCGTAGGCAAACCTTACGATACACTGGAAAAAGTAATCGGGACAGTGCCTTCTCCCTGCTCCCTGATGGAGTATGGCGTGACATACAGACAGGTGGATCTGCTGGAGGATGGTACATTTGACTACGAAAATATCAGAAAAGCCATCAATGAAAAAACAAAACTGGTGACCATCCAGCGTTCCAAAGGTTATGCCATGCGTCCCACTTTCTCTGTAAAACAGATCGGCGAACTGATCGCTTTTGTAAAAGAGATCAAACCCGATGTAGTCTGCATGGTAGATAACTGCTATGGGGAATTTGTAGATGTGATCGAACCTTCTGATCTAGGTGCAGATATGATTGTAGGCTCTCTCATCAAAAACCCCGGCGGCGGTCTGGCTCCTATTGGTGGTTATATCTGCGGCAAACAGGAATGCATCGACAGATGCGCCTATCGTCTGAGTGCCCCCGGTCTGGGTCAGGAAGTAGGTGCTTCTCTGGATCTGAACAGATCTCTGTATCAGGGTTTCTTCCTGTCTCCTACAGTTACTGCAGGTGCGCTGAAAGGTGCGGTGTTTGCGGCAAATATCTATGAAAAACTGGGCTTCCGCGTGATCCCTAACAGCACAGAACCCCGCCACGATATCATTCAGGCGGTAGAACTGGGCAGCGGTGCAGCCATGGAAGCATTCTGTCAGGGGATTCAGGCAGCGGCTCCGGTAGACAGTTATGTAACACCCATTCCCTATGCGATGCCCGGCTATACCTGTGATGTCATCATGGCAGCGGGTGCTTTCATTCAGGGTTCTTCCATCGAACTGAGTGCCGATGGCCCCATCAGAGAACCTTATTCTGTATATTTTCAGGGCGGTTTGACATGGTTCCATGCCAAAACAGGGATCCTGATGTCTCTGCAAAAACTGTATGAAGCGGGTCTGGTTGATCTGAATAAATAAAAAACAGAGTTGGCTGAATCATGGCCAACTCTTATTTTTTGGGAACAGGATATGAAATTCTTTAGCGGAAAGACAGCCAAGAACAAAAAGAAACAGAAGATATAAGATACCCATAGCAGTCAATGAACCGAGGAACAGGAATTTGGATGGTTCGGAAATGCGTATAAAGTACTTGGTCAGAAGGCCTGCGGCAGCGCCTGCCAGCATGGGCTTTAAAAAGCAGTTATATACGGAAGGGAATGCTCCTGTCCGCTTCCAAAGCAGATAAAGTGCTGTCAGAACAGAAAACAGCAGACTCAGAGCCCATCCTCCGAGGAAAGCTGCGATCCCATATACAGGCATGGCAAACCAGATGACAGCAATACAGATGAGGGAGGAAAGGATGTTGTTCCAGAACAGGAAAAACTGTTCACCCAGTCCATTCAGCAGACCGTGTAATGTGGTCTGGGCATACAAAAATGGACAGAGAAAGGCAAGAGGGAACAACACCTGCCCCAGTGCCGTGCGATTGTAAACGATATAGCAGATCTCTTTCGGAAAAACAGCAAATAGCGCTGCTGCCCCAAAGCCGATGATGAAAGTAAAAAGGAACGTAGCGGAAACGGTACGGGTGATGCGGGTGTCCTGTTTTACGGCACTGGCTTCGGAAATTTCCGGCACCAGAGAAACAGAGGCTGCCATCAGGCAGGCAGAAGGGAGCAGGATCAGGGGCATTGCCATCCCGGTCAGTTCCCCGTATGTAGCAAGGGCCTGGGCGGTGTTCTGTCCATGTAACTGCAGCTGTCTGGGGATCAGCAAATTTTCCGCCGTAGCCAGTAGGGAGGCGGAAATGCGGGAGGCAGAAAGGGGAACTGCCATGGCAAGGATCATGGAGAGAGCCGCAGCAGAGGACAAAGTAGGCTTTCGCGTGAACCGATGCCTTCTTTTATAATGGAGATAATTCCATACGGTAAAGCCGCAGGAAAGCAATTCTCCTAGAAAAATACCGGCAACGGCGGCCATACAGGCATAGGAAAGACCGAGGGGAACAAAGATGCCTGCCAGAAGATAGATGGTCAAAATGCGGACGGTTTGCTCCAGAATCTGAGAAACGGCAGGAATGAAGGTTTCCTGCATGCCAAGAAAAAAGCCGCGAAAACAGGATCCGGCAGCCATAAAGGGAATGGCAAAGGCCAGCAGCCGCAGAGGCTGTGCGGTACGCCCGTCCTGAATAATATAGGAAGCGATTTCTTCGGCACCAAAAAACAGAAGAAAACTGAGCAGAAAGCTGATGCCCAAAGAAAGGCAGACCGATTGTTTCACGATACGCCCGATATTTCCGTTCTGGCCGCGGATGTGTTCCTGGGCGGTCAGACAGGAAATGGTGGTGGTAAATCCTGCGGAGGTGATGCTCCATGCCAGTCCGTAAAGAGGGAGGATCATCTGATACAGCCCCATGCCTTCGGCTCCGATGGCATTCGATAGAAAAACACGGTTGAAAAATCCCATGCATTTTGTGATAAGATTAGCTGCTGTCAGGATCAGTGTGCCTGTGATAATGGTTTTTCGGCTCATGGGCGGTCTCCTTTTAAGGTCTGGTCATCATAAATATATGGGAAAGGGCATAGAAATAGTCATATATAAAAAGGATGTTAAGAAAAATAAAATTTTTTAATGTCACAATAAAAAATTTTATCAAAGCTATTGACATAATTTTGACGATAAAGTATAATGAAGTCGCAGTAAAAAGTACATAGAGCCAGTTGAAGCAAAAGGGAGATTTCCTCGCAATCATACATACAATCATTTTTTCTTTGAGGAAAACCGATGGAGCAATCAAAAAGAAGAGCCGTCTTTTTGAGAAACTTTCAGGTGCAAAGACCTTTTGTGGATGGGACTCTGGAAAGTGCTTGGTTTTACCATAGCCGCCGTAGAAGTAAAGCTTTCAGGTAGAGATACAGAGGACATATCGGCAGAATAAATATATTATTTTTATGCCGTATGTCCTTTTTATATTCATGAAGGCTGGTGTTTTATGGTAAAACAACCAAAAAAAGGAGGAAGGAAAAATGAGTAACAACGCAACAGAAATGAAGAAGGAACTGGGCATGGGCGCGGCAATGGCTACAGTAGTAGGCTGCGTTATCGGTTCCGGTGTATTCTTCAAACCCACAGCAATGTACACAGCAACAGCTGGTGCACCCGGTCTGGCTATCGTAGCTTGGATCGTAACATCCATCATGTGTCTGTGTGCGGCAATGACATTCGCAGAAATCGCAATCCTGATGCCCGAAACAGGCGGTATGCCCGTATACCTGAAAAGAGTATTCGGTGAAAAAGCAGGTTTCCTGTGCGGGTGGATGCAGACAGTAATCTTCTACCCCGGTCTGGTAGCAGCGCTGGGCGTAGCTGTAGCAAACCAGGCAAAACTGTTCATCGGTGACGGTATGGTAGTTCCCGTAGCTATGGCATGTATCCTGATCATGGTTATCCTGAACTGCATGGGTGCTAAAGTAGGTGGTGCTGCACAGTCCATCTTCACAGTAGCAAAACTGGTTCCCCTGGTACTGATCATGATCTTCGGTTTCATCAGAGGTAACGGTAACCCTATCTTCGATCCCATGCTGGGTGAAGGCCTGTCCATGGGCTCTGTAATGGGTCAGCTGATGATCGCTGTACTGTTCGCTTTCGAAGGCTGGACAAACGTTGGTGCGATCGCCGGTGAAATGAAAAACCCCGGTAAAGACCTGCCTAAAGCTATCGTTGGTGGTGTAGCACTGATCATGGCTGTATATGTAATCATCAACCTGGCTTACCTGTGGGTACTGCCTGCTGATGTAATGATGAATCTGGAATCTCCCGCTTCTGCAGTAGCTATGGAAATCTTCGGTGATATGGGTGGTAAATTCGTATCCGTTGGTATCATGATCTCTGCTGGCGGTGCTTGTAACGGTTTCATCCTGTCCGGTTCCCGTACAGCTCTGTACATGGCAGAACAGGGCGACCTGCCTTGCAGCAAAGCTCTGTCCAAAATCTCTAAAACAGGCGTTCCCGCAAACTGCATCTACCTGATCGGTGTTCTGGGGGCAATCTACGCTCTGTCCGGTCAGTTCGACCTGCTGACAAATCTGGGTACCTTCGTAGGCTGGGTATTCTACACACTGACATTCGCAGCTGTTATGGCTTACAGAAAACAGGCTCCCGATGTAGAACGTACATATAAAGTGCCTCTGTATCCCATCATTCCCATCATCTCCATCGCATCCGGTTGCTACGTTCTGATCAACCAGCTGTTCATGTGTGGTATGGGTACAACAATGATCGCTGCTGGCGGTATTGTTCTGGTACTGCTCGGTCTGCCCGTAAGAGCAATCTTCTGCAAAAAGAAATAATTGATTGCAGATCATACATTGTAAACGTTTTGCTTTATAATATATAATTTCCCGAAGAAAGACACATCTATGGATGTGTCTTTTTTCATATCTTCATAAAAGGCATGCTGCGGCATGTCTTTTTTTCTGAAAAAAGCATTTGACGATATAAAACGGGGCAATCCTCATTTTTCTGGAGATAAAAAATATAATTTCTTGTATAATATGTTGAATATATCAACAAAAACTACTTCTTCTGTAATTGAAATGCACAATGAAAATGTCGAAATAAAGAAAGTGTTAGGAAATAAATCGTGACTTCGCACTAAACATCTTGACAATATTTGCATATTCCTTGATAATGTATTATGTTAGGCTATGAAGAGTGGCTTAGACTGTGCAAAATTCGACAAAAAACGGAACATCAGCAGATTGCTCCTCATCTTATTGTGCACAGCGGACATTTTTCAGAGCAAAGGAAATATATGCTTGTGCAGGAAGGATGGTTCAATGTATTTCTTATTGTTACTGCTGTGGATGATTTTCAACGGCAGAGTGACACTTGAAGTGTTCCTCTTTGGTGTTGTGATCTGCGGCTGGCTGTACTGGTTCATTTCCAAACACATGGGCTACAACTATAAAGATGAGATTCGTTTCGCAAAGAAGACACCTCTCTATCTGAAATATGCTGTAACTCTGCTTTGGGAAATCGTGAAAGCGAATATTGATGTGATCAAGATCATTCTCAATCCGAAACTGGAAATCGAACCTGCAATCGTTAGATTCCGTACAGACCTGGAAAGTGAAGCGGCGCAGGTGATGCTGGCAAACTCCATCACACTGACACCCGGTACTTACACAGTTGGTCTGGAAGATGGTAACTATGTTGTTCAGGCTCTGGATAAGAACAAATTCGGCGAAGGTCTGGATGATTCTGTTTTCGTAAAACAGCTGAGAAGGTTGGAGGGTAGAAAATGAGCGAAACAATGCACTTTATTTTAGAAGTCGCTATGTGCGTGTTTGCGATCTGCATGCTGCTGGCATTCAGCCGTGCGGTAAAGGGTCCTCGTTATACTGACCGTATCGTTGCTATCAATATGATCGGTACGATGACGACAGCAACCATCTGTATCCTTGCTGTTTATCTGAACGAATCCGCACTGATCGACGTTTCTCTGGTGTATACACTGCTGTCTTTCCTTGCAGTAGTTGTGATGTGTCATGTGGTTACACTGCACCATAAAGGTCGTCTGCTTTTCTTGAGCAGAAAAGATCAGAACGATAAAGAAGAGGAGGCGAAGGAAGAATGCCGGTAAGAGAAATCATTGCAGCGATCTGCATCATCATTGGTCTGCTTGTTTTCCTTTGCGCTACCTTTGGTGTTTTCCGTCTGAAATATGTAATGAACAAAATGCATGCAGCAGCCCTAGGCGACACAATGGGGCTCTTCATGGTAGTAATTGGTCTGATCATTTTGAGCAGCAATGTATTTATCATTGCGAAATTCATTCTGATCATTCTGTTCTTCTGGCTGACCAGCCCTATTGCCACACACATGCTGGCAAAGGTAGAACTGTTGACCAATAAAAACGCTGAAGAAAGGATGAAGGATAAATGAGCGATTTTAGTATTATGATCCAGATGATCCTGGTCGTTTTCCTGATCATCAGTGCCATCGGCGTTTCTGTCACAAAGAATCTGTTTATGGCTGTTATCGTTTTCATGGGCTATAGTTCCATCATGGCGATCGTATGGCTTTTCCTGGAAGCCCCCGACCTGGCGATCACAGAAGCGGCCGTAGGCGCAGGTGTTGACACAGTGCTGTTCTTCCTGACACTGAAGAAAGTACATGCACTGAAAGGCACAAGGGAGGGTTGATGGCATGAGCGAAAATAAATCCTTCTGGGAGAGATTGAAAAGTTGGATCGATGGTGACGAGGTGATCATCAATG
This sequence comes from Anaerotignum sp., assembly GCF_045122575.1. GTDB lineage: Bacteria > Bacillota > Clostridia > Lachnospirales > Anaerotignaceae > Anaerotignum_A. Next base: position 13,071 of record NZ_JBGVHV010000176.1, on the reverse strand, counting down.
CAGATGAATATATCTCTACCAGAGAAAGAAAAGACAGAGTAATTGGCGAGAAGTCTCTTGGTGAAAATCATGCTCCCGCTGAAACATTGCGCTCTAATTCTACATTATATCGTATCCTGTGTGTTGCGATTACAATGTGCTTTATCGTAGTAATGCTGAGAGTAGTTATGGATCTGCCTATGTTTGGTGATCCTGGCAGCATTACAAACAATGAAGTAGCAGCCCGTTATCTGGAAAAAGGGATCGAAGAAACCGGTGCGATTAACTTTGTAGCAGGCATGATCCTGGACTACCGTGCATTCGATACATTTGGTGAATCCAACGTATTGTTCATGGCGGTCATCGGTGTTCTGATGCTGCTGCAGAGAGATCATAAAAATGCCAGCGCAGTGGAAGATAAGGAAATGGCAGAGGACGAAGTGTTCGATTCTCAGGATTCCAAAACAATCCTGAAACTGGGCGCAAAATGTCTGGCTCCTATCGTAATCCTGTATGGTATTTATGTTGTACTGAATGGCCACCTGTCTCCTGGCGGTGGTTTCTCCGGCGGTTCCATCATCGGTGCCGGCCTGATCCTGTATTCTGCGGCTAATGGCCATAAGAAAATGCAGACATTCTTTACAATCAAAACACTGACAAAGATCAGTGTTGCCTGTCTGCTGACATACTGCGGCTGTAAGAGCTATTCCTTCTTTACAGGTGCAAACCATGTTGGCTGGGAAATTCCCAAGGGCACACCCGGTAATATTCTGAGCTCCGGCTTTATCCTGCCTCTGAATATCTGTGTAGGTCTGGTCGTAGCTTGTACAATGTATGGATTCTATGCGTTATTTACAAAAGGAGAAATCTGATTATGGGTCATTTGCTGACAAACTATTATGAAGCAGCATCAGTAATCCTCTTTGGCATTGGATTCATGAATCTGCTTCTGCAAAACAACTTGATCAAAAAATTCATTGGTTTAAATATTATGGATACTGCTACATATCTTTTCCTGGCGGCAAAGGGTTATGTATTCGGCAGAATCGCACCTATCCTGACAAATGGGATCGTTGATGCGGAATACTATATCAATCCCATCCCCGCAGGTCTGGTTCTGACAGGTATCGTAGTATCCGTATCTGTAACTGCGTTCTCTCTGGCTCTGGTTCTGAGACTGTACAAACATTACGGCACTCTGAACATGGACGAGATCCTTCGCATGGTAAGAGAGGAGGAAGGGGAATAATATGGAGCATCATCTGAATTTAGTACATAATATACCTTTCTTCAGCATCTTCTTTGCCATGTTCTGCGGTATCATCACACCACTGATCAAAAGTGGCCGTGTTGCAAGATATGTACACGGTGTAATGGTAGCTATTGTTGGTGTGCTGTCTGTGGTTCTCTTGGTAAATGTTGTGCAGAATGGGGAAACTTTCACATTCATGATGGGTCACTTCCCCGCACCTTGGGGTAACGAACTGAGAGTAGGTCCTCTGGAAGCACTGCTGGCTGTTCTGATCAGCGTGGTTATGTTCCTGACAATTACAGCAGGCAGTGAACAGCTGTTTAAGGAAATTGTTCCTGAAAAACAGAATTTTTACTTCATTATGATGAATGCGACTTTCGGCGCAATGCTGGCGATGACATATACAAACGACTTGTTCACCGCTTACGTATTCATCGAAATCCTGACCATCGCATCCTGTACGCTGATTCTGGCGAAGGGGACAAAACAGGCCATCGTTGGTACTACACATTATCTGGTATTCGGCTGTGTGGGTTCCGGTCTGTTCCTGTTGGGTGTATGTATCCTGTACGGGATCACAGGCCATCTGCTGTTCCCTCAGATCAGAGAAACCATTGCAATGCTGATGGAAACAGGGGAATTCCGTTTCCCTCTGATGTTCGTTGTAACACTGATGTTCGTTGGTCTGGGTATCAAGAGTGCATTGTTCCCGTTCCACTCCGCACTGCCTACCGCTTATGGTTCTACTATGACAACCTCTAACGGTATCCTGTCCGGTCTGGTTCTGAAAGCTTATATCATTCTGGCGATCAAACTGTGTCTGGAAGTATTCACACTGGAAACACTGGTGGAACTGAAAATTGCAGACATCATGTTTGTTCTGGGCGTACTGGGTATGGTCATGGGTTCCGTTTATGCGGTACATGAAGGCCGTATGAAACGTATGCTGGCATACTCATCTGTAGCGCAGATCGGTTACATCTTCATGGGGATCGGTCTGGGTTCCGTGGCAGGTATGATCGCAACACTGTTCCATGTATTTGCCCACGCTGCAACAAAATCCATGCTGTTTATCTGCTGTGGTTCCTTCATTGAAGATGCAGACGGCAAGGAACAGCTGGAAAATCTGAAGGGTGCTGCCCACAGAAATCCTCTGGCGGGTATCGCCTTCACAGTGGGCGCTCTGTCTATGATCGGTGTGCCTCTGTTTGCAGGCTTTATCTCCAAACTGTATTTTGCGATCGCTGCGGTCGAAATGACAGGGGTGAGAATGGTTCTGGTTCTGGCAGCCCTGGCTGTTTCCATGATCCTTAACGCTATGTATTTCCTGCCTTCTGTTATCGCTATCTGGTCTAAACCTAAGGAAGAATTCAAGAAAGCACAGATTTCTCCTCTGTTTGCAGGAGCGATGGTTCTGTTTATCGTTGTTAACTTTGTATTGGGTATCGGCTACCGTCCTATCGTAGAAGTGATGGAAATGGGTATCGAACTGATGCAGATGGTATTGTGATGAGAGGATGAGGTGAGAAAATAATGAGCGGAAATGTACTTTTGCTGCTCCCGATGATTTTACCTTTTATTTTTGGTCTCATCATTGGCTTCCAGAAGGAAGAAAAGCAGCGTAACACTTTGGTCTTTATCGCAATGGCAGTGGAAGCAGTTCTGGTTTGGTACCTGTGCATGGGTGACCATTCCGCAACCATGTGGACACTGACTGACCGTCTTTCCATTGCTTACCATACGGATGGTCTGGCAAAATTCTTTGCCTGTCTGATCAGCGCCATCTGGCTGATCGCGGCAGTATTCTCCATGGAATATATGAAACATGAACAGAAACCCGAACGTTTCTTCATGTTCTATACATTCTCTCTGGCGGCACTGATGAGCCTGTGTTTCTCCGAAAATATGATGACACTGTATCTGTCCTATGAATTTATGACAGTTCTGACGGTTCCTCTGGTTATTCATACAGGCACACCCGAAGCGGTAAGTGCCGGTCTGAAATATCTGGGTTATTCCATTTTTGGCGCAGGTCTGGGTCTGATGGGCTTCTTCTTCCTGAATACCTACTGCGACACAACTTCCTTCATTGCCGGCGGTACACTGAATATGGCACTGATCGAAGGTAAGGAAAATATGATGCTGATCGTATTCTTCCTGATGATTCTGGGCTTCGGCTGTAAAGCGGGTATGTTCCCTCTGCATGCTTGGCTGCCCACAGCGCACCCCGTTGCGCCTTCTCCTGCATCTGCAGTCCTTTCCGGTATCATCACAAAGGGTGGTGTAATTGCCATCATTCGTGTGACATATTACCTGTTTGGTGCAGACTTCCTGCGTGGTTCCTGGGCACAGACAGCTGTGCTGATTCTGTCCATCATTACGATCTTCATGGGTTCCATGCTGGCTTATAAAGAAAAACTGCTGAAGAGAAGACTGGCTTATTCCACCGTTTCCAACGTTTCCTATGTTGTATTCGGTCTGATGCTGCTTTGTCCCGCGGGTTTTGTGGGTGCACTGTTGCAGGTTGTTTTCCACGCAGTTGCAAAGAACATTCTGTTCCTTTGCGCCGGTGCTATCATTTACAAAACACATAAGACTATGGTTGCTGATCTGAAGGGGATCGGGAAGGAAATGCCTATTGTTATGTGGACATTCGCTTTTGCGGCTCTGTCTCTGGTAGGTATCCCTCCCACAGCTGGTTTTGTAAGCAAATGGTATCTGGCACAGGGCGGTCTGCTGCCCGAAATGGGCGTTGTAGGCGTTGTTGGTGTTGTGATGCTGATGGTTTCTGCGCTCTTGACCGCAGGTTATCTGATGTCCATTGTTATGAAGGCATTCTTCCCCGGCAAAGACTTCGATTATGCAAACCTGAAAAGCAAGGAACCGAATTATCTTATGACGGTACCTCTGGTACTGCTGGCAGTTGCAGTAGTTGGTTTCGGCATTATGCCCACACCTCTGCTGGATGTTATCGGCGGTATCAGCGGAATGATTTTCTAAGGGAAAGGGAGGAAACATTATGAACGCATTTGCGACATTGTTACCGGTGATCTTTCCGATCATTGCAGGCGCTTGTCTGCTGCCGGTAAAATTTGCGGACAGAAAGTCCCGTGAAAGAGTAGTGCTGCCTATCGTTGTACTGAATGCGATCTTCGCTCTGTATGCAATCTTCGGCACAGGCTGCCCTGAAGTGACACTGTTCCAGTTCAGCGAAAAACTGTCCCTGACACTGCATGTGGATGGTCTGTCCAAAGTATTTGGCACAATGGTATCTCTGCTGTGGATCGTTACAACAGTTTACGCATTTGAATACATGACACATGAAGGCAATGAAGATAGATTCTTCTCCTTCTTTATCATGACATTTGGTGTCGTTGTCGGTATCGCTTTCGCTGCGAACTTCCTGACAATGTACCTGTTCTACGAATTCCTGACACTGGTGACACTGCCTATCGTTATGCACCAGTTCGACAACAAATCCAGACATGCCGGTAAAATGTATGTACTCTACATGATGTTCGGTGCATCGCTGGCATTCATCGGTTTTGTATTCGTTTATATGTTTGGTACAACAACAGCCTTTGTACCCGGTGGTGTGCTGGATCCTGCTCTGGTGGCAGGCCACGAAACCACATTATTGGCTGTATTTGTAATGGCATTCTTCGGTTTCGGCGTAAAAGCGGCAGTATTTCCTTTCTACCGCTGGCTGCCCAAGGCATCCGTTGCGCCTACACCAGTTACAGCGCTGCTGCATGCCGTTGCTGTCGTTAAATCCGGTATCTTCGCCATCATCCGTCTGACATACTATGCTTTCGGTACTTCCTTCCTGGTTGGTACATGGGCACAGAATGTTATGCTGATCTTTGCGGCGATCACCATCGTGTTCGGTTCTACAGTAGCCCTGAGAACTCCTCACGTAAAAAGAAGATTTGCTTATTCTACAGTTTCCAACCTGTCCTACATCATTTTCGGTATTGCCGTAATGACTCCTGCAGGTCTGGCCGCTGCAATGCTGCATATGGTTTACCATGCAGTCATCAAGATCACACTGTTCTTTACGGCTGGTGCAATCCTTTACAAAACACACAGAGAATATATGTATGAAATCGAAGGCTTCGGCAAATACATGCCCGTTACCTTTGCGGCTCTGTCCATCACAGGTCTTGGTCTGGTAGGGGTACCTCCTTTTGCCGGCTTCAACAGTAAATGGGCACTGGCATCTTCCGCAGTTGCAAGCGGCAATCCCGTATCCTATATCGGTATTGTTGCCCTGATCCTGTCTGCACTGCTGACAGCACTGTATGTATTCTCTATCATCATCAGAGCGTATTTCCCCAGAGAAAAGGAATACCCTGCGGATTATTACCACCATGTATCTGATCCCAACAAATACATGACAATCCCTTTGATCGTTCTGACAATCGTTTCCGTAATCATGGGTCTGTTCCCCGATGCACTGCTTGATATCATGAACGGTGCAATCGCGGGTATCGTATAAGAAAGGGGGAGTAAAGAATGGAACATAGTGTAGTTACAAGTGCTGTATTACCATTTTTGGTATTCTTTCCTTTCCTTGGTGCTGTAGTTGGGTATGTGATCGGCAAAAACAACAAAGGCGCCCGTGATATCTGGGCTTGGCTTCTGAGCGCCATCGTTTTTGTGGCTTCTCTGATGCTGATCGGTAAGGAAACAGTTTTTGAGATCCCCAATTTCTGCGGTCTGGGTATCAGCTTTATGGCCGATGGTTTTGGTGTGATCCTGGCAGTGCTGACATCTGCGATCTGGCTGGTGACAACGCTGTTCTCCAAAGAATATATGGCAGATAACAGAAACAGAAATCGTTACTATCTGTTCGTATTCCTGACATTGGGTGCGACTATGGGCATTTTCCTTTCTGCGGATCTGTTCACAACATTTATCTTCTTCGAAATCATGTCCTTCACTTCTACAGTGCTGGTTATTCATGAAGAAGATGACCATACCATCCGCTCTGCATATACCTATATGACAGTAGCGATCATCGGTGGTCTGGTCACACTGATGGGTCTGTTCATGATGTATCAGATGGCTGGCACATTGAATATGGCAGAACTGACAGCATTCATGGCTCAGCAGGATGACAAAACTGTGTATTATGCAGTAGGCGTTCTGATCCTGTTTGGTTTTGCTGCAAAAGCGGGTCTGTTCCCGCTGCATATCTGGCTGCCTAATGCATACAGTGTAGCACCTGCGCCTTCCAGCGCACTGCTCTCCTGTATCCTGACAAAAACAGGTGTGTTCGGTACAATCATCGTGAGCTGTAAACTGTTCATGCATGACGCCCAGTGGGGTAACCTGATCCTGATTCTGGGTATCATCACTATGGTTATGGGCGCAGTTCTGGCGGTATTCTCCGTAAACCTGAAGAGAACACTGGCATGCTCCTCCATGTCCCAGATTGGTTTTATCATCATCGCCATCGGTATGCAGGGTCTTCTGGGTGAACATAATGCACTGGCAGCTTCCGGTACATTCCTGCATTTCCTGAACCACTCTCTGTTCAAACTGCTGCTCTTCGTTGGCGCAGGTGTCGTGTTCATGAACCTGAAGGAACTGAACCTGAACAAAATTCGTGGTTGGGGCAAAGACAAACCTCTGCTGAAATTTATCTTCCTGATGCCTATCCTGGGGATCGGCGGTATCCCTCTGTGGAATGGTTATATTTCCAAAACTCTGATCCATGAATCTATGGTAGAGTACATTCACATTCTGGAAGAAGCAGGTCAGTCCGTAGCATTCATGAAATGTGCAGAAGCACTGTTCCTGTTCTCTGGTGGTCTGACACTGGCTTACATGACAAAGATCTTTGTATGTATCTTCCTGGAAAACAACCCTTACGGCGCTCCTCAGTCCGTAAGAAAAGGCCCTTATATCAGCAAAATGATGGCTGTGATCCTGGCAGTGATCGCGATCTGTCTGCCTGTACTGGGTTGTCTTCCTCACCAGACACAGGATGTTCTGGCGGCAATGGGCGCGCATTACATGAACGCGCATACACCCGACCATGCAATCCATTACTTTGCATGGGTGAACCTGAAAGGTGCTGTCATCTCCATCTGCGTTGGTGCTGTGGTTTACTTCCTGTTTGTACGGAAAGTACTGATGAGAAAAGATGCAAACGGCAACGTAGTATATGTTGACCTGTGGCCCGAATGGTTCAATATCGAAAACAGGGTCTATCGTCCTCTGCTGCTGGGTGCACTGCCTTTTGTCGGCGGTTTCTGTGCAAGACTGGCAGGCAGTCTGATGGATGGTATCATCTCTATCCTGCGTATGCTGATCTTCAACGATGATAACGGTCGCGTGATTCCTCCTGAAGATAAATATTTCTCTGCATACACAGACTTCGAAGCAGACCACGAAATGTATCGTGAAGGCTTTGCAACCAGCTTGCTGCTGATCGGTATTGGTCTGACAATTGCAACCATTTATGTAATTGTATAATTTTAAAATGCAAGCCTCTGTCCGAAAGGACAGGGGCTTTTTCATTCGCACCACCTTTTTGAAAACGTTGACTTTATATCCTGCGGAAGGTAAAATAATACTATCTATAACTGAAAAAGGAGCAGGAAAATGAACCTGAAAAAAATATTGGCATTGGGGCTGACAGCCGCGCTTTTCTTTACAGGATGTGCAGAAAGAAGAGAAGCGGCCCAGCAGATGCTGGAAAATCAGAAAATGGAAAACAGACATGAGGCAACGTCTTTTGCCATGGATACCATTATGACCTTTACTGTGATCCATGAAGATGGGGATGAACTCATCATAGATGCAGAACAGGAAATCAGAAGACTGGAAAATCTCCTGTCTATTACGTTAGAAGACAGTGATGTATCAAAAATCAATGCAGCAGCAGGGAAAGAGCCTGTGAAAATTGAAAAGGATACCATGACTTTGCTGGAAACAGGCAAAAATCTCGGTGCCATGACAGGAGGGGCTTTTGATATTGCAATTTCTCCTGTGGTGAAAGCATGGGGCTTTACAGAAGAAGAGCATCATGTTCCCACACAGGCGGAACTGGATGCATTATTACCCCTGACAGATGCGGATGATGTGATTCATGAGAAGGGAACAGCATATCTTCAGAAAGAAGGTATGGCCATAGATCTGGGCGGTATCACTAAGGGATATGCATCCGATCGGGTGGCAGCTCTGCTGAAGGGAAAAGGTGTGGAATCGGCGATCCTTTCTCTGGGTGGCAATGTCTATGGCATCGGCACAAAGCCCGACGGTACAAAATGGGAAGTTGCGCTGGCAAATCCTTTGGATGCCAATGATTACTGCGGTCTGATCTCCATTGAGGATCAGGCGGTAGTCACATCCGGCGGCTATCAGCGTTATTTTGAGGAAAACGGCAAAAAATATCATCATATCATCGATCCTAAAACGGGATACCCTGCAGAAAGTGGACTGCTTTCCGTAACGATCATCAGTGAAAGCGGTACAGAGGCCGATGTATTTTCAACAGCTCTGTTTGTAATGGGTCTGGAAAAGGCGTTGGATTTCTGGCAGGAATATGGTGGTTTTGAAGCGATCTTTGTAACAGAGGCAGGCGAAGTGGTTGCAACGGAAGGGGCAGATGCATGCTTTGCTTTCGAAGGCAGAGATAATGATTTCACCTATCGTATGGTGGAAAGAAAATAAAGGAGGAAAAGATATGTGCAAATGTAAAGAATTTCTGGATAGTTTTACTTTTGAATGCGACTGGAAAGATCTGGGACTGATGGGTCTGTGCGTAGGTTCTCTGGGTTCTCTGGCAGGTATGCTGGTGCCTGAAAAATATAAGAACGCAGCAGCCTTTGGTGCAGGCACAGGCTTTTTCCTGTCTGCCATTGCATTTACAGTGAAATGCATTGAAGCAGCAAGATATGATGAATTTGACGAATATGAAGACTTCGAAGCATGGGAAGAATGGGATGACGAAGACGAAGAAGAAGGCTTCGTGATGAAAATTACAGCGGAAGAAGCAGAATAAGGATCATTTGGTCAAAGGAAAGGGTTTTCGAGGAGCTTGCTCTTTTGAAAATCCTTTTTTGCTATAAAAATGTCCTTTTGAAAGGAGAATGGTTATGGGTATTTTGAAAGTTGGCGTGGGCGCAGCTCAGGGTGTATTGGCAGATGCATGGAGAGAGTATTTTTACTGCCCTTCCATGGAAGCGGATGTTCTGGTGCAGAAAGGGGAACAGCGTCAGTCCAAACGTGGTTTCAATACAAAGAAAAGTGAAAACATTATTTCCGACGGTTCGATCATTGTGGTCAATGAAGGCCAGTGTATGATCATTGTGCAGCAGGGGGAAGTGGTTGAGATCTGCGCGGAAGCCGGCGAATTTGTATATGATAATAAAACGGAACCCAGCATTTTTGCGGGCAGCCTGAAGGAAAGCGTTGTCGATACATTCAAACAGTTTGCAAAACGTGTGACATTCGGCGGCGATACCGGCGGTGACCAGAGGGTATATTTCTTTAATACAAAAGAAATTCTGGGCAATAAATACGGCACGGCAAACCCCGTTCCGTTCCGCGTGGTGGATACGAATATTGGGTTGGATATTGATATTTCCATCCGCTGCCATGGGGAATATGCCTATAAAATTGCAGACCCTGTTCTGTTCTATAAAAATATTTGCGGCAACGTGGAGGGGGCTTATACCAGAGATAAGATCGATTCTCAGCTGAAAAGCGAAATGCTGACAGCACTGCAGCCTGCCTTTGCAAAAATTTCCGCCATGGGCATCCGCTACAGCATGCTGCCCGGCCATACTATGGAACTTTCCAAGGCATTGAATGAAGTGCTGGCGGAAAACTGGGGCGGCAGATACGGCATTGAGATCACTTCTGTCGGCGTGAACAGCGTGAAGGCTTCCGACGAAGATGAAGCCATGATCAAAGATCTGCAGAGAAATGCCACACTGCGTAATCCCAATATGGCGGCGGCGCATCTAGTAAGCGCGCAGGCAGAAGCCATGAAGGCGGCGGCAGACAACCAGAATGCAGGGCCGATGATGGCTTTTGCAGGCATGAATATGGCAGCACAGGCAGGGGGCGTAAATGCATCCCAGTTGTTCCAGATGGGAGCGCAGCAGCCTGCACAGCCCGCACAGCAGGCCGCTCCTGCAGCAGATGGCTGGAACTGTGCTTGTGGTGCAACAGGTAACAAAGGCAATTTCTGCGTGGAATGCGGGGCAAAGAAACCTGCGGCAAATTTCTGGACATGTGCCTGCGGCAGTCAGAATAAAGGGAAATTCTGCTCCGAATGTGGTGCGAAGAAACCTGCGGATGCACCTCAGTACAAATGTGATAAATGCGGTTGGGAACCTGCAGATCCCAAACAGCCACCTCGTTTCTGTCCCGAATGCGGGGATCCTTTTGGGGAAGAAGATCAGATCTGAAAGAAGGGATATTGATGAAGCAGCATAATAAACTGATTTCGATTCTGCTGGCGGCAGCAATGACAGCATCGCTGTCTGTTCCTGTTCTGGCAGCCGATAAAGATATTACGGTATTTTATACCAATGACATCCATACATATATCAACAATGCCGTGGATGATGCGAATGGGCTGACTTACTCCAAGGTGGCAGCTCTGAAGGACAGCATTCCCGAAGCCATACTGGTAGATGCCGGTGACCACCTGCAGGGCACCGCCTATGGGGAAATGGACAAAGGAATGACGATGATCGACCTGATGAATGCAGCTGAATATGATCTGGCAACTTTTGGTAACCATGAATTCGATTATGGCATGCAGAGAACTCTTACGGCTATAGATGCGGCAGAATTTGAATATATTTCCTGTAATTTTACGCATGAAGAAAATGGCATGGCAGGGGATGCCGTTGCAGAAGGATGGAAGATGATAGAAGCAAAGGGTGAAAAGGTCGCTTTTATCGGTATTACCACACCGGAAACCATTACGTCCAGCACACCAAAATATTTTATGGATGATGCAGGAAACTTCATCTATGGGTTCCATCGAGATGCTGATGGCTCTGCACTGTATAATGTCGTACAGAAAAATATCGATGAAGCAAAAGCTGCTGGTGCTGATCATATTATTGCTTTGGGGCATCTCGGCGTAGATCCTTCTTCTGTTCCGTGGACGAGCCGTGCAGTGATCGCCGCAACGGAAGGGCTGGATGCATTCATTGACGGCCATTCCCATACGACGATCCCTATGGAAGAGGTAAAGGATAAAAATGGCGATACAGTCATTCTGACACAAACCGGTTCTTACCTGAGTGCAATCGGTAAAATGACGATCTCTGCAGAAGGGATCCGGACGGAACTGCTGTCAGGGGAGGCTCTGGCTGGTCTGAAGCCTGATGCAGAGGTGAAGGCGCTGGAAGATGCATGGATCTCTGAGATCGAGAAACAGCTGGGTCAGGTCATCGGTTATGCAGAAGTTACGCTGGATAACTACGACGAAAACGGAAAAAGACTGGTTCGCATGCAGGAAACAAACAGCGGTGACTTTGCGGCCGATGCGCTGTATGATCTGTTTGATGAAATGGATATGGATGTAGATATTGCTGTGATGAACGGCGGCGGTATCCGAAATAATGCCCTTACAGGGGAATTATCTTATAATAGCTGTAAGGTGATGCATCCTTTCGGTAATGTGGCCTGCCTTCTGGAGGTAACAGGGCAGGAACTGCTGGATATGCTGGAATGGGCAAGTAAAGATCTGACTGCTGAAGGAACTTCGGAAAGCGGCAGTTTCCTCCATGTTTCCGGGGCAAAATATACGCTGGATCTTTTGAAAACCTCCACGGTGCAGCAGAATGTCAATGGCATCTGGACAGGCGCACCTACGGCTGGCTATCGTGTAAAGGCACTGCAGATTTTGAATAAAGAAACAGGAACCTATGAACCGGTAGATCTGCAGGCGAAGTATCGTCTGGCGGGATACAACTATACCCTGCGCGATTTGGGCGGCGGCTTTGATATGCTGAAAGATGCTGTAAATGTACTGGATTATGTGGCAGAGGACTATATGGTTCTGGCAAATTATATTCAGTCTTTCCCTGTGGATGAAGAAACAGGACTGCCTACCATTACTGCAGCCGATGGATATGACAATCTTTATGGAGAAGGACGTATCACGATCCTGACAGAGGCATCTGCGGCAGAAAATGAAGAAGAAAAAACAAAGGCAGAAAGTGTTGTGGAAAGATTCTACGAAGCAGTAAAAGGGGATTCTCTCTGGAAAATCTCCCGCAGCTTCTATGGTACAGGAACAAGATGGCAGGTACTTTATGATGCAAACAGAGGACAGCTGTCTTCTCCTGATATCTTGCAAATCGGGCAGAAACTTCTGATCCCGTAAAAATATTTCAATAGAATTTGCTGAAAACGAAAGACCCCTTTTGAAAGGAAGGGGGCTTTCGTTTTTTATTTTATTTGTTTTCACTGCCATTTGAACAATCGCTTTTCCGCAAAAGAAATCATGCCATACATTAGGGCAGACAGAAACGCGAGGATTAGTACGGACAGAAGCACTCTGCTCATCTGGAATACCTGGGCATATAAAGAGATAAATCCGAAAAAGGTATATAATATGTCCAAAATATCTCATGAGACGAAACACCTGTTGCATGTAAGTGATGGAAAAACGTCATTTAGCTAATACAAGTTATAGGTGAGCATATTACTGATAAATGCTGAAGATATGATGGAACCTGCATTTCTTCTGATTTCTAAACGTTGAAAATTTTTCAAAAATGAGAATTTGTTTCAGTCGGCTAAATCAACCAAGAGTTGAGGGGGACAAACAGACGCAAAATGGCCGGTTTTTGCTTTAT
>NZ_JBGVHV010000175.1:0-31924 GCF_045122575.1 Anaerotignum sp. | reverse complement strand
CCTTAGATTTAACTCTCTTCTTTTCTATATTTTTAAGTGATAAACTATTGTTATCTGATAATGATTATAAATTAGAGAAAGCTATTTGTCAATACAAATATGATAAAAAAACTAGGAATTTTGTGTATACATTTCTTTATACAGAAAAAGCAGGCATCTGCCTGCTATTCTTATTCGCTGTCGTCGCCCCATATTCCTTTTGCATCTGTCAGATCTCTGATAGAAATCAGGTGTTTTTCAATCATTTTCAAGGGATTATAGGAACGTTTTGCTTTTCGCATCCCTTCGATCCCCATATCTTCTTCTCTGTTGATCAGTTCTACATCTTCACATTCGTGCAATACATACTGCTGGTTGATCATGGGGAAAATGCCTTCATAATTGGTATCGGCTTTTTCAATGTGGATCAGCTGCATGTGTGGATGCAGGCGCTCCCCTACGGTAAAGGCACAGAGTTTTCCGTCAATATAAATGGTACCGCCTGTCAGCCCCAGTGTTTCCATGTTATGCAGTGCCAGTTCCACAGAGAGTTTTTCATTCTGCAGAGATTCTGTTGTTTCCTCATCTTTTTCTGTCATCCACTGATCGTAAAGAGCAATACAGTCATCTGCCATGGAAGGATCCAGTTTTCTGTATTCGTAATCGGGATATTTGGAAAGAAACTTGTTAATATGGTTTCTTTTCCCGTGGAGTTTTTTGCCTTTCAGTGTCGCAAGACTTTCTCTCGCATAAACGTAGTCCCATGCGATGTCCGTAGGAATGGAAAACAGTTCGGGACAGGCTTCCAGCATTTTATCTCGGAAAGGTGTCCAAACAGAACGGAATGTTGGTTCTACACCAATGTTTTTCATATATGCGATCCCATCATAGATGGCCTGGCGATAATCTACTTCTACCCCATGCATAGGGATGGGTGCCCATAAAAAGACGGGTACACCTTTGAAGTTTAACTTGATATATAACACATGGTTTTTTTCCGCATATTCCATTTTACCATCTGCGCCCCAAATATAGAGGTTGGTAAAAGAAAGATCGGAACATTCCAGCATCCAGGGTTTTGTATAGGAATCGATCAGTGGTTTTACGTTCAGTGTGATTGGTTTGAAAACCAATTCTGAACGATCTATTTTCGTTTCTATTTTACATGCACAACAATTTGGCATAACTTTTGCCTCCATTTTAATATTCATCTATAATATAACAGTTTTGTTTTGGCAAGCAATGATTGATCTCATTGAATTTTGCCTCATCATAAATTATCATTTCATTTCTGAGTTCCTGTAAACTGTGATATCCTACCAATACCTGCAGAAGATGCCCTGCAGAGATTTCGAATACAGGTTCGCCGGTATATTGTTCACCTTTGAAATCGAATATGGTATTATGCTCCGCAATAACAGGATCCTTCAGTTTAAATCCATAAGGGATAGAAAGATGCAGTTTTTTCAATAAAGCCGCTGCATTGCACATCCCCATTACACCTTTCTGCAATTTTTCCAATGTTGCAAAGGGATAGGAAATTTCAATATCAGGAGGCAGTTTGGCAGAGAATTTTAACCCTCTTCCCTGAGAAAATAAGCATTCCATCAGTTTTTCCCAATATCCATCTTCTGCAACAACTTCTACGCAGATCATTTCTTCCGCTGTCTGATAATAGAAAGCATAGGCTTTTATCGTCTCATCATCAATATATGCAATGGTCTTGCCGCCGTCCGCAGCATAATCCGCTGCCTTACGCAGAAAATCAGCTTCGGTTCTCTTTACAATCCCACTGTATTTTTCTGCGAAACAGCAATAGAGTGGATACAGATCTTTCCATCTGTTTTCTTTGATTATATCGATGTGGGCATCTTTTTTCAGTGACGGAATCACATTGCATTTCAGATATGCCGCATCCGCGACAGGAAAGTGACCAAAAGAAAAATAACTGGGCAGAACTGCAGGGGTATGCACCGCTGCCAGATATCCCCTCTCCCGCAGATAATTCATTTCATAGGAAAAGATTTTGCCCATATATCCTTTCTTTCGATGATTGGGATGGGTAGAAACACCGCAAAGCATTGCACCGGGAATTTCTTTTCCGCGAATCAGGATCGTATACGGGAATGCCTGCATGCAGCTGGGAATCTCTCCTTCTGCTTCCAGTACAACAGAATCTTCCGGAGAAAAGCGGTTTTCAAAAAACCAATCACAAAAGGCATCACTGTCGCCAAAACATGCTTTCCATAATCTGTAAAATTCTTTTTTATCTTCTTGTTTTGCAGCTCTAACCTTTGTCATCTTTCCTTCTCCATATTTTATTTCATATCTTTTTTCTATGACTTAACTATTATACCCGAAAACCCAATTGAATACAATCAAGTAAAGATAGGATTTCCTGTAATTCTTTCTTATGTTTTTGTACACAGTGACGAATTGAGGGGATTATTTGATTATTTCCAGTCCTTCCTGCCATGTTTTTTTAAAAGCAGATGGTAGTGCATAGGATGTTTCTGCATCCTCTATGGAAAGCCAAAGCAGCTCAGATTCTTTTTTTTCTGATACTTTGACAAAATAGCAATCCATATGCCACTCGATATGCGTAAAGATATGTTTGCGATTTTTCATAGGGATGATTTCTGCCTGCAGGATCCCCAATTCCTGCAAAGCGGCGGGAAGTGCAATTTCCCGATCTGTATTGGGTAATTCCCAGAGACCGGAAAGAAGTCCTTTCTGCCCGCGTTTATGAATAGCGATCTTTTGCCTGTCCGTACAGAAGAATACATTCAGGTGTTCTATTGTTCTTGCTTTTTTCTCTGCCTTTACGGGGTACGTTTGTGTTGCACCTTTACGATAGGCTTCACAGTATTTTCTGACAGGACAGATTTCGCATTTTGGCGCGCCGTTTGGCAGGCATACGGTTGCCCCAAGCTCCATCAATGCCTGATTAAAATCTCCGGGGGATTTCGCAGGCATTATATCCGTGATTCTCTCTTCCCAGTCTTTTTTTGTGGACTGCAGGGAAATATCAGATGCATCGGCCGTAATACGGCTCATAACACGGAGAACATTTCCGTCTACAGCAGGCACAGGTAAATTAAAAGCGATGGATCCCACGGCTCCGGCTGTATAAGGGCCGATTCCTTTCAGGCTTAATAACATTTTATGATCCGCCGGAAATTGACCGTTATGTTCTTCCATCACCTGTATTGCTGCTTTCTGCATATTACGAACACGGCTGTAATATCCAAGGCCTTCCCAAAGCTTCAAGATCGTTTCCTCATCCGCTTCTGCCAGATCTTTTACGGTTGGCAAAGTCTGCAGAAAGCGTTCGTAATAAGGCTTTACGGCCTCTACTCTGGTCTGTTGCAGCATGATTTCAGAAACCCAGATAGGATAAGGGTCTTTTGTTCTGCGCCAGGGCAAATCTCTTTTATTTAATTGAAACCACTGCAAGAGTGGTTCTGTAATCTCTCTTAAATGTTCCATAAATCACCTGTTAAAATGAAAAAGTGGGAGGTTTTCCTCCCACAAAATTATACTCTTAGTTTGAAAATTTTCAAGTACAAAGGAATCAGCATGCCGCCAACGCTGTTGCCTAAGGTATTTACGATCACAGACATAAGGCAATGACCACTCCATGCACCGGCAAGGCTGAAATAATACATATTGGCGATAACGTGTTCAAATCCACTGAGAATGAAGACCATTACAGGAACAAAAACACCAACACAGCGCAGTGTAGAACCCTGCAGATTACGGTAGCAATCTGATGCAATGAACATCAGCATACCGCAGAAAATTGCCAGCAGAAAAATACTGAGAAAACTATCTGCCAGTTTTACATCTGCCATACCGGCTACCCTCTCTGCATAGCCAGCATAGAGACGGGTGTTTCTTACCATCAATGCTACCAGAGCTGTACCCACAAGGTTCCCCAACCAAGTGATTGCCAGTTCAATGAGGTAGACTGGTTTTTGCAGCGGTAAATAGCCAATTTTCCCTGTGTACAGATTCAGCTGAAATGCCAGGATCGTATACAGACCAATGGCAAACAGGAAACTGCCAACAACAGGATTGGATTGAGACAGAAAAACGGTGCCACCTGTAGCGATCAACATGCCGGCCAGGATAGCAGAAACAAATTGTCTTGCTCTTTCCATAATAAAACCTCCTTATAAAATAAACTTTTCATCTGTCCTATCAGTATAACGGATGTTGTCGATGCCTGTCAATCCTAAGGAAACCGGCAATCCGGTTTTTAAAAAAGAAAAAGCAGCTGGATTCATCCAACTGCTTTCAAAATACTTATTTATTTAACAGACCTGTAAAATCAAAGGTTGCAAAATAGTCTGCAGGTGTTTCCGCTCTGCGGATCATTTTTACGTTTCCATCTTCCTGCAGCAGCAGTTCTGCGGAACGCAATTTACCATTGTAGTTGTAACCCATTGCAAAACCATGGGCACCTGTATCATGGATATACAGAATATCACCGATCTCAATTTCAGGCATCATACGGTCGATGGCGAATTTATCGTTGTTTTCGCACAGACCACCTGTAATATCATATTTATGATCGCATACGGCATTTTCTTTGCCCAGAACAGTGATATGGTGATAAGAACCATACATCGCAGGACGCATCAGGTTTGCCGCACAGGCATCCAGCCCGATATATTCTTTGTAGATGTGTTTTTCGTGGATCGCTTCAGAAATAAGCGCACCGTAAGGAGCCAGCATAAAACGACCCATTTCTGTATAGATTGCTACATCATCCATGCCTGCAGGAACCAGAACTTCTTCGTAGACTTTTCTTACGCCTTCACCGATCACCATGATATCACAGGGTTTTTCATGGGGTTCGTAAGGAATACCTACGCCGCCGGAAAGGTTGATGAATGCGATATGAATATCCAGTTCGTTTTTCAGTTCTACTGCCAGCTCAAACAGGATTTTAGCCAGCATGGGATAATAATCGTTGGATTTTGTGCTGCTTGCAAGGAAAGAATGGATGCCGAAATGTTTTGCACCTTTTTCTTTCAGCATTTTAAATGATTCTTTCAACTGTGTTTTTGTCATACCATATTTGGAATCACCGGGATGATCCATGATATCGTTACTTACTTGAAATACACCGCCGGGATTGAAACGGCAGCATACTGTTTCCGGAATAGAAGCCAGTTTTTCAAAGAAAGGAATATGTGTGATATCATCGAAGTTAATGATTGCGCCCAGTTCTGCAGCTTTTACAAAATCCTCTGCAGGTGTCACGTTGGAAGAAAACATGACATCATGGCCTTTGCAGCCGATTGCTTCTGCCATCATCAGTTCTGTCAGGGAAGAGCAGTCTGTACCGCAGCCCTCTTCTTTCAGAACCTGCAGGATGCCGGGGGTGGGAGTTGCTTTTACAGCAAAATATTCTCTGAAGCCTTTGTTCCAGGAAAAAGCTTCGTTTACTTTTCTTGCGTTTTCACGAATGCCCTTTTCATCATAAATGTGAAAAGGTGTGGGATACTGTTCGATGATTTTCTTTGCCTGTTCTAATGTTACGAAAGGTTTTTTCATTTGCGTGATACTCCTTTTTCTAAAATAGTCTATATATTTTTTCATTATAACAAAGCAAAATGTACTTTGCAATGCGGAATATTGTCTTTTTCTATTCTTTTCAACACATATCCGCAGAAAATAGAATCCTTTCCAACTTCTTAATTCCTTTTTGTGTAAAGATAGTGTATAATTTAAATGAATTACTTTGTTTTGACTTGGAGAAGAACATGAAAAAAAAGATTTTAAAAAATATCAATAACTTCGATTTAAAGAGGTTATTTCTGGATTTTGTGAAAACGCTGGCTGTTTATCTGGTGGCCACGGGCTGTGCACTGGCTCTGAACGGCGCTGCGGTAATGAATGATAACATTTTTGGCGTATATATGCTGGCGGTTGCCATTATTTCTGTTACAACAGGTAGTTATATCTGGGGCGTTCTGGCTTCTATCGGCGGGGTAATCGGGGTAAACTTTTTCTTTACATTCCCCTACTTTGCTCTGAACTTCAGTATTGCAGGTTATCCTGTTACATTTACGATCATGCTGCTGATGTCTGTTTTGGCCAGCTTCCTGACAGCGAAGGTAAAGACTGCGGCTATTTTATCTGCCGAGGGCAAAAAACGTGCGGAAACACTGACAGATATGAGTCAGGCGATCCTGACGGCCGGTGATTATGATACCATTGCAGAAATGGCTGCCGAATATTTCTATAAAACAAATCAATGCAGCGTTGTGGTTTATCTAGGCTCTCCTATGCATCCTGATATTGAAAAATTTAAAACATCCAGTGATGCAGATGAAAACATATTTAAAAGTATTCTGGAACAGCAGGTTGCCCTTTCTGCTTATGAAAGCGGAAAACCTACCGGCGCAGATGCAGATCACAGTATTCATAACTGCAAGGGAACCTATTTCCCCATTGGAACCCAGGATATCAAATATGGTGTGGTAGGCTTTTTGTTTGATGATACGAAATTTATTCTGGAAGATACATATAGTTTTATTGATGTAATGATTTCTCAGACGATTCTGGCTCTGCAAAAACAGCAGATGACAGAACAGGCGCAGGCAATCCTGTTGGAAACAGAAAAGGAAAAAATGCGCAGTAATCTGCTTCGTGCTGTTTCCCATGATTTAAGAACTCCTCTGACAGGGATCATTGGTTCTGCCAGCACCCTGTTGGAGAATGGTGCGATGATTGGAGAAGATACCAGTAAAAAAATGCTGACGGATATTCAGCAGGACGCGGAATGGCTCATTCATATGGTAGAAAATCTTCTGTCTGTTACACGTATCACGGGCGGTACAACAACACTGAAAAAACAAGACGAAATCGTAGAAGAAGTTGTATCGGAAGCGGTCATGCGTATTCGTAAACGTTTCCCCAACAGCAGGATCGATGTTACAGTTCCTGATGAACTGCTGATCGTACCAATGGATGCAACGTTGATCGAACAGGTATTGATCAATCTGATGGAAAATTCCATCCGTCATTCCGGCAGCAGTCTTCCCATTTCTTTAAGAGTATCCAATAAAAGAAGCGGCGCTGTTTTTACGATCGCTGATAAAGGAAAAGGGATCGATCCTTCTCGTATTCCGGATATTTTTGACGGGAAAACAAATAAAGGATCTTCGGATTCTTCCAGAGGTCTGGGAATCGGCCTTTCTATCTGTAAATCCATTATTCTTGCTCACGATGGCAAGATTTACGCTGAAAATAACATAAGTGGTGGTGCAAGCTTCACATTTGTTCTGCCAATGAAAGGAGAATCTGAACATGCTCAATAAAATAAAAATTATGATTATTGAAGATGAAGATGCGATCAGTAATTTTATTGCGACAACATTGAAAGCAAATGCATATGCTCCTCTTGTGGCAAAAAGTGCCAGCGAATCCCTTTCCATGATCCCTTCCCACTGCCCTGACCTGATCCTGCTGGATCTTGGTCTGCCCGATATGGATGGGATTGAAATTCTGAAAAAAATCAGAGAATGGTCTGCGACACCGGTTATTGTTGTATCTGCCCGTGGTGAGGAGTCTGACAAAGTTGAAGCACTGGATTTGGGTGCAGATGATTATATTGCAAAACCCTTTGGTACATCCGAATTGCTGGCTCGTATCCGCACAGCGCTGAGACATAGCATGAAAAATATCAGCAGTCCGGCAGTCAGTGATATTTTCAGAACAAAAGGATTGGTGATCGATTTTGACAAGCGTCTGGTTTCCGTAGATGGAAAAGACGTACATCTGACGCAGATCGAATTTAAAATTGTTTCTCTTCTGGCAAAAAGCGCCGGCCGTGTACTGACATACGATTTCATCATTACAGAACTCTGGGGGCCTTATGCCGTAAAGGATAATCAGATCCTTCGCGTAAACATGGCGAATATCCGCAGAAAACTGGAAAAAAATCCTGCTTCTCCCGAATATATTTTTACGGAGGTTGGCGTTGGTTATCGCATGGTCGATGAATCCTGATTTATTTCAATACATAAAGTCCTGAATAATCTTATTCAGGACTTTTTTAATATAAAAAAGAGCCCATCATTTATGGGCTCTTTTCAGGCATGATCTTAAAATTATTTGTTGTCTACTTCGTACATGTGAGCGATCAGGTCTACTACTTTGTTGGAGTAACCCCATTCATTGTCGTACCATGCAATCAGTTTTACGAAGTTATCATCCAGGATGATACCTGCTGTTTCATCGAAGATACATGTATGGGAATCACCCAGCAGGTCGGAAGATACCACTTCATCATCAATGTAGCTTACGATACCCTTCATGTATGTTTCGGAAGCTTCTTTGATTTTTTCACAGATTTCTTTGTATGTAGCAGGTTTTTTCAGTCTTGCTGTCAGGTCAACTACAGATACGTCATTTGTAGGAACACGGAAGGACATACCTGTCATTTTGCCTTTCAGTTCGGGCATTACACGGCCTACAGCCTTTGCAGCACCTGTTGTGGAAGGGATAATGTTGTTGAATACGGAACGACCTGTTCTCCAGTCGCGGCCTGCACGGGCGTCTACCGCTTTCTGTTTTGCTGTAGCGGAGTGAATTGTGCTCATCAGACCCTGTTCAATACCGAAGTTTTCATGAACGATTTTAACCAGAGGTGCCAGACAGTTTGTTGTACAGGATGCGTTGGAAACGATATCCATATCTTTTGTATATGTTTCATGGTTAACGCCCATTACGAAAGTAGGCATGATTTCATCTTTGGAAGGTGCTGTCAGAACAACTTTTTTGGCGCCGCCGATCTTGTGCAGAGCTGCTTTTTCCATTGTGTTGAATGCGCCTGTAGATTCAACGATATATTCTGCACCACATTCATCCCAATTGATCAGAGAAGCATCGCTTTCGCTGAAAACATGGATTTTCTGACCATCTACGATGATGCAGTTTTCACCGATTTCGATATCACCTGTGAAACGACCAAAAATAGAGTCATATTTCAACTGATATACCATATAATCCAGTTCCGCATTTCTCAGATTGATGCCACAAAGTTCAAACTGATCTTTACGCTGCATCAGAACTCTGAAAACAACTCTACCGATACGACCAAAACCGTTGATACCAACTTTAATTGCCATTGGAATTCTTCCCCTCTCCCATATAAAAAAAGATAAAATAATTGGTTGCTTTTACTATATTTTATCACACTGACCGAAAAAAAACTTACATTTTCTATAAATTCTGTTTTTTCAGAAGTCTATACAGGAACGCTTTCGTTTGCGGAGTATGAATTTAGACAAACTTGCTATTTTTGTGGGACGAATAATGTCCCTTCGGAAAAGTTCACCAAAAATGTGGGACAATTTTTGTCCTATTTTTCAAGATGTTTCAGACATAAATTTAAGCCCTGTGTATATACACAGGGCTTTTTATCATTTGTAATTTATCTTTTGTATCTGTATGATTAATTATCTTTTGTAAGGATTTTCTTATTTTCTAAATGATCGATCGAATTAAGCTTCGTCAACTTTGATCATGTGTTTGATCAGATCCAGAACTTTGTTGGAGTAACCCCATTCGTTATCGTACCAGCAAACCAGTTTTACGAAGTTGTCGTTCAGAGCGATACCAGCTTTTGCGTCAAAGATGGATGTGTGTGCGTCGGACAGGAAGTCTGTGGATACTACGTCGTCTTCTGTGTAGTCCATGATACCGTTCATATCGCCAGCAACTGCTTTTTTGATTGCTTCTTTGATTTCTTCGTATGTTGCGGGTTTTTCCAGACGGCATGTCAGGTCAACTACGGATACGTCTACTGTAGGAACACGGAAGGACATACCTGTCAGTTTACCAGCCAGTGCAGGGATAACTTTACCTACTGCTTTAGCAGCACCTGTGCTGGAAGGGATGATGTTTGTTGCAGCTGCACGGCCGCCTCTCCAGTCTTTTCTGGAAGGACCGTCTACTGTTTTCTGTGTTGCTGTGATGGAGTGTACTGTTGTCATCAGACCTTCAACGATACCGAAGTTGTCGTTGATTACTTTTGCCAGAGGTGCCAGACAGTTTGTTGTACAAGAAGCGTTGGAAACGATTCTCATGTCTTTTGTATATGTTTCGTTGTTAACACCCATTACGAACATGGGAGCATCTGCGGAGGGAGCGGAGATAACAACTTTTTTAGCGCCGCCTTCGAAGTGCTGAGCTGCTTTATCCATTGTTGTGAACAGACCTGTGGATTCCAGAACGTAGTCAACACCAGCGGATTTCCAAGGGATTTCTTTGGGATCCATGTAGTTGAATACTGTTACTTCGTGACCGTTAGCGATCAGTTTACCATCTTTTTCTTCCAGCTGACCGTTGAAACGACCGTGAGCAGAGTCATATTTCAGCATGTAAATCATGTACTCTACATCGATGAAAGGATCGTTTACTGCCACTACTTCTACATCACCGCGTTCCAGAGCTGCGCGGAAAAACAGACGACCGATTCTACCAAAACCATTAATACCTACTTTAGCCATAATAAATTCCTCCTCAAATAAATCGTTTTCCTTTGTGTGGGACGTTTTCTGCTTGCCTGTACCGAAATCGTCCTATCACCATCAGTATAACACAAAAAACTATTTTTACAACAGCAAAATAGAAAAAAATAGTATTTTTATAAATAGAGCAAAAAAGAAAGACTGGCGAGAGAAATATTGTCATTTTTAGCTATTTCCCACGCCAGTGCTTCGGCTTTTCTTTACGAACAGTTTTTCCGATTTAGTTGTTTTTATGCAAAATCGCACATAAGGCATTGATTTATTAAATCAATACTCATCATTGCGAATCAGATCAATGATGCTCAGAGTCAGCAGAGCTGCGGACACAGCCAGAGAAACTGCGCTTACCACCAGACGAGATACTTTCATATAATTCCCTCCTCTAAAAATAGTTGCAATTGATTTTAGTTTATTTTATCATGTTAACCAGAACTTGTAAAATGAATTCTTTTATAAAACAGGATCGTTGAGAAGGAGTCGATCATCCTCTTTCTCTTTGTAAAGGAAGTGTATCTGTATGATTTTTATTGGTGGTATTTCTCAGGGCAAAAAAACCTTTGATTTTTTCAGACAGACCATGATCTGTAAAAAGTGTGGTCGTTACAGCAGTATTTCAGTTTTCATGATCTATACTTATTTCAGTTTCTTTTTCATTCCGCTTTTCAAATGGAGCAAACAGTATTATGCTGTTTCCAATTGCTGTAATGCCGTGTTTTCCATTGACCGGGAATTGGGAAAAGCGATTGAAAATGGTGAAAGCGTACAGCTGCGGGAAGAGGATCTGACGATCGTCGGTATGGATAACAGCAGAACGAACAACTGTCCGGACTGTGGATTCCTTTTAACACCGGAGTATGCTTATTGCCCCAAGTGTGGTAGAAAACTATAAAGAAAACTGTAAAAGGCAGGAACTTTTTCCTGTCTTTTTTTATTTCATGGATTCTTTCATTTGCTGTAAGACACGTTTTTCAATCCGTGAAACCTGTACCTGTGAAATGCCGATGTATTTCGCTACATCTGTCTGGGTCTTGTCCTGAAAATACCGCATCATAATGATCTGACGTTCCTTTATATTCAAATGCTCCAATGCTTCTTTTAAAGAAATACGATCCAGCATTCTTTCGTTTTCTGAAGAATCAGCCAGTTGATCGATCAATTGAAAGGAACCTTCTTCATTTCCTTTTGCCGCATACAGACTTTCCACTTCTTTTGCTGATTCCAGGGCGAGGATCAGTTCTTCTTTTTCAACGGAAAGTTTTTCTGCCAGTCCTTCTATGGATGGTTCTCTGTTTTCTGTTTTCAGTATATTTTCCTGCATCCGTTTTGCTCGGTAGGCCAACTCTTTCAGACTCCTGCTTACCTTTACTGTACCATCATCTCGCAAAAATCGTCTGATCTCCCCCATGATCATGGGGACAGCATAGGTGGAAAATTTCACATCATAAGAAAAGTTAAAATGTTCAATACATTTTAGTAGGCCGATGGCACCGATCTGATAGAGATCCTCCTGTTCCCCTCTGCCGTGAAACCTTCTGACAACGCTCCAGATCAAACCGCTGTTCTCCTGCAGTATTTGTTCTATCGCCCTTTGATCTCCCTGTTGTGCCCGTTCTATGAGGCTATAGACAGATTCCATATCCTCACTCCTTCGCCAGAGTTTTTTCCATAAAGATGCGGGTGCCTTCCCCTACTGTGCTTTCAATTCGAACATGATCCATAAAGGTTTCCATGATCGTAAAGCCCATACCGGATCGTTCCATTTCCGGCTTAGATGTATAAAGCGGCTCCCTTGCCTGGGAAATATCAGCGATCCCCTTCCCTTTATCTGCCACTTCGATATAGACTTTGTTTTCCGCATACCCGCAGAAAAGTTCCACCTGACCATCCTGCTTTTCGTAGCCATGAATGATCGCATTGGTGACAGCCTCGGATACTGCTGTTTTGATATCTGTCATTTCTGCAATCGTCGGATCCAACTGCGTCAATATACCGGCAGTAAACAATCGGGCAAAAAATTCATTTTCCGATCTGGCACTAAAAAATACGCGGGCTTCATTTTCATACTGCATCTGTTTCCCTCCCTTCTGTGTACTGCAGGGCTTCTTCGATGGTATCGAAGACAGGGAGCAATTTGGTCAAACCGGATAAGCGAATGATCTCTGCGATTTTTTCATTGGCACAGGCAATGGCAATTCGTCCGCCCAAAGCCTGTAATTGTTTATATCTGCCGATCATCATCCCGATGCCGGAACTATCCATAAAAGTGACTTCTTCAAAGCCGAAGATGATATTGCGTCCGCCCATCTGTGCAAGGGCACTTTCTGTCTGGCGGCGTAATTCTATTGCAGTGTGATGGTCGACCTCGCCGGAGATCAATATAATCATTGTTTTGTTTTTTCTTTTAAATTGAAGTTCCATGTAAATTCCTCCTTTTTTTCATCATACCTTAGGATATACCTGCATTTCTTTTCTTCTCGCCGCAAGTTTTCCATTTTTTCGTCATGTCCTAAGAAAAAAGGACAAAATGAAATGGATTCAGACATGCACAGACAGTAACCTATCCTCATAAAATGAAATATCCCTGAACGACGGAGGTACCCGGCCATGTTTCTGCCTTTTTGTATCCCTATTCTGTGTGGCTTTTCTTCTTCCGGTTCTTTCCCAAAACCTTTTTCAAAAGAAGAAGAACAGTACTATCTGTTGAAGTTCAAAAACGGAACAGAGGAAGAAAAGATTTTCGCAAAACACGAATTGATTTTGCATAATCTGCGTCTGGTTGCTCATATTTCCAAAAAATATATCAATCTGCAGCGGGATCAGGAAGAGTTGATCTCCATTGGGATCGTTGGACTGATCAAGGCGATTCTCTCCTATGACAACGAAAAAAGCATACGTCTGGCAACGTATGCTTCCCGATGTATCGAAAATGAAATTTTGATGTCTTTGCGATTTTCTAAAAAATTTCAGAATGATATTTCTCTTCACGAACCGATCGGTACAGATCGGGATGGGAATGAGATCGTGATGCTGGATGTGATCAACAGTGAAACGCCGGACTTCGCTGATCAGCTGGAGTTTTCTCTGCAATCTGAAAAAATGCTGCAGGCGGTACAGAATAGCCTGACGGATCGAGAGCGTACTGTCGTGATCCTGCGATATGGCCTATGGAATCAGGATGTGCTGACCCAGCAGGAAATCGCAGAAAAACTAGGAATATCCCGCTCTTATGTTTCCCGCATCGAAAAGAAAGCCCTAAAGAAACTAAATACGGCTTTGGAAGTTTAAACAGGGCAATGCCCTGCTACATACCTTTTTTCCTTTCTGAAAACAAAAAGGACTCGGTAAATACCGAATCCTATTCTGTCTCTTATTTAAAATGACTGCCGTCCGCAATGATGCGTAATGCATTTTTCAGTGCAGCTACTTCCTCTTCTGTAAAACATTTCAATACTTCTTCATTCACATCATCAATGATCTTTGTAATTGGTTCCTGCAGCGCTTTTCCTTTTTCCGTAGGCAAAACCCGCACTTCTCGTCTGTCTTCCTTGTTGATCACGCGGTCGATCAATCCTTTTTTTTGCATTCTGTCCAATACGCCGGAAATTGTAGAAGTTTCCAGACAGAGAATTTCAGAAATCTGTTTGGGTGTGGAAAATTCCTTCTGCCACAGACAGCTCAATACGCCATACTGGGATGGTGTCAGATCATATTCAGAAAGTTTTCCGCTCAAATACTGGAAAACTGTATGCTGTGAAGTTGTCAGTAAATAGTTGATACATTGTGTTAATTCCATAATTTATACCATTCTTTCTGAAAATACGCATTTAGAGAATCGTCCTGCTTTCTGAAAAACATCGAATTTATTTTAAATCAGCAGGAATTTTACGGAGCATATCATATTTGTGGACAGGTTTGTCAAATTTCATTTTCAGCATTTCCTGAGGATGAGGCGCAGATTCCACGGGTTCCCCATTCATATTGATCAGCTCTGTGACTACCATGGAATAGGAATCCCCTTTGGCAGGCATCACTTCAATTTCTTCGCCAACGGAGAATTTATTTCTCTGTTCGATCAGAGCATAACCGCTTTCCGCATCCCAGTCTTCCTGTACCATGCCGATAAAATCATATTCACGGATATAGGAATTGTTTGTATAAACCTGCTGATTGCCATCGGGTTTGCCGTAATAGAAAGCTGTTGTATATTCTCTGTGGCTGGCTTTGGAAACCTCTGCCAGATAATAAGGGATTCTTTCTTTATACAATTCAGGATCCTTATGATAGTCATCGATGGCCTGTCTGTAAGCTTTTACAACGGTACCTACATAGAAAGGTGTTTTGATACGGCCTTCGATCTTCAGGCTGTAGATCCCCGCTGCTTCGATGTCAGGCAGATGCTCGATCATACACAGATCTTTGGAGTTATAAATGTATGTGCCTCTTTCGTTTTCTTCGATAGGCATATATTCTCCGGGTCTGTTTTCTTCCACCAGATAGTATTTCCATCTGCAGGGGTGGGCACATTCCCCTTTATTGGAATCTCTGCCTGTCATATAGTTGCTCAGCAGGCATCTGCCAGAGTAGGAAATGCACATCGCGCCATGAACGAAAGCTTCGATTTCCATATCTTCGGGAATGTTATCACGCACTTCTCTGATTTCCTGCATGGACAGTTCGCGGGCAACAACCACGCGCTGTGCCCCCAGTTTATACCACATCTGTGCAGATTTGTAGTTTGTGTTGTTCGCCTGTGTGGAAACATGAATTTCCATGTTGGGAACAGCTTCTTTTGCCACGGAGAAAACACCCAGATCAGAAATGATCAGCGCATCTACACCAATGGATTCTACTGCCTTGAAGTATTCTGCCATACCTTCAAAATCCATATTGTGAGCAAAGATATTGGCTGTCACATATACTTTTACACCATGTTCGTGGGCAAATTTTACACCCTCTGCCATCGTATCGATATCAAAATTTTTGGCTTTTGCTCTGAGGCCATAAGCCTCACCACCAATATATACTGCGTCAGCACCGTACAAAACAGCGATTTTCAGTTTTTCCAAATCCCCTGCCGGTGCCAGCAGTTCCAGTCTTTTATTCTTCTCCATCGTCTTCTCCTTCTTCAAACTCTTTGAATTCAACTTCTTTCTTTTTATAGCACAGGGCAACACCATCGCCAATGGGTACAATGGAAGTTTCCAGTGCTTCGTGGTGGGAAATATCCCACAGGAAGTTTCTCAATCTTTTATGGATGGTTCTCTGTCTGCGGGGTACGCTGAAGCGTGTCTGAGCAATGGTGCCGCCCTGCAGCACATCATCTACGATCAGCAGACCGCCTACACGCAGCAGGCGCAGACAATGGGGCAGGAACGCCTGATACTGACCTTTTGCCGCATCCATGAAAATCACATCGTAGGGGCCTTCCAGCGTAGGCAGAATATTTGCTGCGTCCCCTTCCAGAATTTTGATCTTATCTTCCAGACCCATGCGTTTGATATTTACGCGGGCATCTTTCAGCATGACTTCAAAACGGTCAATAGTGGTTACTGTACCGTCTTCCGGCAGGAACTGACACATCATACCTGCAGAGAAGGCAACTGCTGTGCCGATCTCCAGAATATGTTTGGGTTTCTGCATGGTCAGAAGCACGCTGATGAAGCGGGCTACTTCTGGAGGAACGATCGGTACATCCGCAGCCATGGCTTCTCTCTGGATTTCCCCCAGAACGCCGTCAAATAAGGGCTGTACCGTACGCAGATATGCGTTCATTGTATCATCAGTTACATAATTCATTCTTTTCTCTCCTCGTTCTATCACTGTGCGCTGGCATTATACGCAGCCTTTGCGTTCAGGAATTCATCATAAGTTTCGCAGTAAACGTGATTATCTTTTCCTACTGCTTCTACAACATAGTACAGGTAATTATGGTTTTCGGGATACAGGGCTGCCTTGAAAGATGCTTCCCCGGGATTGGAGATAGGACCCAGAGGCAGGCCGTAGTTTTTACGGGTATTATAAGGGGAATCCATATCCAGATCAGCCTGTGTCAGTTCGCCGCTGGTTTTGCCTGCAGCATAAAGCACAGTTGCATCAATACCCAGTTTAATGCCATCCCTCAGGCGGTTATACATAACGCCTGCCGCTTTTGCTCTTTCTTCCGGCAGTTTGATTTCTTTTTCTACCATAGAAGCCAAAATCACGATTTCATCCAGTGTTTTACCGCTGGATTCTACCGCTTTCTGATATTCCTCCGTATACATCTGCGCAAAGCGTTTCAGCATCAGATCGATCACATCGTGAGCTGTCATACTTTCTGCCAGGAAGTAGGTATCAGGGAACAGATAGCCTTCCAGTCTGTATTCTCTTTCGGGCAGATCTTTCAGGAATGTGTAATCAAAAGTTCCGTTATTAGCTTCATTGATAAATTCTTCGGCTGTGCAGATGCCAAGTTCTTCTGCTTTTACCGCGATTTGTTTTACTGTGTAGCCTTCAGGAACCATCAGCTGCAGATCCTGTGCCACTTTGCCGCTCTGCAAAAGTTCCATAATCTGACGCTTGGTCATGCCGGTATCAATATTATAAGTGCCCTGTTTATAGGTGCCGTCAAAACCTTCCAGTTTGCTGGTCAGTTTGAAGCCGAATACACTGCCGATCAGATCATGTTCTTTCAGAATCTTTGCAATGTCTTCTGTACCTGCACCCTGAGGAATAGTGACAGAAACAGTTGTACCGCTCATTTCCAGTTCTTCTGTGGGTGGATTCATCAAACGATTCATGGCAAAAAACATGCCCACCCCAACGATCAGCGCGATCACAAGAACGATCAGATTTTTGGAAAATCCGGTTGTGTGACGTTTTTTACGGCGTTTCTGAGGTGCTTTTCCGCCTTTACGAGGATGGCTCTCCCTTCTGGGACGTTCTTCTCTTTCTGTAGGTTCTGCTTCGCTGAAATCATATTTTGTTCGTCCGGATTCTTCCTGTGTTTCATGCAGAAACTTGTCCCAGTCAGAGGATCTCTGTGCTTCTCTTTCAGGGCTCTGCATTTTATCCGTGCCAAGATGGATGGGACGTCTTTCTTCTCTTCTGGGATATCTGGTGGTACCGTCCATCACAGGTCTTTCTCTGCGGGGATATCTTGTTTCTGAATATTCTTCTCTATCGAATCTATCATCCATAAACGATGCTCCTTTCTCCATTACATCATATCATTATACAATTTTCTTACATTTCCTACAACCTCATATTATAAAGTTTTTCGGATAATTCTTTTCGAATTCCTTAAGATTGTTGCGATATGCCACTGAATTGATTATAATACAATTGGATTATTTTGAAGATCAGGAGAAACATTATGAATTATAACGAATGTATTCATTACTTAGAAGAAGAAGTCGGCTTTGGTTCTGTTCCCGGTTTGGAACGGATTCAGGCCCTTTGTGATAAATTAGGAAACCCGGAAAAGAAACTTTCTGTGATCCATGTTGCCGGAACCAACGGGAAAGGTTCTGCCGTTGCCATGCTCTCTTCCATTTTGCAGGAAGCCGGCTATCGCGTAGGTACCTATACTTCCCCTCATCTGGAATGTTATAATGAGCGATTCCTTATCAACGGCCAACAGATCAGCAATGATGATTTTGCAAAAGAGATCGCACTGATGAAAGAGACTTGCGCAGAATTAAAAAAGGAAGGACAGGCCGTTCCCACCTTATTTGAAATCGTAACCGGTGCAGCCTTTCATTATTTTGCGGAACAGAATGTGGATATTCTGATTCTGGAAGTGGGCCTTGGCGGGAAATATGATGCAACAAATATCGTACCAAACCCCCTGCTGTCTCTGATCATGTCTATCAGTATCGATCATACAGACTTTCTTGGTAATTCTATTGAGGAAATTGCATCCGAAAAGGCAGGGATTATTAAGAAAAATTGTCCTGTGGTGTTGTATTCTCAGGACAAAATGGTATATAATATTATGTGGACTAAAGCACAGGAAGCGAATGCTCCCTTCTATTGTGCCGAAAAGGCAGAGGTACATATTTCTTCCCAGACATTGGAAGGTACTGTTTTTTCCATAAAAACAGATTTACTGAATCTGGCTGATCTGGAACTTTCTTTATTAGGCTCCTATCAGATCAACAATTGTATCACTGTATTGGAAGCCTGTGCGGTTCTTCAGGAAAAGGGGCTTACTCTTTCCGAAGAAAGTATCCGCATCGGTCTGAAAAATGCTCGCTGGGCAGGCAGAATGGAGATCTGCGGCAAGGCACCTCTGGTGATTTTGGATGGTGCCCATAATGCAGATGGTATTTTTCAGCTGGCGAATTCCGTAAAAACTTATTTTAAAAATGAAAAAGTCACCCTGATCCTCGGTGTTTTGGGTGATAAAGAATATGAAAAAATGGCGGAGTATATCCTCCCCCATGCCGATACTGTCATTTTGACAGAACCCCATAGTGAACGCAAGCTGGATGTATTTTCCCTTGCCCGTTCTATTTCTGACCATGACGGCATGATTTATACAGAAAAAGAAATCGAAGCGGCTTTCGAAAAAGCAGTTACCGTTACCCCTGCAGATGGGATCATCCTTTGCTGCGGGTCTTTGTATATGATCGGTGCCATGAGAACGTATATCAAATCGAAGCATTGAGAAACGGAGGAATGACCGTGTTTAATTTTAAAGATGAACTGAGCAGATATCAGCCTATTCTGGAGATCGACCAGATTGAAGATGCCCTGCAGCCCAATCAGATGCAGGATCTTCTGGATATTCTGCAGCATATTGCAAAAGACAAAAAGCAGACACCTCAGGACTGATTTAAAGGAGAGAATGACATGAAATGCCCGAATTGTGGATTTGAATTTTTCGAGGGCTGCCATTGTCCCGATTGTGGGGTCGATGTTTATGTGTTCCGTAAAACACGCGGTGCGTCTGTCCGTCTGTATAACGATGCTTTAAAACTGGCGGAGGAAAGAGACCTTTCCGGCGCAGCGGAAAAACTGGAACAAAGCCTTCTTTTTGATAAAAATAATATTCCTGCAAGAAACCTTCTGGGTTTGATCTATTGCGAAATGGGTCGCATTGGCGATGCTCTGAAACATTGGATCATCAGTACATCCATGCAGCCGGAAGGCAATGCGGCCGCAGGCTATATGGATTACCTGCAGAGAAATGCCCGTGAAATGGAAAAATGCAACGATGCCATCCGCATGTATAATCAGGCGATCCATTATCTGAAACAGGGCAGCGATGATCTGGCTGTGATCCAGCTGAAAAAGTCTATCGACAATAACCCTGGTTTTCTGGATGCGTATAACCTGATGACCCTTTGCTGCATCGAGGATAAAAATACAAAGCGCGCCCAGCATTTCAACGAAATCGTATTGAAAAGGGATATCCGAAATCCCCTTGCGCTGCATTATAGAAGTTTACTGGGAAATGTGCCTGCTGCTTCCCCTTCTCCCTTGAAGAAAGCGGAAAAAAGCAAAGGCCCTGCAGCTATCAGTGTGAAGAAAACGGACAGCAATCCCCCGATCCCCCGCTATAAACGCAAGGAAAAAATCAACAGTGTTCTGGAAAAAAGAGATTTTCTTGCTTTCCTTGCCGGTATCGGTGTTGCTGTGATCGTGATTCTGGTTCTGATCGTTCCTGCTTTGAATGAAAGCAAAAATACAAAGATCAAAGAACTGGAAACTGCTATTGAAAACTATGCCGGCGAAACAGAAATGACACCGGAAGAAGTACTGGCAATGCGCACGGAACTGGAAAAACTGCAGACAGAAAACAAACTGCTGCGTAGCGAAGAAAACAAACAGGCAAATCTGGAACTGCTGGCAACGGCAGTGGCGCAGATGACTGACGGCGATTTCGAGGCCTGCGTTACAACGCTGGATACCATAGATACGGTAAGTTTCAGCGAAGAAGATATGGCAAAGTATAACTCTGTAAAAACCACTGCTTACCCCAAGGCTGCAGATTCTTATTATACCAAAGGCAAGAGTGAATTCCTGAGCAATAATTTTACAGAAGCAAAAACATATCTGGAAACAGCGCTGAATTATACAGGCAACGAAAATTTTGTAGATGATACCCTGTATTATCTGGCAAAAATCGCAGAACAAGATAAGGATACCATCAAAGCAAAAGAATATTATAATAAGATTGTAAAAGAGCATCCCGATTCCAACCAGATCACAAATGTGAAAAATGCTCTTCAGAAATTAAATGAATCTTCTAACTGATACATGTCCCCTTCGTTTTATGACGAAGGGGTATTTTTTGCACAAAAAAAGGAACTGCTCCATAGCAGTTCCTTTTTATTTTATTTTGCGTATTTTTCTTCCAGTTCTTTGAATTTTGCAGTATAGGCTTCATTCTGTTTCTGCTGCAGCAGTGTACCCTGAATGTAATCCTTTACATTTTCAAAGGACATCACAGATGTTTCTTTTCTGCCTTCTACTTTGATCAGGTGATAGCCAAACTGTGTTTTTACGGGGCCAACCACTTTGCCGATCTCAGCATCAAAAGCAACCTGATCGAATTCGGGAACCATCTGGCCTCTGCCAAATTCACCAAGATCACCGCCCTGTGCGTTGGAAGGACAGGAAGAGAATTCTTTTGCTGCATCTTCGAATGCAACTTCACCCTTTTCGATGGATGCCATGATTTCTGTTGCTTTTTCTTCTGTATCAACCAGAATATGTTTTGCGTGTGCAGATTCAGGTTCTGTAAAATGATCGGGGTTTTCTTTGTAGAAAGCCTGCATTTCTTCTTCTGTCACAACGATATCTTTCAGAACACTGTTGATCGCTGTCTGTGCAAGAATTTCTTTTCTTGCTTTTTCCATTTCAGCTTTGAATGCTTCTGTTTCATCCATTTTTTCTTCCACTGCCATTTTTGCATACAGATGGAATGCCATCAGCTGTTTCAGGCAATGTTCTCTGAACTGAGGATATGCTGCATATGCCTGCTGTTCCTGAGGCAGTTTTGCAATGTATGCATTTACATCTGCCTCTGTAATGTTTACGCCATCCACTGTGGCCAAAATTTTCTGTTCACTCATTTTTTCATTCTCCTTAAATTTATATTTACTGGATCCCGAAATCTTCGCCGCTCCAGTTTTCTTCACCGGGGATCATATCTGTATAACCGGTGTTGGGATCGATCGGTGCATTAGGATCTACTGTTTCAGGCAGAGAGCCGTGCTGAATATCGCAGACTTCGGTAATAGAAATATCCAACTTACCTTCGGGGATCGTTTTAGGTTTACTGAAAATGGTATCCCCTTTTACGGCCAAAACAACCTGCATGTGACAATCTGCAGGGCAGTTGGGAGATGCAATTTTGCCGGATTCCTTACAGATATCGAAGCTCTTATGCATATCGCATGTGCCGCCAGGACCGGCAAATTCAGTTGTAGCCAGATCGGAATGGACTGTTTTACCATAATAGTCCTGAGAACACAATTCTGTAGGAGCCAGACCTGTTGCAGAACAGTAGCTGATCGTCTTCAAACCATCGGGTTTTTCAAAGTTCTTATTTGCCAGACCTTCGTGTCTGTGGATATCTCCCATGACAGAACTCCAGATTCTCAGATGTGCATTGCCTGCGTTTTTGATTTCTTTCTGGGTATCATAACCCATCCAGATACCGCCTGTATAGTAAGGGGTATAGCCATAGAATGTCAGGTCGATGGTATCGTTGGTTGTACCTGTTTTACCGGATACATTCATGCCGCTGATGGCAGCCTGTGTACCGGTACCTCTGGTAATAACGTCACGCATCATATCTGTCAGCATGTATGCTGTTGTTTCTTTCAGAACTCTGTGGGTTTCCTGACTTTCATTATCCAGCAGCACATTACCGTCATGGTCATATACGACTGTGTAATAAACAGGTTCATAGTAAGTACCGCCATTTGCAATGGAAGCATAAGCGGCTGTTTCTTCCAGAACGGAAACACCCTGTGTCAGACCGCCCAGTGCTGTGGTTGCAGCCTTATCTCTTTCATCGATCGTTGTAAAACCGAAATCCAGCAGATAATCATAAGCTGTATCGGCGCCAACCATTGTGAACGTTTTTACTGCCAGTACGTTCATGGAATGCCAGATACCCTGACGAACGGATGTAGGGCCGATATACTGACCATCCCAGTTTTTGGGAGACCAGCCGCCATAGGTAACGGGTTCATCAACGATTGTGGAACCGGGCATCAGCTTGCCGGTATCAATAGCAGGTGCGTACGCAGCCAGTGGTTTCATTGTGGAACCCTGCTGACGCAGTGCCTGTGTTGCACGGTTAAAGACGGAATCACCGGGTTTTTCGCCGCGGCCGCCCACCAGTGCCTTTACCTGACCATTCTGCTGATCCATGATGACCATAGCTGCCTGCAGAGATTTGGAAACCGTCAGTTTATCCAGAACCAGTGTATGCGTATCATCCAGCAGTTCTTCTTTCACGCCTTCTACAAATGCATCTGCTTCTTCCTGACTGTATACAGTCGCATTCTTTTCGTAATGAGACTGGCTTTTCGGATCATCGGGGTCTTTTTCTGTATCCAGAACGGAAATCAGATAAGTTACGTCCAGAGAACCATCCCCGGCGGGGAAATTGCTGTCATTTTTGAAAGCTGCTTCTGCAGTGTCCTGCATGTAGCTGTTCATAGTTGTATGGATCTGCAGGCCGCCATTATAAATCAGATTGGAAGCCTGTGCCTCTGTCATATTTTTCTTTTCTACCAGATCTTCCTTGATCTGCTGCACAGCGGCATCAACAAACCAGTTATGTTTTGCATTGCCCTGTTCTTCTTCTGTTGCTTTGCAAACCAGATGGCCGAAGACATCTTCCGCAACAGCTTCGTCGTGCTGTTCCTGTGTGATCATGCCCTGATCCAGCATATTCCCCAGAACGGTCAGCTGGCGTTTACGGCTTTCTTCTTCGTTTACGTCGGGTGCATATTTACTGGGATGTTTCGTGATCCCTGCAAGGGTTGCAGATTCCGCCAGAGTCAGTTCGCTGGCATGTTTGCCGAAATAATACTGAGATGCTGCCTCTACCCCATTCAAACCGTGGTGCAGTGCGATGGTATTCAGATACAGTTCCAGAATATATTTTTTTGCTTCTTCTTTGGAGCCTAACTGTTTTTCCAGTGCATTTTCCAGAGAAACGGCCAGATACTGTTCCTTTACTTTTCTGGTAATGCTTTTTTCATTTGTCAGCACTTCATTTTTGATGACCTGCTGCGTTAAGGTACTTGCGCCCTGAGAAAATTCCATGGTTTTTATGTTTTCCACCATGGCACGCATGATCCCTTTCATATCGATACCATTATGTTCGAAGAAACGCTGGTCTTCGATGGCAACGACGGCATTCTGCATGTTTTTCGTAATGGCAGAAAGTTTTACATATTCACGGTTTTCACTCCCGTGCAGTTTATCCACTGCATCCCCTTCATCGTTATAGATGACGGATGTGTAGGAATCCGGCATAACATCGGATGTATTCAGCATCTCTGTACTCTGCAGAATACCGAAAACCGTACCCAGTGCTGCGCCTGCAATGGCGAAACCAATGATCACTGCAACGATCAGAGCAACTTTTCCGATCTTGCCGTTTACACTGCGTTTCTTTCTGCGTCTTTTACGTCTTTTTCCTGATGTATTTGGGGAAGATGTACTTCTGTTGGTTCTGCGAGAGCCATGGGAACCATTTCGGCTGCCGGAACCACTGGAAGTTCTTCTCCTGTTTTGAGATTCACTCATACTATGAAACCTCCTGTTTGTTCTTTCATTAAACCACGCGGAGCATTGATACTTCGCTTTTCATAAACAACACTTCATTAAATTATATCAGATTTTGTTGTCAATTCAAAGACATTTTCATAGATTCCTCTGTATATATTTCCTAATATTTTATTGATTTTGCTTGAAAGCCGTTATTTATAACTGTTATTTTGCATATTTTTTTGAAGGGAGGGTGAGAAATGAAATCGAGAAATAGAAAAAAATATCTGATCCTGTTTAGTTTATTTTTCGCTGCAGCCCTTTTTATTTTCTTCTTTTCGCTCATGGAACAAAAATTACTGCCTCCGCTCAAAGAAATCTCTCATCTGCAATGCAAAGCATTGGCAAACAAAATCATTGATGATTCTGCAGCAGAGATCCTTTTTGAAACAAAGCTGACAGAGTCTGCCCTTCTTTCGCCAAATTCCAATGGAGAGGGCTATACTGCCAATACGGCATTGGTGAACCAATTCTGTTCCCGTTTCAGCGCTTCTATGACAGATAGACTGGCAAAACTGCCCGATGAGAAAATTTATATCCCCCTTGGTGCTGCTACCAACTGGAGTTTTTTTGCAAATGCCGGCCCGGATGTTGCCTTTACGCTGGTGCCTATGGGGGCAGTAAAGGTAGATTATGATTCGGCATTTCTGTCTGTCGGGATCAATCAGATCAATTATAAGATCTGGCTGAATATCTCCATCGAACTGAAAATCATCAATCCTTTGTACCATGAAAATTTAACATTAGAACGAAAAATTATGCTGGCAGACATGGTTTTTAGCGGCAAAGTGCCGGAACATTATTTTCAGATGGCTGCCCCGAACGAATATCTATTGACAGAATGAACAAAATGCTAGTATGATATGAATTGATGAATTTGATATGGAGGTAATTGATATGATCAAAACATTAAAAGAATTCTGGACAGAAGTTGCTACAATCTCTTATGATACAAGTGATTATGGCGTAATCGCTCAGATTCGTTCCCAGTATAGAACAAATGAAATCAACAATTTCGTAAATGCTTTCGTACCCGGCACCGAAATCCTGAAAGACGGTAAAAACGGCGCACCCGTTGTAATGAAAGGGAAAGCAGACGACAATAAAGGTATGACAGGCGCAGAAGAAATCGATTTCCACGGCCTGCAGCTGTTTGATTATTCCGATATGAAAGGTGACTGGATGGTCGTTACATTCCCCGATCTGGCATCTCTGGAAAAACACCTTCTGAGCGAAGGCGGTGCTCTGAACATCTATTCTTCCGATATGATCGTATTTGAAGACGGCGTTTATAAACCTTTCCAGATCATGTTCAACGGTGACCATGATACTGTGATCCCTCTGGATCCTGATTCTTTCGATACACCACTGGATATCAATGCTATGCAGGGTCGTATCTGGGTAAGATGGATGGATCCTAAAGAACTGGAACCCCTGACAGATGAAGAAGTAGAAGCTTACAGACGTTCCATCGGCAGATAATCTGACATAAAAATAAGCACCCTTTCGGGTGCTTTCTTTTTTTGCTCTGATCAGATTGTCAGTTCTTCGCCAAATCTTTTTGCATATTCTTCGGCCAGCTCTGCTCTGAAATCGGGATGCGCGATCGCAATCAGTGCTTTTGCTCTTTCGCGCAGTGTTTTGCCCCACAGATGCGCAATACCGTATTCAGTTACGATATAGTCAACATCCATTCTGGAAGTAGTTACATAAGCGCCATGATCCAGGAAGGGAACAATTTTGGAAATTGTTCCTTTCGCTGCTGTGGAAGGCAGCGCGATGATGGAACGACCGCCTTTGGACATGCGCGCACCGCGGATAAAGTCTACCTGACCACCTACGCCGCTGAACTGCATCCCTTTTACCACTTCTGCATTGATCTGACCTGCCAGATCCACCTGAATACAGGAGTTGATGGATACCATATTATCATTCATTGCGATCACGTTAGGATCATTTACATAGTCAACGCCGTGCAGTTCGAAGTTGGGGTTATCATCCAGAAAATCATACAGTCTCTGAGAACCTGCAGCGAATGTTGCAATACATTTGCCGGGATGCAGAGTTTTCTTTTTGTTATTGATGATACCAGCTTCGATCAGATCAACGATACCGTCTGCTGCCATTTCTGTATGCAGGCCCAGATCTTTTTTATCTTTCAGGAATGTAACAACTGCATCAGGAATACCGCCGATCCCCAGCTGCAATGTGTCACCATCATTTACCAGAGATGCACAGTATTCGCCGATTTTTCTTTCAACATCAGTAATTTCAGCACCGGGAAGTGTTGGAATGGGTCTGTCTTCTTCTACGATGATATCTACATCTCTCAGGTGAACAAAGGAGTTACCCATTACTCTGGGGATGTTTTTGTTCATCTGCGCGATAATCAGTTTTGCATGGTTTTTCATGGTAGGAATATGGTCTACACCGGTACCGATAGAACAGAAACCATGTTTATCGGGTGCGGAAATGGAGATCATCATAACATCGATTTCACCTCTGGACAGTACCATTTTAGGATACTGATGGAAGAAACAAGGCATGAATTCGCCCCTGTTTTCTGCAATCAGCTTTCTTGTAGAGCCGCTCAGGAACATACCGTGGAAACGAACATGTTTTTCCATGCCGGGTTTGGCAGCGGGAGGATTCCCCAGAGACAGCAGATAATGTAATTCTACATTTTCCAGATGTTCATAGTTTCTTTCCAGTGCTTCTGTCAGTGCATAGGGCTGAGAGCCTACTTCGGCCACAGTAACGTGGTCACCGGATTTGATATGACGTACCGCTTCATCTGCAGTCATAATTTTGTCTTTATAAATTGTTCTCCAATCCATTTGAGTCATCCTTTCTTTGATAAAAAGCCGATCAATTCCTACAAATACTGTATACATCTATTTTATCATATTTTCTGTTGTTATACAATCCGGTATTTCTTTTTCATAAAAAAAGGCACGCTTTCGCGTGCCCTTTGATTTTACGATATGATTTTAGCCTTCCTGTACAAAGGATACCAGCAGATCGCCCTGATTTACCTTGTCGCCTTCTTTTACGTAGATCTTGTCTACAACGCCGTCTTCTTTTGCAACGATGGATGTTTCCATCTTCATTGCCTCGACAGTCAGCAGAGGCTGGTTCTTCTTCACTTCTTCGCCCTCTTTTACCAGTACTTTGGAAACTGTACCGGGGATGGAGGAACCCAGATGGAAAGGATTATTCTTATCTGCTTTCAGCTTACCATCGCTCTTAACTTCCAGATGTTTATCCAGAACTTTGATTTCACGAACTACGCCGTTGATTTCAAAAGTCAGGAAACGGAAGCCTTCGGAATTAGGTTCTGTCATATCAACATATTTGATAGTGATTTCTTTACCTTCACCGATTTCGATAGATGTTTCTTCCCCTTTTGCCAGACCGAAGAAATAAACATCACTGCTCAGTTTAGATACATCTGTGTAGTATTCCCAGTGATTTACATAGTCTTCATAAACCTTAGGATACAGTGCGTAAGAAATTTTGTTTCTGTCATTTACTCTCTTCATTTCATGCGCATCTGTCAGATGTTTTTCAATCGCATCGAAGTCTACTGCTTCCAGCAGCGCACCGGCTCTGCCTTCAATGGGTTTTGCGCCTTTCAGAACGATTTTCTGCAGTTCTTCGGGGAAACCGCCTTCAGGCTGACCAATGTTACCTGTAAAGTAGTCTACTACGGAGTCAGGGTAAGAAAGATCTGCACCTTCTGTCAGGATATTGTCCTGTGTCAGACCGTTCTTGGACATAAAGATCGCCATATCCCCTACTACCTTGGAGGAAGGTGTTACTTTTACGATATTGCCCAAAAGGTCATTTGCCTGTTTGTACAGGTGTTTGATTTCTTCGAACTGGTCAGCGGAACCCATAGCTTTTACCTGTGCCAGCAGGTTGGAATACTGACCGC
The DNA here is from genome assembly GCF_045122575.1 of Anaerotignum sp. Classification (GTDB taxonomy): domain Bacteria; phylum Bacillota; class Clostridia; order Lachnospirales; family Anaerotignaceae; genus Anaerotignum_A. The sequence goes on along the minus strand of NZ_JBGVHV010000175.1, from coordinate 3,676 downwards.
CGGGGATTTCGTATTTATAGATTTCTGTATTAGGTGTTTTCATTTCAGATTCGAAACCTGTGAAGATCTGACGAACACCCTGATAATACTGGCTCAGTTCTGTCAGCTGATCTGTATCCAGACCTGTATCGCGGTCTGTACCTTTCAGTGCTTCTACAACCGCATTCATGGAAGGCTGAGAAGTCAGAGAAGACATGGACTGGATCGCTACGTCGGCGATATCCACGCCTGCTTCGGCAGCCATCAGGATTGTGCTGACACCGTTGCCTGTTGTGTCATGGGTATGTAGATGCAGAGGGATGTTCAGTTCTTCTTTCAGTGTACTGAACAGTTTCTTCGCTGCGTAGGGTTTCAGCAAGCCCGCCATGTCTTTGATTGCAAAGATATGGCAGCCCAGAGCTTCCAGTTCTTTTGCTTTTCTTACATAGTAGTCCAGTGTATATTTTGTTTCGTTAGGATCCAGAATGTCACCTGTGTAACAGATAGCACCTTCTACGATCTTACCTGTTTTCAGTGCTTCTTCAATAGGCATTTTCATATTTTCTACCCAGTTCAGGGAGTCGAAAATACGGAATACGTCAACGCCGCGTTCTGCAGATACTTTGATGAATTCGCGTACCACGTTATCGGGATAGTTTGCATAACCAACAGCGTTGGACGCTCTCAGCAGCATCTGGATCAGTGTGTTGGGCATTGCTTCACGCAGCTGCTGCAGACGAACCCAGGGAGATTCTTTCAGGAAACGATATGCAACGTCGAAAGTTGCACCGCCCCATGCTTCTACAGAGAATGCATTTGCCATAGCCATGTTTGTTGCAGGGGCTGCTGCCAGCAGGTCGTTGGTACGCAATCTTGTTGCCATCAGGGACTGATGGGCATCACGCATGGTTGTATCTGTGATAAACAGGCGTTTTTCTTTCATCAGAGACTGTGTAAAGTCTTTTGCGCCCATTTCCAGGAATTTATCTCTGGCACCGTAAACAGGGATTGTTGTACCGTTTTCAGCTTTGCCGAAGGAAGGCACTACGATAGGGTCAAACTGAGGTTTGTTGCCTTGAGATTCGTTTACGATCTGGTTACCGATAAATTCAGCAATTTTACTTGCTCTGTCCTGACCGGGGATGAAGTGGAACAGATCAGGAGTATTTTCGATAAATGTTGTTGTGCATTTACCATCTCTCCATGTTTTAGACTGCAGTACATTGATCAGGAAAGGAATATTTGTTTTTACGCCACGGATACGAGTTTCTTTGATGGCACGGATCGCTTTGTTTGTTACCCCGCGGAATGTTCTGTCACGAGCGATAACTTTAACCAGCAGGGAGTCATAGTAAGGTGTGATTTCCGCACCGGCATGAGCTGCAGCACCGTCCAGACGGATACCGTTACCTGCAGGAGAACGATATACGCTGATCTTGCCTGTATCGGGCATGAAGTTATTGGTAGGGTCTTCTGTGGTGATACGCAGCTGGATGGAGTAAGCGTTGCATTTTACATCGTCCTGAGATGCCAGACCGATCTGAGGTGCATACAGAGGGTAACCTTCTTCGATCAGGATCTGTGCCTGTACGATATCTACGCCTGTTACTTCTTCTGTTACAGTATGTTCTACCTGAATACGAGGGTTCATTTCGATGAAGTAGTAGTTTTCATCTGCGTCAACCAGGAATTCAAGAGTACCTGCATTTTTGTAGCCTACATGTTTGGACAGACGAACTGCGTCAGCCAAGATCTTTTCGCGAACAGGCTGGCTTACTGTGAAAGCAGGAGCAAATTCCACTACTTTCTGGTGACGTCTCTGTACGGAACAGTCACGGTCGAACAGGTGAACTACGTTGCCGTATTTGTCACCCAGTACCTGAACTTCGATATGTTTGGGATCACGCAGGTATTTTTCTACGAAGATTTTATCATCACCGAAAGCTTTTTTCGCTTCGTTTCTTGCTTCTTCAAATACAGTAGGCATTTCTTCTGCGGAGTTAACGATACGCATACCGCGGCCGCCGCCGCCGTTGGAAGCCTTCAGCATAACAGGGTAGCCGACTTTTTCGGCAACTTCCATTACCTCGTCCAGATTACGGATGGCATAGTCAACACCGGGGATAATGGGCACGCCGCATTCGATTGCCATTTTTTTAGAAGAGATCTTATCCCCCATTTTGTACATAACATCAACGTCAGGACCGATGAAATCGATGCCTTCTTTTTTACATGCTTCAACAAAATCAGGGTTTTCGGACAGGAAGCCATATCCGGGGTGGATAGCATCTACGCCCTTTGCCTTTGCGATTTTAATGATATTTTTGATATCCAGATAAGCGTCCAGAGGACCTTTTTCGGGATTCAACATATATGCTTCGTCAGTTTTTGTACGGAACAGTGCGTATTTATCTTCTTTGGAGAAAATACCAACTGTCTGGATGCCCAGTTCATTCAGGGCGCGATATACACGGATGGCGATTTCGCCACGGTTTGCAACGAGAACTTTTTTATATCTTCTGATTTTCACGTTCTGCATGGGGATTACCTCCTTTTATCATGATTTTATCTGTTGATCACAAGTGTGATTTAGAATCATTTTGGAATATGCTGCCAAAAGATTATTAAACTTTATTATAATACAGGAAATCACATTCGTAAACTAGTAATTTACGTTATTCCATGTAAAAAAATCTTTTGTCTTTTGGATAAAGACATGTCAGTATTTCTGCTTGTTTTTTTCGTTGAAAAGAACTTTTATCAATTGTGACAAAAATTTCATTTCAATTACCTCAATATTTTCTAAATTTGTTTCTCTCAAACCGCTGATGGGGATAAATACCTTTTGAAAACCCATGCGATCCAGTTCTTTCACGCGGCTTTCCATGGAAGGTACTCGTTTCAGCTCCCCTGTCAGACCAACGTCTGCAATAAAAGCCCAGTCTGCAGGGATCGGTTTGTTATAAACCGAAGATGCAATACTCATCAATACAGCCAGATTTGCAGCCTGCTCTTTTAAATACAGACCGCCTGTTGTTTTGATGACCACATTTTTATCATAAAGCTTCAGATTCCCTCTCTGCTCCAGAATGGAAATCAGTGTATTCATGGTATCTTTCTTCATGGTTTCGCTGATGCGGGAAGGATACGGTGTAAAAGATGCAGAAACGAGACTTTCGATCTCCGCGATCACAGGGCGGGAACCTTCCTTTAAAACAGTCAGCGCACTACCGGAAACAAGATCTTCTTTCTGTCGTTTGGTAACAAAATATTCCGAAGGGTTATCGATGGAGGCAAGGCCGGTCTCCGTCATAGTGAAGAACCCCATCTCTCCTGTGCTGCCAAAACGGTTTTTCGTTGCCACCAGACAGCGCAGTTCATCGGCACCTTCCCCTTCCAGCACAAGAACGGCATCCACCAGATGTTCCAAGGCACGCAGGCCGGCAATCTCATCGCTTTTATTCATCTGGCCGATCATCAGAGCTGCCCGAGGACGCTTCTTGTTTTTTGCCACAGAAACCAGTGCGGAAGCACATTCCATCGTCTGGGTCGGATTTCCTGCGCGGGAGGGCAGGAAATCGGTCAATGCATAGGTCTGGATACTGTCTAAAATAATAAGATCAGGATCAACTTCCGTGATCGCCTCCAGCACTCTGTCCATGGATGTATCTGCCAGAATAAAGATATTCTGTTCGAT
>NZ_JBGVHV010000174.1:0-4415 GCF_045122575.1 Anaerotignum sp. | reverse complement strand
TGTCTGCTCCAGATCATAGAACAAAAACAGGACAAATGAAATTGTGCCAAAAAACGTTTCCTTCATAACTTTTCCTCTTACCAATGATGCAAATTCTATAGTTTGACCCACTATTTGACACTAAATCATTTTTCATATTAGCACGAAAAATGTACACTTTCAACGAAAAAAACCTATAATTACAAAAGTTAATACAAAAATATTAATATATCTGAATATCTTACCATATTTTCCGTTGTTTTTCACAGATGGACAAACAAATTGTATGCAAAAAAAGAAAAGCCCTCCTTATTTTTTAAGGAGAGCTCTTTTTGCATAACCAAATCTAAATGTATAATTTTGAATGCTTTCGCAGTCTATTCTATAATTAAAATCGATTAAGCGCGTGTTACGTTTGCAGCCTGAGGGCCTTTTGCACCCTGAACTACTTCGAATTCTACTTCCTGGCCTTCTTCCAGTGTTTTGTAGCCTTCAGCCTGAATTGCGGAGAAATGTACGAATACATCGTCTTCACCAGGTACGGAGATGAAACCAAAACCTTTTTCTGCGTTAAACCATTTAACTGTACCTTTTTTCATTACTTAAATCCTCCTAGATAGATAAAAAATTGTTACATGACGATACTACCATAATATTCCCCCAGTGTCAATCAGAATTCTACCATTTCACTTGGGATTCGTCCGCCAGAAACTTACATTTTTCCATAGTTTTCGTCTTCCTGCAGATCACCTTTCTGAATGGCCATACGTGCCAGTTCATCGCATCTTTCATTACCGGGATTGTCCGCATGCCCCTTCACCCAGATGAATTTTACCTGATGTTTTTCCAGCATCATAAGCATCCGTTCCCACAGGTCTACATTGGAGGCTTTTTCCTTTTTATTCCGCATCCAGCCGTTCTGTTTCCACTTCACGACCCAGCCCTTTTCTATAGCATCCACCACATATTTGGAGTCGCTGTAAAGATTGACTCTGCAGGGTTCTTTCAGGGCTTCCAGCCCTTTGATGACCGCCAGCACCTCCATACGGTTATTGGTCGTCAGACGGTATCCTTCGGAAAGTTCCTTTCTTGCCGCTCCATACAGCAGCACTACCCCATAGCCGCCGGGCCCGGGATTGCCGGAGCAGGCACCATCTGTATAAATCGTTACTTCTTTCATGCCTGTTCCTCCTTCAAAAACGCTTCTCCGATGAGCAGGTCTTCCTTGGTTGTGATCTTGATATTGCGGTAACTGCCCATGATAACTTTGACAGGATAACCGCTGTGCTCCGCCAGAGAAGCATCATCCGTGCCCACAAAACCATCTGCTTTGGCCTGTTCATAGGCTTTTATGATTCGCTCTCTGCGGAAGGTCTGCGGGGTCTGGATCTGCCAGAGAGTACTTCTGTCAGGCGTTTCCACAGCAATATTTTCCCTGTTGCAGACCTTGATGGTATCCTTGGCAGGCACCCCTGCCACACAGCCGCCCATTTCCAGCGTCGTTTCTATGGAACCATTCAGAATATCCTCGGTTACAAAAGGACGGACGCCGTCATGGATCAGAACGATCTCGGTATCATCAGAAACCTCCCGCAGGCCATTCCATACGGAATCCTGCCGTTCCTTGCCGCCGGCAACAACAGATCTGATTTTTTTCCAGCCATATTCCTGCGCCATCTCCTGCACATCCTGCTTGGAATCCGCGCCTGTCACCAGAATGATATCCCGAATCTTTTCTGCTTTTTCAAATTTTTCCACCGTATGTGCCAGAATCTCTTTTCCGCCCATAGGCAGAAACTGTTTACTGATTTCCGTGCCCATTCGTTTTCCTTTTCCTGCTGCCACAATGACAGCGGTACAGATCGGTTTCATCAATATGCCACCTTTCTATCAAAATATTTTTCCTAATAAAAATGCGAAACTAAGCAAGCTTGTTTCGCATTCTATTTCAGGAAAAGGCTTTTTTACGCTGCAATCATTTTTGTAAAGATCATACGTCCCGCTGCAGTCTGCAGAACACTGGTCACGATCACAGTTTTTGTTTCACCGATATAACGGCTGCCGCCATCCACAACGATCATGGTGCCGTCATTCAGATAGGCAACCCCCTGACCCTGTTCTTTGCCGGCTTTGATGATCGTTACATACATTTCTTCCCCGGGCAGAACCACAGGCTTGATGGCATTGGCCAGTTCGTTGATATTCAGCACGCGAACACCCTGGAATTCTGCCACTTTATTCAGATTAAAATCATTCGTCACCACGAATGCATCCAGTTTCTCTGCCATTTTCAGCAGCATGGAGTCCACTTCCATGGGCTTATCTGCCTTAAAACTCTGAATTTCCACAGGCACAGCCAGCTGTTTCTGGATCTCATTGAGAATATCCAGACCACGGCGCCCTCTCTGGCGTTTCAGGCTGTCCGCAGAATCCGCAATATGTCGCAATTCTTCCAGCACAAAGTCAGGAATGATGATCTTCCCTTCAATGAAGCCCGTCTGCAGAAGATCCATGATACGTCCGTCAATGATGACACTGGTATCCAGAATCTTCGGTCTGCCTGTGATGCTGTCATCTGCCGTCATAGGCTTTGTTGTCAGCAGCACCTGCTGCAGCGTACGCACATTGACGTCATCCTTCTTCCTTCTGGCAACGCGGATCCCCAGAACACCAAAGAAGATATTCAGCAGGATAATGATAAACGTGCCAAGAATACCAAAGTCACGGAAGGCAAAGCCGATCAGGTTAGCGATCACCAGACCAATAAAGCAGCCGATTACAGAAAACGCCAGTTCCTTCACATTCATTTTTGTGAGGCGCTCCTCCGTCTGCATCATTCGTTTCATAAGCAGATTCGCCGTAGTGGTAGATGCTATAAAATAAAATATGAATCCAGTAAAAACGGAAAGTGCCACAGGAACATACGCAGGCATTTTCGCTGTAAAATTGAATAAGTCCGAAATAAATATAATATGCATGATCGCATACGTTGCCGCCACAACGATCAAACTCATGATCATTTCAATCAGTCTTCTCACTCTCTTTCACCTCCTTTATTCTATATTCAGGCAAAGCGCAAAAATACGAATACTACCCGCACTATACCATAATAACAGTCTAACCCATTTATTCCCATTTTGCAAGAGGAGATTCTTTATTCTACTCCAGATATAAACATTTTTCTATCGTTCATTGTTTTTCATACTACATATTGTATTTTATTCTATTGAATTTTACAGTCTGATTTGCTATATTACATTATAAAGAAATCTTTATACGAATTTTTTACATTCAGATAGATCTACAAAAAACAAGGAGGCTTACCAATGGGAGATTATCAGATTTTCAGCGACGGCGCCTGCGACATCGGTTTTGAAAAAGCCGAAGAACTTGGCATTCAGCTGATCCCTTTTTACGTTTCGACCGATCACGAAAATTATTATAAAGAAATTCTTGAAATTTCACTGGATGATTACTTCCGTTTTATGACAGAAGAAAAAGGCTATCCCAAAACTTCCCTGCCATCCATCCAGGATTATATCGATGCCTTTACCCCTGCGCTGGAAGCAGGCAAGGATGTTCTTTGCCTGACCATGACAAGAAGCCTGACTGCATCTCTGGAATCCGCCATGACTGCAAAATCCATGCTGGAAGAAGATTTCCCCCACGCAAGGATCGAAGTGATCAACTCTTGGGTAGCCACCGGCGCTCAGATGCTGATGCTGATGGAAATGGCACGGATGCAGAAAAACGGAAAATCTCTGGATGATGTTCTTGCTTATACGGAAAAAGCCCGTACAGATGCCCGCATCCACTTTATGGTGGGCGACCTGAGTTATCTGGAAGTTGGCGGCCGTATCGGCAAACTGGCGACCCTTTCCGGCGGATTGCTGAAAATCAAACCCATCATCATCCTGAAAGACGGTGAGATCAGCGTTGGCGGCGTTTGCCGCGCCAGAAAAAAAGGGCTGACACAGATTGCAGACGTTACAAAGAAACATTTCAAGGAAACAGGAGAAGACCCTTCTCACTATATCGCCACTCCCGGCACCAATACCATCTGGGATGATATGGACGATTTCTACGAAAAGATGAAGGAAGCGGCTCCCGGCATGGAATTTCTGCCCCCCTTCCAGATCGGCGCAACCATTTCCAGCCATACAGGCCCCGGTACGACCGGTTTCTGTTTTGTCAAAAAATACGAATACTACGGTTTTTAAAAAAACATTCCCTCGACTGCAATGCCGAGGGATTTTTTGTACAAAAAAAGAGAGGCTTTCGCCTCTCTTTTTATTTCTGATTATTTATACTGATGCAGGATGTGGTCTACGATACCAACGATTTCGCCTTTTTCTTTGTAAACACGAGGAACACGTTTTGTCAGTACGCAGGGCAGTTCATAGTTGATTGTGCCCAGGATCGCAGCCAGATCATCA
>NZ_JBGVHV010000173.1:0-18503 GCF_045122575.1 Anaerotignum sp. | reverse complement strand
CGCCAGTTCAGGAGGCAGTTTGAAAATCCAGCTCAGGCCAAAACCAATCAATGGCATAATTACAAACTGTGCCAGTTCACCAAAAATAATATCCTTAGGTCTGGATAATACAATCTTGAAATCTTCCAGTTTCATTGTCATACCCATACCACACATAACAATCATCAGCAGATGATTTACATTAATATTGCCTCCCAAAAACTCTGCATTACCAACCCAGCTTGTAAAACTATTCTCTACCATATAAGCTAAAACTGTTACTACAATTACGATAGCCGCCATATATTTATTTACAAATTGCGCTATTTTTCTCAGTGCGTTCATAACCATTCCTCCTTGATCATTCTGTCATAAATCCCATCATTATTCAAGTACTGCACCACGAGCTGCACTTGTTACCAGTTTTCTGTAACGCGCAGCATAACCTGTTACTTCTTTTTCCGGACAAACCCAATTTTCTCGTCTTTCCTGCAGTGTTGCTTCATCTACTTCCAGATGGATTTTGCAGTTCTTGATATCAACTTCAATGATGTCACCATTTTCCACCAGCGCAATATTACCACCCTGCGCTGCTTCAGGAGAAACATGTCCGATTGCTGCGCCTCTAGTAGCACCGGAGAAACGACCGTCAGTGATCAGCGCAACACTTTCCCCCAGACCCATGCCACAGATCGCAGATGTAGGGTTCAGCATTTCACGCATACCGGGACCACCTTTAGGGCCTTCATAGCGGATAACCACAACATCACCGGGGACGATTTTACCAGCATAAATTGCTTCAATGGCTTCTTCTTCACCATCAAATACTTTTGCAGGTCCTTTATGCTGCATCATTTCAGGTGCAACAGCAGCACGTTTTACAACACAGCCTTCAGGAGCCAGATTACCTTTCAATACAGCAATACCGCCGTCTTCAGAATAAGGGGTTTCAATAGGACGAATGATTTCAGGATCTCTATTCTGAACACCTTCCAGATTTTCACCCAGTGTTCTGCCTGTACATGTCATAACGGAAGTATCCAGTAAGCCTTTCTTTGTCAGTTCCTTCATTACTGCATGAACACCGCCAGCCTGTTCCAGATTTTCCATATATGTATCCCCTGCAGGTGCCAGATGACACAGGTTAGGGGTTTTAGCAGAGATTTCATTGGACATATCAAGACTTAGTTCAATACCGCATTCATGTGCAATTGCAGGCAGATGCAGCATTGTATTTGTAGAACAACCCAAAGCCATATCTACTGTTTCTGCATTATGGAATGCAGCTTCTGTCATAATGTCTCTGGGGCGAATATTCTTCTTTACCAGTTCCATAATCTGCATACCAGCATGCTTCGCCAGACGCAGACGAGCGGACATAACTGCAGGGATAGTACCATTACCACTTAATCCCATACCAATTGCTTCTGTCAGACAGTTCATGGAATTGGCTGTGTACATACCAGAGCAGGAACCACATGTGGGACATGCACTGTTTTCATATTCTTCAACACCTGCTTCGTCTAATGTACCTGCATGATAAGCACCTACTGCTTCAAACATATGAGACAGGCATGTACGATTACCATTATTCAGTCTGCCTGCCAACATAGGACCACCAGAGCAGAAAATTGTAGGAACATTTACTCTAGCTGCTGCCATCAGCAGACCGGGTACATTTTTATCACAGTTAGGAATCATAACCAAACCGTCAAACTGATGTGCAATTGCCATCGCTTCTGTAGAATCAGCAATCAGATCTCTTGTAACCAGAGAATACTTCATACCAACATGACCCATTGCAATACCATCACATACTGCAATCGCAGGGAATTCGATAGGTGTACCACCTGCAGCTCTAATACCCGCTTTAACCGCCTCAGAGATTTTGTCCAAATTCATATGGCCGGGTACGATTTCATTTTTGGAACAAACCACGCCAATCAGAGGTTTTTCCAGTTCTTCTTTTGTAAAGCCCAATGCATAGAACAGAGATCTGTTAGGTGCTCTGTTTACACCCTGTGTTACATTACAACTTCTTTCTTTCATTTTTACTCCCCCTCTTATATTGCTTCCGTTGTATTATCTCTTTTTTTAATGTATGATGTCATTCTAAATCAAAAGATGTCATATGTCAATCGAACATAATTAATAAAGAAAATTAAGAAAATTTGTAAATTAGTACTAAAATTTGACTTTATTGATGAGATTTTATATAATATTAATAAAGGAAAATAAATACTTGTTTATCAACAGCAAAAGACATCAAACAAGAAGGATTTGATATATATGAAAAAAGATAAAAAAAGTCTATCACAGCAGACCGCTGATAAAATCTATGACATGATTGCAAAAGAACATATATACCAACCAGGGGATCAGTTGCCCAATGAAATGATTCTTTCTGAACAGCTTGGTATCAGTCGTACTACACTGCGTGATGCTGTCCGTATGCTGACACTACAAGGTGTATTGGAAGTACGTCGTGGGAAAGGTACTTTTGTGTCCTCAGAGGAAGCTATTATTGGTAATTACGGATTGGATAACCTGGATCGCATACGCATAAAACTAAAAGATCTATTTGAAATGCGTCTTCTTTTTGAGCCTCAAATGGTTGCCCTCGCCTGTCGCAGAGGTAGCGATGAAGAAATTGAAGCCATTTGTAAGCAAGGTCAATTGGTTGCTGACGTCATTAGCGAAGGAAAAGCCTGGACAGATCCCGATCAAGAATTCCATCGATTGATTGTTGCGGCTGCACACAACGATTTCATGAATCATTTAATCCCTTTGATCAATCGTGCAGTTGATGAAGCTATTTTGATTGGTTCTTCTAAAGAAGACCTTTTCAAAAATACAATTCAAGACCACGCCCTTATCATGGAATTTCTAAAAAAACGTGATGCACAAGGTGCTAAAAATGCTATGGAAATTCATATCCATCACGCTATCCATACATTAGAACTAAACAAAGGAAATGAGTCAATTATCTAACTAAGATTTAAAAAACGGATAAGATTTATATCTTATCCGTTTTTGTTAATTCCACTTTTCTTTTTTAGATTTTCCACTATACATTTACTTTACATAACACGTTACACTTACAAAGGTGCAGCAGAACAAAAAGCCCGGTCGACTTATGAATACCTCATCGATCTGGCAGAAGATCCCGCCGTTCTGGCACCTTTGCGGTTCCTAAGGGAAAGAGAAATCGTCCACTTTCAGAGATTTGGCGAAGCCCTGGATATTGCACGGGATTATCTGAATCAGCAGCATTATTTCTTTATGCAGAAAAATGGATGTAATACAAAATAAAACTTGCATAATGGCAAAAGCGGCATGATCATTCATGCCGCTATATTTTTATGTTATAAATGATGTATTTAGAAATCTGTGTATATATCAGAGAACACTCGCTATCTTCCAAAGAATTATTTATTCGGTAGTATCCCAAAGTTTGTGTAAACCTTCAAACTGATGTAAGATAAAATTACTCAGTTTGGAGGTTTTATTTATGGCACGAAAAAAAGATTCCCCTCAAAAAGCAGCTCTTCGAGAAATGATGAGCACCTATCTGAAAGAAAATGATGTAAAAATCAAGGATGGAGCAGATGTAAATGCAATTATGCGAGATATGATGTCTATAATCCTTGAAGGCGTTCTAACTGAAGAATTGGATGAAGAACTCGGCTATACCAAGTATGACTATCGTAACAAGGATACCGATAACAGCCGAAATGGCTTTTCTCAGAAAACAATGCACACCAGTTACGGAGATATGGAGCTGGATATTCCCAGAGATCGTAAAGGTGAGTTTGAGCCACAAATAATCAAAAAATATCAGAACACTGTCACACAGGGCATGGAAGAAAAAATTCTTTCCATGTATGCCAAAGGAATGACTACCAGCGATATTGAAAGCCATATGCGCGACCTGTATGGTATTGAGATTTCTGACAGCACAATCAGCCGTGTTACAGACAAAGTACTCCCTATCGTAAAAGAATGGCAGGAGCGTCCTCTGGAAGAAATCTATGCAGTTGTTTTCATGGATGCGATCCATTATCATGTTCGCCATGAAGGCCGTATCGTAAAACGAGCTGTATATATTGCTATCGGCATCGACATGAATGGTCACAAAGATGTGTTGGGTATGTATGTTGGTCAGAATGAATGTGCAAAATTCTGGCTGTCTATCCTGAACGGCCTTAAAAATCGCGGTGTTCAGGATATCCTGATCGCTTGTGTGGACGGTCTTTCTGGATTCCCTCAGGCAATCGAAGCCGTATTCCCTGAAACAGAGATCCAGCAGTGTATTATCCATCAGATCAGAAACACCACAAGATTTGTGTCCTATAAGGACATCAAACCATTGATGACTGACCTGAAACGAGTTTATACTGCAGCGACAGAAGAAATCGCATTGGTTGAACTGGATGCCTTCGAAGAAAAATGGTACAGCAAATATCCTAGAATTGCCAAATCCTGGAGGGATAACTGGGCCAACCTTTCCGCATATTTCAAATATCCTGAAGCTATTCGTAAGCTGATTTATACTACAAATGCAATTGAAGGATTTAATCGACAGCTGCGTAAAGTCACAAAATCTAAGACCATTTTTCCTTCTGATGACAGTTTGATGAAAATGCTGTATCTGGCAACTATGGATATCACGAAAAAATGGACCGGACACCGTCTTGATTGGGGTCAGATCCATTCTCAGTTGGAAATATATTTTGAAGAAAGATTATCCTGATTATAGTCTGAATAGGGCTGTCTGTGGCAGCCTTGCTTGGCATGCAAAAAATTGTCGCTATAATACAGGCAAAGGGCAAAGTCCTGAAAATCGACTTTGCCCTTCATAACTCATTTCATTATTTTACATCAGTTTTTTTACTTTACACAAACTTTGAAACAGTCTCATTTATTCTTATTCTGCATATTCATTTAAAATCAGTTTAAATGCGCCATAAACTCCTGCATCATTTCCTAATTCCGCCAACCGAATCTTTGTGGAACGGCAAGCATGAAACGCATATCTCTCGAAATATTTCATCGTTCCCACAATCAGAGGCTCCCCTGCTTTGCTGACCCCGCCGCCAAGAAGGATCACTTCCGGATCAATCACACAGCAAACATTCACCAGAAGCAGCCCCAGATATTTATATACCTGCTCCAGAATCGCACAGGCAGCAACATCTTTCTTTTCCGCTGCCACAAAAATATCCTTGCATTCCATATCCATCATGTGTCGTAACACACTTGGATCGGTATACTCTGCCAGATATCTTCTAGCAAGGCGAACAATGCCTGTTGCAGAACAATATTGCTCCGCACAGCCGCACTTACCACAGCCACAGGCTTCTGTCTCGCCGGGTTCTAGTGTTATATGTCCGATTTCGCCGCCGGCACCATGAATGTCATTTATGATTTTTCCTTTTACCACAATACCACCGCCAATGCCTGTGCCAAGGGTAGCCATCACTATATTTGTATATCCTTTCGCACCGCCCTGCCAGCATTCCCCCAAAGCCGCCACATTGGCATCATTGCCTGCCTTTACTGGAAATCCTGTCAGTTCGGACAACTCTTTTTGGATATCTACCTTTCCGCAGCCCAGGTTGACACACTGATTTACTACACCAAGATCATCTACCGGTCCGGGCACCCCTACCCCAATGCCAATGATCTGTTCATTGCGAATATTCTTCTCTTTCAGAAATGTGTTCACGGAAGCAGCGATATCCGGAAGAATGGCACATCCGCCATTTTGCGTATTTGTTTTGATTTCCCATTTATGCAGTAATGCACCCGTTTGGTCAAAGAATGCCAGCTTAACAGTTGTGCCGCCAATATCCACGCCAAATCCATATGCCATATCTGCAGCCTCCTCTTTTTTCAATACCATTTCTTCTTATTTTATCTTTTGTTTCTTCTTGTTTTATCTTTTGTTCTCTCTGATTTCTTTTGTACTTATTAACAATCCAGCATTTCCAGTGTACAGGTCTTCGCAATGGAGCTGCGAATTGCTGCACGCAAAGGTAATACTGCATTGGGTGTCACAGAAATTTCATCCATACCCATAGCAAGGAACGTAGGCAGCATACTCAGATCTGCCCCCAATTCTCCGCAGATACCGATCCAGATACCTGCTTTATGGGCTGCATCGGCAGCCATTTTCAGTGCGCGCAGCACCGCAGGATGGTGAGGATCATAGAATTTTCCCAGATCATTCGCCTGACGGTCGCATGCCAGTGTGTACTGTGTCAGGTCATTGGTGCCAACGGAAAAGAAATCCACTTCCCTCGCCAGTTCCTCTGCCACAAAAATGGATGCCGGTGTTTCCAGCATAATACCGATCTCTGTATCCTTGTGAAAAGGAATCCCTTCCTGTTCCAGTTCTGCCATGACCTTCTGACAGGCACGTTTGCATTCCTTCACTTCCCAGACAGATGTGATCATGGGGAACATGATAGCCACTTTACCATAGGCAGATGCACGATATAGCGCCCTCAGCTGGGGCTTAAACACCTCAGGACGATTCAGGCAGATACGGATGGCACGAACCCCCAATGCAGGGTTTTCTTCTTTGTTCATATTAAAATAATCCACCTGTTTATCTGCACCGATATCCAGTGTACGAATAATGACACGCTTGCCATTCATGGCTGCGGCAACCGTTTTATATGCCTGAAACTGTTCTTCCTCTGTAGGATAATCAGAAGCCGCCAGATAGAGGAATTCACTGCGGAACAGACCAATACCCTGACCATCATTCGCAAGAACAGCCGCCACATCTTCGGGAGAACCGATATTGCAGTAAACATTGATTTTTTTGCCGTCCAGTGTGATATCTTCCTGTCCCTTCATGGTCTGAAGCAGTTCTCTCATTTCCTGCTGTTTCACGAACTTTTCGCTGAACTGCGCCAGTGTCAGTTCGTCAGGTTCGATATAAACACTGCCCACTTCTCCATCCACATATGCCGTTCTGCCTGCAAATTCCGGATTCAATGTTTCCCCCAGACCGCAAATCGCAGGAATACCCATGGTACGGGCAAGGATAGCCGTATGGCTGTTGCTGGAACCGCCCTGTGTAACGAAAGCAAGGATCTTGCTTTTATCCAGCTGAATCGTTTCAGAAGGCGCCAGATCATCCGCTGCCAGAATAACAGGAACAGCAGAATCGATACCGCCTTCCACAATGCCCATCAGATTATTGCAGATACGATTGGAAACATCACGGATATCCGCCGCACGTGCCTGCATATAGGCATCATCCATAGCGGCAAGCATTTCCGCAAACTGTTCGCCAGCCTGCTGTACTGCATATTCAGCATTGCAATTTTCATCTTCCATACAGGAATGGATGCACTCTACATAATCTTCGCCTTCCACAAACATCGCATGCGTTTCAAAAAGAACTGCTGCTTCATCCCCAGCCTCTTCTCTACAGCGTTCTGCCAGTGCTTCCAGCTGGGCAATGGATTTTTCCTGTGCCTGTGCCAGACGCATTTTTTCTGCATCCATATCTTCCACCTGCCACTGACGAACTGCAGCATCCGGACGGCGGAAAAAATACAGAGGACCTTTTACGACGCCCTTGGAGACGCCTTTGCCCTGCATCATGATCATACTTATCCCCTCCTGCTGCAATTACAGGTTTTCAGCCAGTGTGTTGTACATTACTTCAATGGCATTTTCTTCAGAAGGGCCATCCGCTGTTACTGTTACAACATCGCCTTCCTTTACACCCAGGCCCATCAGTTTCATCAGCTGTGTAGCCTTTACTTCTTTGTCGCCTTTCTGGATCATAATCACTGTATCAGGGAATGTTTTGGCTGCTTTTGCCAGTAGGCCTGCGGGACGTGCATGGATACCCAGGGGATCTGTAATTGTGTAATTAAACTGTTTCATCGTAAATTCCTCCTTATATGACTTGATATATCTTTATTATTTCGTTTCGTTGTAGTTGTTCCAGTTCATTCTGCCGTAACGCATTGTTGTAGCCAGAATTCCCTGCTGTAGTTCTTCTGTCAGTTGCTCCTTCTTTACTCTCCATCTCCAGTTGATGCCAATGGTAGAAGGTGTATTGATCCGGCAGCTGTTGTCCAGCCCCAGATAATCCTGCAGAGGAATGATACACATTCTTGCTGCACTACGCATCGCCAGTGCAATAAAGGACTGGTGGAGCAGTTTATGCGGTGTTCTCTGGTCGCAGAGGTAATCTCTTGCCATCTGCTGTTCTTCTTTTGTAATCGATTTAAACCAGCCGTTCAGTGTTTCATTATCATGGGTGCCTGTATAAACCACACTGTTTTCCGGATAATTATGGGGCAGATAATCATTGGCAGAACCGGAATCGCGAGAATCAAAGGCAAATTCCAACACTTTCATGCCAGGGAATCCACTATCTTTTAGCAGCTGACGAACAGAATCTGTCACATAGCCAAGATCTTCCGCGATCACTTCATGCCAGCCCAGATTCTGTTCCACACAGCGAAACAGATCGATGCCGGGGCCTTTTTCCCAATGCCCGTCCACTGCCGAATCCGCACCATAGGGAATGGAAAAATATTCATCAAAACCACGGAAATGATCGATTCTTGTTACATCATACAAGCGGAACACATACCACAGACGACTCAGCCACCACTGATAGCCCGTTTCTCTGTGATACTCCCAACGGTAAAGAGGGTTGCCCCAGAGCTGCCCTGTAGCAGAAAACCCATCAGGGGGACAGCCTGCCACGGCATAAGGCACATTATTTTCATCCAGCTGGAACAGTTCCGGATGAGCCCATGTATCCGCGGAATCCATGGCAACATAAATGGGAATATCCCCGATGATGCCAATATTTTTTTCATTGGCATACTGCTTCAGTTTCCAGTACTGTTCAAAAAATTTAAACTGCAGATACATCTGAAATTCAATATCATAATACAACTCTCTGCGGTAATAATCCATAGAATAGCCATAACGTAGACGGATATCTTCAGGCCATTCATACCAGCACTGACCATCAAAGAAATTTTTCAATGCCATGAATAAAGCATAATCAGAAAGCCACCATTCGTTTTCTTTTACAAAATGCTGATATGCTACATTTTCGCTGATATTGCTTCGTTCATAGGCTTTTCTCAGCAAAGTATAACAGCTGTTATACTGGGCTTCGTAATCAATATCCGTTTCATCCTCGCCAAAATCCATGCTGTCACATTCCTTCTGCATCAGCACCCCTTCTGCCACCAGTGCATCCAGATCAATGAAATAAGGATTTCCTGCAAAGGTGGAGAAGGACTGATAGGGAGAGTCACCATAACTGGTGGGGTGGATCGGCAGGATCTGCCAGTAAGTCTGACCGGTTGCCTGCAGCCAGTCCACGAATTTATATGCTTCCTCAGAAAAACAGCCAATGCCATATTTTCCGGGTAAACTTGTGATAGGCATCAGAATGCCTGCTGTTCTTTTCATACTATTTTCTCCTTTATATCTATGAATACACCGAAGTGATCGGAAACCACAGGTCTGTTTTCCCCATTAAAAATCACTTGAAAGGATTTTACACAGACCCTATGACTAGAGAAGATATAATCCAAACGCATTGCTTTCACTTCCTGATCCTTCAGTCGTTCTTTCCAGCCATCGATCACACAGGGAACGGTGATCCCTCTGTCTTTTTCCAATGCTGCAGAATAAGTATCCAGCCATCCATTGGTCAAGATCCATTCATAGCTCTGTCCGGAAACAAAATCAGGTGCATTGAAATCACCCATGAGCCAGACAAATCCATTTCTCCTTTTCTCTGAAATCCGTTCTTCCAGCTGTTTCCACTGATCCAGAAAAGGCTCTTCCGCATCATCCCACCAGCCCATGTGGATGGTGTAAAACCAGTCTGTCAGGCCTTCCACCTGCATCCCGAGAACTGCCCGAGTACGCCAGTTGTGATAATCATTTACCTTACTAATCGGGAATGCCTCCGCTGCAGTGATCTTTCTGCCAAGACTCAGCAGCGCTACCCCCTCATCGTATTTTCCATAGCCCAGTTTAATGGGAAGCCATACCCAATGACACGCAACCCCTGCCTGACGCAGGCGATATACCACCTGTGCCGCATGGTTATCCTGTTTCAAAGGAACCTGTGCCGGGATCGAATACAATCCTTCCCAAAGGATATCTTCCGCCACTGCTGCATCAGAGGTCTGATTCACCTCCTGCAGTGCAATGATGTCAGGTTTTTCCTGCAGGATTCCCTCTATAAACCACTCCAGTTTCTGTTCATAGTTTTCTTCCTGAAGGGAATGGGTATTCAATGTCAGAAGTTTCATATAAATCCACCTCTATCCTAATTCTTTACAGAATATCGTTAATATCAGATTTCAAAACATCCGCTTTCGGACCATATACTGCCTGAATGCCATTGTCTTTTTTGATCAGACCGAGTGCACCTTCTGCCTTCCAGTCAGCAATCTCAGCCACTTTATCCAGATCCTTTACAGTAACACGCAGGCGTGTCATGCAGGCATCCACCAGTGTAATGTTTTCTCTGCCGCCCAGCAGTGTGATGATACGTTCTGCCTGTGTATTGCCATTTGTTTTGTTTTCCGCTGCAGCTTCTTCACCTTCACTTTCATCAGTGTAGTTACCCAGACGACCGGGAGTTGCAAACTGAAATTTACCGATCATAAAGTATGCAACAAAATAACCAATTGCAAGGAATGCCACACAGCAAATCACAAAATTCAGAATATCACCGCTCAGACCAGCCTTCAGAGACATAGGCACACGAGTCAAAAATTCCAGATTACCAAAGGAATGCAGACGCAGATCAATGATCCCTGCCATGGCAAAAGCACAGCCCTGCAGCAGTGCATATACCACATACAGAGGCAGTGCACAGAACATGAACATAAATTCCAGAGGTTCTGTAACACCTGTCAGGAAAACAGCCAGTACTGTAGAAATGAACATGGAGCGATAGTTTCTTCTCTTATCCACATCTACACGACGGTACATTGCCAGCGCAATACCCAGCAGCAGACCTGTTGCGCCGATCATCTGGCCTACTTTGAAACGGGCAGGTGTTACTGTATTTAACAAAGTTTCATAAGCTGCCATATCACCAGCATCCTTGAAGTTAATCAGATCTGTTACCCAAGCCAGCCACAGAGGATCCTGACCAAATACTTCCGCACCGGCGTTGATGCCTGTCTGAATCACATATGTACCGCCAAAGGATGTATAGTTCATAGGGATCGTCAGCATATGATGCAGACCAAAGGGCAGCAGCAGACGTTCCAACGTACCATAAATGAAAGGCGCCAGAACAGGAGATGTGGCAGAGGAACCTGCGATCCAGATACCAAATGCATTGATACCTGCCTGAACCACTGGCCAGATGACTGCCATGATCAAGGAAGCGACTGTGGAATAGAAAATGACAGCCAGGGGAACAAATCGTTTGCCGTTAAAGAAGGCCAGCGCTTCAGGCAGTTTACGGAAATTATAGTATTTATTGTAGACGGTACCGCCAACAAAACCAGAAATAATACCAACAAATACCCCCATATTCAGAGCAGGAGAGCCCAGAACGGAAGTAAAGTAATTTTCTACCAGCATCTCCTGTCCGAAGAAGGAACTAACAACAGCACCTTCCATCATAAGCATATCCGCTGTTACACCAAATACCGCACCTGTGATGCGGTTGATCAGGATAAATGCAATGATCGCCGCAAAGGCACCGCCGGCTCTTTCCTTCGCCCAGGAGCCACCGATGGCTGCCGCAAACAGGATATGCAGATTGGTAATGATAGCCCAACCGATGTTTTCCATGGTGGAACCAACGATCATCAGGAAGGACAGATCTGCCATCTGGAACAATTTACCGATACTCAGCATAATACCTGCTGCAGGCATAACTGCAATAACTGTCATCAGTACCTTGCCCAGTTTTTGCAGAAAATCAAAATTGATACCTTTCTTTTTCTTGGGTTCTTCTGTTGGTTCTGCTACAGGCTCTTCTGTAATCATTTCTACTGTTCTTTCGGGAATTTCGCCCAGTGTGATCACTGTGTCCTTACCTGCAGTTACATTACCTTCCACTGCGTACATAGGCAGTTCATCTGCATCATCACAGATCAGAACAGGTGTAATCGTAGGAACGTTTCTGCTTTTCAGAAATTCCAGATCCACTTCTGCAATCAGATCGCCTGCCTTGACCATATCACCTACCTGCACATGGCTGGTAAAGCCTTCCCCTTTCAAGGCAACACTATCCAGACCAACATGGATCAGGATTTCCAGATCGTCATCAGATGTAAAGCCATATGCGTGCAATGTTTCTGCAACACTGGCCACTTCGCCGTTTACAGGTGCATAGATTTTTCCGTCTTCCGGAATGATCGCAACACCATCACCTAAAATTTTCTGAGAAAACACCGCATCAGGCACCTGCTCCAAAGGAACGACCTTACCTGTTAACGGTGCAAGAATGAACTTCTTCAGTTCTGCATTGGTTGTACAACTC
The DNA here is from genome assembly GCF_045122575.1 of Anaerotignum sp. Lineage (GTDB taxonomy): Bacteria > Bacillota > Clostridia > Lachnospirales > Anaerotignaceae > Anaerotignum_A. Next base: position 6,004 of record NZ_JBGVHV010000173.1, on the reverse strand, counting down.
ATTACTTAACCCCTTCCACATTTTTCATTTAGTTGCATTGTTTTTCTGCAACCAGAATACATGATTTGCATTGATTTTGCAAGGCTTTCGTAGATAAATATTGCCAAATCTACATTATGTACAATATTTTGCAGCAGATTTTGTGCAAATTGATGCCGGATTTATGCAAACAGTTTTGCACAACAATCAAATTTATTGTGCCAAGAATTGACATCTCCCCTGTATTCCTGTACAATGAAACAGAAAGAAATCATTTGCATAAATCATATCATATGTTTCGCAAAAGGAAGTGCAATTATGGCAGTAACAATAAAAGATGTAGCAAAACTGGCCGGGGTTTCCCCTTCTACTGTTTCCCGTGTATGCAATGACAATCCCGCTATCAGTAAAGAAACCCGGGAAAGAGTGCAGAAAGCAATGTCCCAGCTTGGGTATGACTCTCCTGCCGTGAATGATACACAGACAAATACTTCTGTGAAAATGATCGGCATCATCCTTCCTCCGTCCCAGGTAGATGTATATGACAACACCTTCTATCTGAAAACAATTCGCGGCATCAGCCGCTTCTGTAACCAGCAACAGGTCGCAACCAATGTTGTCACCGGAAAGGATTATGAAGAAATTTTGCAGTCTATTCAGACACTTCATCGCAGTGGCATGGCCGACGGATTCATCCTTCTTTATTCCTTCAAGGATGATATTGTTGTAGATTATCTGTGCGAGCACGGATTATTGTATGTGATCGTCGGAAAGGCAAATGAGCTCGCAAACCAGACCATCTCCATCGATAATGATAATCTGCTGGCCGGCAGAGAAGTAACAGATTATCTGTATGATTTAGGGCATCGTCGTATCGGTTATCTGGGTGGCAAGGATGAAGCTCTCTATGCCTTCGACCGAAAATCCGGCTATCAGTTATCCTTGTTGCAGCATGGACTGCAGGTCAAACCGGAATATTGCTTTGAAATCGAAAGTATACAGAATGATAATTTAGGAACATTGAAGGAACTCCTTTTGCAGGAGGACAGACCCACAGCTTTTGTTGTCAGTGATGATATGCTGGCATTGGTACTGGAAAGAGCCTGTATACAGCTGCAGCTCTCCATCCCGGATGATATTTCCATTATTTCTTTTAATAATTCCATGTATGCAAAACTGTCTTCTCCTCAGCTCACCTCTGTGGATATCAACTCTTTCCAGTTAGGACACGAGGCTGCTTCTCAGATCATCAATCACGCAGATTATCCAAATCTGATGGCTACAAAAATCGTTGTTCCTCATCGCATCGTCGAAAGGGATAGCTGTAAAAGAATTACTGAATAAAAAAAGAGGGAACGATGATAAATCGTTTTCCCTCTTTTTATTTTTCAGATAATTTTCTTTCATTACTCCTGATCAGGCTGCTGCCCATCGTGTGCAGACCATTTACATTCCGTCATTTCCATGTCTGTAAAAATCGCCCTGAAAGAAGAATCTTCCGGGCTGCAGGCATAAACCCCAAATCGAATCGTACCTTTCGCATTCCACATATGACAAATACGCATCTGCTTGTATGTTACACCATCATCAGAACATTCAATGCAATAGTCATCTTCCCTGCGGCTGAATCTATACCACATGGACTTGATCGATGCATCGATTTCCGTTGTCGCCCAATCAGAATATCCGTGATTTGTCACAACACTTCCCAGGTGCTGGTACTGTTCGTTTTCATACTCAATAGATCCCTTCAGCCAGTTTTCACTGTCCAGATACATGACTACGCCACACTGGTCAAATCGATGTTTGCTTTCAAATTCTGTTTTTACTACGAAGGAAAAATACTTTTCATCCGTTTCCATCTGTAAAACAGGTGCAGTATCGTTTCTAAAATGGTAATATGTTCTTTGCCACAGATCTGTATGAGGTTCCGTGACAATTTCGATACGATCATTTTCAATAGAATAATTTTTCGGTTCTCTTGTCCATTTCAATGCATCAATCTGAAACATTCTTTTCACATTCCTTCTTGTATTCCTGATATTGTTTTTCCCAATATATTCTGTCTTCTTCCGTGATTTCCCTGATTACTTTGCATGGATTTCCTGCTGCAATCACATGACTCGGAATATCTTTGGTCACGACCGAACCGGAACCAATCACCACATCATCCCCAATCGTTACTCCGGGATTGATAACAACGTTACCACCGATCCATACGTCTGAACCGATTGTAACAGGTCTTGCATACTCTACTTCCGTATTTCTGATTTTTGCATCTATCGGATGTCCTGCTGTATAAATGCTGACATGAGGTGCAATAAAAACATTATCCCCAAACGTCACATAATTTTCATCTAAAATAGTCAGACCGGTATTGGCATAAAAATGCTTTCCAAACATGACCCTGTCACCATGATCAAAATACACAGGAGGAGTAAGGATCATGTCCTTAGGGGCTCTGCCAAAACATTTTTTCAATTCTTCCAATGCACTGTTATCATGCCAGAACTCTGACTCATTAAATCTTTTCTGGGCTGCATGAACCCTTTCCCATGAACCATCTCTAACTTTTGAAGGACAATATAATTTTTGAGACAGCATTCTGTCCCACTCGAACTGTGATCTCATAATGTTACCTCATCAAATTAATATTTCATTTTTTATTATACTCTAAATTATCTTTTTTTCAAATAAGCAGAGAAATCACTTTACATAACACGTTACACTTACAAAGGTGCGGCAGAAGATGCACACACGTAAACCTATCCAAAAAAGGTCCACCTTGTCGGACACAAATAAGGACTTCAAAACTGTTCTATCCTTTTGAAGTCCTTATTTGTGCGTTTATCATTTTTCATTTTCAATTTGAATAATGTCCTCTATCAATACCTTTTTCCCATCCAAAAACACCAGCATAGCCGGATACTCTTCTATTTTCTTTACTTTTCCAGAATGTAATGCATATCCACCGCCAAGTTTATTTACTTTTTCATCAAAATAAACTATTTTTATTTCTGGATTCAAATCTATCTTTTCCCTAATACCCTGTAATTGTACATCAAGAAGACATTTCGCATCCTCAGATAAAATAATCCTTTTATCCAACAATAAAATATCCGCTGTATCCTGTACCATCTCATCGTAGCCAACCAATGCAGCAAAGGGAGCAAACTGGGCCGCCCGGTTATATACCGTCATATGTGGCCTATAGATAGACTGATGATGAGGCAAATCTATAATATCGCTATATCTTCCGCTATTTTTACTCATCTCAGACCACCTCGCTTTTACGCTTTATGCCCGCCGACCTGCTCATTTCTTTCTCTCATGGTTGCACCTTCCAAAAGATTCATTCCCTTCAGAAGTGCATTTTTGCCGTACTTTTTATGGATATGTAGGATTGCTTTCTGCAGCTGCTTTTCTTTCCATTCCGCAGCTTCTTCCTTCTGCCTAAGTCTGTCCATTTCTACATTATCTGTAAATAGATCCAACTGTTCCGGTCCTTTCCTTTTCTCCATTTTTTCTTCTGTAATAATATTATTAGCCGAAATCGTAACCCTACGCACCAGAAGATTCTTATCTACGATTCTGTCAAAAAGCTCGATCACTGCCTCGATAATGGTCAAAGAAGAACTGGTATGCTTCGGTAAGTTCACTGTTCCATGAGCATGTTTGGGTACTTCTCTGCCATAATGGTCCCTAACGATCTCACCCTGATAATATCTCCGGAATACAGGATCACTCAAGCTTTCCCTGTCATATCCAATACTCAGAACCAACTGATTCGTAACAAGGCCCTTATCTACCATATCCAGGACTAATCGATCTGCCATTTCTCTTACGATCACTCTGGCCTTTTCTACTGTATACGCACAATGCAGCACCTGCCCAGAACTAAGACTGTTGCTGATTGGTTTATAAGCTTTTACATCTGCAATGGTACAAGGTTCCCAGCCCCAGGCATGATCAATCAGAAGTTCCGCATTAACACCGAATAATTTATATAATCGATCTTCACCATATTTCGTCAATGAAAATCGTGCAATGTCGCCCATAGTACGCAGTCCAATGCTATGCAACTTCCTCGTATATCCGCTGCCAACCCGCCAGAAGTCTTTTATCGGTTCATGTTCCCACATTTCATAGCGATAAGACTTCTCATCCAGCTCTGCAATACGCATCCCTTTCTCATCCGCAGGCATCTTTTTTGCCGTAATATCCATCGCAACCTTTGCCAGATACATATTGGTACCGATCCCTACTGTAGCAGTGATTCCCGTTTGTTTAAAAACATCTCCAACGATCTTTGATGCTAACTCATGAGCTGACATTTTATAAAAATCCAGATATGTCGTAAAATCAATAAACACCTCGCCTATGCTATATACATGAATATCTTCTGGCGCAAAGTACTTTAAGTAAATATCATAAATGGCAGCGCTCTGCTCCATATATGCGACCATTCTGGGCGGTGCAATAATAAAATCCAATTCCAGAGTTGGGTCCTTTTCTAACTCCCTAATATCATAAGACTTATCCCAAAAGGCCTTCGCCGGGATCTTCATCCGTCTTTCATAATTGATATCTTTTACCTTCTGGATTACTTCAAACAGTCTTGCTCGCCCAGAAATCCCAAAAGATTTCAACGCCGGTGATACAGCCAGGCAAATCGTTTTTTCTGTTCGAGACATATCCGCTACAACTAAGTTCGTTACCATCGGATCCAATCCCCTAGCAACACACTCTACAGAAGCGTAGTATGACTTCAAATCTATGCAGATATAAGTTCTTTCCATAGAATCACCCCAAAAAGCAAACATATATTCTTAATTTTTAATTATATACACGAATATTTGTTCTGCGCTATTGTTATAGCATATCGCAAAAGAATTGACAAGGCGAACACTTATGGAAATTTTAGGTTTTCACATATATAAAATTAAGGTATCCAACAAATAGTTGGATACCTTATCAATACCAGGCAACAATTCCACGTTCTAAAAGTTCGCCGCCTTCAAAAGCATTTTTTATCCTTTTCATTGCATGACTTCCATAAAATGCATATACTTCCGCTTCCGTTGCAGATGGCAACTCATCCTCTGTTAACATAGGCTCTCCTTCCATTTCTCGAAGCCGATTTATGGAATCTCTTAAAGCGTTCAATTCTTCTATACTTATTTCGCAGATTTCATCTGTAGGTGCCAGCTGCAAAATACATATGTCATTCTCTTCTAGATTCAAGACAATAGTTCCATGTGTTGATTTATTATTTTCCGGATAATACCTGTATATTGCTAATCTTTCAGTTTTCTTAATCATTTCAAATGATACCATAATCAATCACCACACATTTTCTTTTTATTTACACTTTATAAACTGCACATCTGCAACATACTCTTGTGTAATTTCCCATTCACTTTCCTTCTTCAAAAAGGTATTATCTTTTTTGTATGGTACCCTCGCAGATGGCACATATTTAGATGCCGGTTCCGTATGTACACTCTGATCATCAAAAAAGATATTTGCTCCAAAAGCTTTTAAAACCTCGCTCTTTTCAATACCACCGAGAAAAAATGCTTCATCGATCCTTACATTCCAAGCTCTCAGTGTTCTTACAACTCTTTCATGCGCCGGTGCATTCCGCGCTGTTACCAAGGCTGTACGAATAGGCATTTCATCCTCAGAAAATTTCTGTTGAATGACAGAAATTGTTTTCAATAATTTTGCAAAGGGACCTTCCGGAAGAGGTTTTCTTGCATTTTCATATTCATGTTCCGCAAATGCCTGCAATCCTTCTGCTTGATAAATTCGTTCTGATTCATCAGAAAAAATAACGGCATCTCCATCAAAAGCTATTCTAATCTGATCTATACTTCCATCTGCATCAATTGGCAGTCCAGAATGTGAACAAATGATACCGGCTGCAATATTTGCATTGATTGCTTCCTGAACATCATTCTCATTTGCCGACAAAAATAAATCTGTTTTAAACGCATTTAAGTACGGTGAAATAGATGCTCCA
>NZ_JBGVHV010000172.1:0-6400 GCF_045122575.1 Anaerotignum sp. | reverse complement strand
TTTCTCCCAGATCCACCACTTTCACAAATCCATCCTCATAGATGATAACATCTGCCAGAAGATCTGTAAAAACATAAAAATTTTCTTCCTGATTGTATGTCGTATCAATGATATCACAATAATAGTAAACCAGCTCGTCGTTTTTGTTCAAAAATTTGCTGACCTTCCAGCCTTTATCCATGTAATAACAGGATACCCCGTGGCTGAATTTTGCCTTTGGATGCAACACGTCCCATTTCGTTACCATCACATTTTCACCCTGATATGTGATAATATCATCCTTCAAATGGACAACTTCGCTCGGCATATATCTTTTTCTGTAAAGTTTCGGAACTGCCATGATACCACTCTTCTCTTCCCCTTAAAAACAACAGCCATACACTCTGTTACTCAGGAAATCAGACATCCATCTTTAACGACATCACAAGATTCTGTCACTTTCTTCCTTTACGTAACTTGTTTCTATTATAAAGAATTATGCAGAAAAAAACAACCCCTGCCGCTTTCGCGACAGGGGCTTCGTACCAACCGTAATTTTTATAAATTTATGTATATATGTTTGTTGCTAAAAATTTGTTCGAAAGATTATTTCTTTCTCCAAGCCCAGATGTCTTTGCCAGCAGCTTTGAAATCGTGGAATTCAGCTGCAGCTGTGAACAGTGCGTCTGTGGAGGAGTTCAGACCTGTTTCGCAAGAGTCCTGAACTACGCCGATGATGAAACCGATACCTACAACCTGCATAGCGATATCGTTGGAGATACCGAACAGGGAACAAGCCAGAGGGATCAGCAGCAGGGAACCACCAGCAACGCCGGAAGCACCACATGCAGAGATAGCTGCTACGAAGGACAGCAGGATTTTCATTGCCAGAGGCACTTCCATACCCAGTGTGTTTACACAAGCCAGAGTCATAACTGTGATTGTGATAGCAGCACCAGCCATGTTGATTGTAGCACCCAGAGGGATGGAGATGGAGTAGTTGTCTTCATCCAGACCCAGTTCTTTACACAGTGTCATGTTAACGGGGATGTTAGCAGCAGAGGATCTTGTAAAGAAAGCTGTGATGAAGGAATCTTTCAGACATTTGCCTACCAGGGGGTAAGGATTGTCTTTGATCTGTGTCCAAACGATGATGGGGTTCAGGATGAATGCTACGAAAGCCATGCAGCCAACCAGAACTGCCAGTACTTTACCGTATTCTGTGAAGATTTCCAGACCGTTTTCGGATACTGTGGAGAATACCAGACCCATGATACCGAAAGGTGCGCAAGAAATTACTGTTCTAACTGCGAATGTTACTGCTTCAGACAGGTCGTTCAGAACTTTTTTTGTAGCTTCGTTAGATTTTTTCAGAGCCAGACCGAAGATACAAGCCCAGAACAGAATACCCAGGTAGTTAGCGTTTACCATGGAACCGATGGGGTTAGCTACGATGTTGGACAGCAGGTTTGCGAATACTTCGCCAACGCCGCCAGCAGCTGTCCAGCCTTCTGTGGAAGCACCGGAACCCAGAGGCAGAACGATGGGGATGAAGTGGCAAGCCAGTACAGCGATTACAGCTGCCAGGAATGTACCAACCAGGTACAGTACAACTACACGACCCATTGTTTTACCGCCGCCTTCCTGACCGCAAGCCAGAGCTGCGATTACCAGGAAGAATACCAGAATGGGAGCTACTGCTTTCAGAGCGCCTACAAACAGTGTACCCAGGATACCGATTACTGTAACCTGAGGAACAGCCATACCCAGGATTGCACCCAGGATCAGACCGCAAATGATTCTTTTTACTAAGGAAATGCTATTCCATTTCTGAATAATACTCATTGTTACCTTCTCCTATTAAATTGTAATACTTATAATTGCGAGTTACGATACGGTTGTACGAAAAACTAATATGAAAAGTATAGCTGTTTGCGATATTTTGCATCAACCAAATACTTTTTCGCAAAGTTTTTTGCCTGTAGGTGTTGTTGCCAGACCAGCTTCTGCTGTTTCTTTCAGTGTGGGAGACATCATATCGCCAACTTTTTTCATCGCTACGATGACTTCGTCAGCAGGAATATGGCTTTCCACGCCTGCCAGAGCCAGTTCAGCTGCTACCAGAGCATTCCCAACGCCGCCGGCATTTCTTTTGATGCAGGGGATTTCAACCAGACCTGCAACAGGGTCACATACCAGACCCAGAATGTTTTTCAGCGCGATGGCACAAGCGTGTTCACACTGCTTGGGTGTACCGCCGCACAGTTCGACCATGGCTGCTGCTGCCATTGCGCTTGCCGCGCCGCATTCAGCCTGACAGCCGCCTGCCGCACCTGCTACACTGGCATTCGTTGCGATCACGATACCAATTGCGGATGCTGTAAACAACGCCATTACCAGATCTTTATCAGGGATATTACGTTCTTCCTGCAGTGTCAGCAGTGCAGAAGGAAGAATACCGCAGGAACCCGCTGTAGGGGATGCTACAATTCTGCCCATGCATGCATTTGTCTGCGCAACTGCGATGGCTTTCACCATTGCTTTGCCGAAGAAAGGACCTGCAATTGTTTTTCCGCCCATCAGTGCTTCGTTCATTTTGAACGCATCACCGCCTGTCAGGCCGCTGGCAGAACGTTTTTCTCTGCTCATGCCTTCCTGAACGGATTCTTTCATTACTTCCAGAGAGCGTGCCATCTGTGCAAACATCTCTGCTTCAGTTTTTTCAGCGATCTGAGCCTGTGTTTTCAGAACCAGCTCGGAGAGTTTCAGACCTCTCTTCTCTGCTTCGACTACCAGCTCAGCTACGGAATCATATTTCAGCAATTCGTCCACCTCTCCTTCTTAAATCGCTTTCAGGACCGTGGATGCATGAATATTGGGGCATTCCATGATCGCTTCATTGATGGATTCGTCAAAATCGCCGTCGATTTCGATGGTCATAACAGCCGTACCGCCCTTACGGTCTCTGCCCAGAGAGAAACCATGAACGTTTACGCCTTTTTCCGCCAGAATGTTTGTTACCACGGCGATCATGCCGGGGATATCATCATGGGGAATGACTAATGTATCAGATTTACCGGAGATGGATACTTCTGTATCGTTGATCTTATTGATCACGATATTGCCGCCGCCGATGGATGCGCCCTGGATCAGAGCAGATCTGCCGTCAGCATCTGTCAGTGTGATTTCTGCTGTATTGGGATGCGCACCGTCGATGTCTTCTTCGATGAATGTGAAGTCCAGACCTTCTTCCGTTGCGATCTGCATGCTGTTACGGATACGGCTGTCATCCGTATCCATACCTAAAATACCAGCGATCACTGCCTTATCTGTACCGTGGCCTTTGTATGTTTTTGCAAAGGAGCCACTGAAACGGATCACAGCTTTCACAGGTTTTTTCCCCAATACGGAACGGGCATATTTGCCGATACGCACAGCACCAGCTGTATGAGAACTGGATGGACCAATCATGATAGGGCCCAAAATGTCAAATACCTGTAACACGAAACCCCCTCCTCTTGTTATCATTTTATCACAGTCAAATATGCACAGAGATAGACATTACTCTACACAATATCAACCATAGGCCAATTATATATGATAAAATTCTACAAAGTCAATAGAAATCTTAAAAAAAGTTTCTTCAGCAAAGACATTTTTTACATAGATGTCATTCACACAGAGACATTTGTATAAATCAGCACAAAACCCTCCGAAAAACCGCAAATTTTTTAATTTTTTCTCCATTTTCACAAAAAATCTATACCTGCTGAGAAAAAGAAATCTTTCACAATTGCCCCCTGTACAAAACCGCTCTGCTCCGCAAAATAAAAAACAACAAAAACCCCAAAATACCAATTGCAGGTATTACGGGGTTTTTCTTTGCAAAATTTTCTCTATTCAGATTACATGTAGCCCATACCGGGATCAGCCATAGGTGCAGGTGCCGCCTTCTGAGGGATTTCTGCTACCACCGCTTCTGTTGTCAGGAATGTGGATGCAACAGAAGTTGCGTTCTGCAGTGCACTTCTTGTTACTTTCGCAGGGTCAAGGATACCGGCTTCCACCATTTCCACATATTCTTCTGTCAGTGCATTGAAGCCCATGCTGTCATCCAGTTCTTTTACTTTGTTTACAACAACGGAACCTTCCAGACCTGCATTGGCTACGATCTGACGCAGAGGTGCTTCCAGAGCTTTGATCACGATTTCAGAACCTGTTTTTTCGTCGCCTGTCAGTTCTGCACAAGCTGCTTTTACTTTATCGATAGCATGCACCAGTGCTGTACCGCCGCCGGCAACGATGCCTTCTTCCACTGCCGCTTTTGTTGCTGCCAGTGCATCTTCCATACGCAGTTTCTTTTCTTTCATTTCTGTTTCTGTAGCCGCACCAACTTTGATCACTGCTACGCCGCCGCAGAGTTTTGCCAGTCTTTCCTGATATTTTTCTCTATCAAAATCAGAGTCTGTTTCTTCCATACCTTTGCGGATCTGAGCAATACGCGCCTGAATTGCATTTTTATCGCCAAAACCATCAGCAATGATCGTCAGTTCTTTTTCTACGCGAACTGTTTTTGCGGAACCCAGCATATCCAGTGTAGCATCCTGCAGAGAAATACCAATTTCTTCGGAGATCACCTGTGCACCTGTCAGTGCAGCGATATCAGCCAGCTGCGCTTTTCTTCTTTCGCCGTAACCAGGCGCTTTTACTGCGACACAAGTGAAGATGTTTCTCAGTTTATTCACTACCAGAGTTGCCAGAACTTCACTTTCCACATCCTCAGCAATCAGCAGCAGTTTTCTGCCCATCTGCATCACCTGTTCCAGAATAGGCAGGATTTCCTGAATGTTGGAAATCTTTTTATCTGTGATCATGATCATAGGTTCTTCCAGAATCGCTACCATCTTATCCATATCTGTAGCCATGTAAGCAGACAGATAACCTCTTTCAAACTGCATACCTTCTACCAGTGCCAGTTCTGTTTTCATTGTTTTGGATTCTTCGATGGTAATAACACCATCGTTAGTTACTTTATCCATTGCTTCTGCGATCATCGCACCAACTTCTTCGTCGCCCGCAGAGATTGCAGCAACGTTTGCGATATGTTTGCTTGTTGTAACTGCCTGACTCATTGCTTTGATTTCCGCAACAGCTGCTTCTGTTGCTTTCTGCATACCACGACGCAGGATGATGGCATTTGCGCCTGCTGCAATATTCTTCAGACCTTCCTGAATCATTGCCTGTGCCAGAACAGTTGCTGTTGTAGTACCGTCACCGGCAACATCGTTTGTCTGTGTAGCAACTTCTTTTACCAGCTGCGCGCCCATGTTTTCATAGGGATCTTCCAGTTCGATATCTCTTGCGATGGTCACACCGTCATTTGTGATGAGGGGTGCTGTAAATTTTCTGTCCAGAACAACATTTCTGCCTTTGGGACCCAGTGTTACTTTTACTGTATTCGCCAGTTTATCCACACCTGCTGCCATGGCATTTCTGGCATCTGTGCTGTATTTGATTTCCTTTGCCATTTCAATTACCTCCAAATAATATAGATAATATCGTTAAGACTTAGCCCTCAATGATCGCGAAGATTTCATCCTGTCTCATAATGATGTATGTTTCGCCATCGAATTTTGCTTCCATATAACCATATGCGGGAATCAGCACACGGTCACCTTCTTTGACTACCATTTCAATTTTTGCATCACCTACAGCAATGCCGGGGCCAACCGCCACAACAATGGCTTCCTGAGGTTTTTCCTTGGACTGGCTTGTCAGCAGCAGACCGGATTTTGTTGTTTCAATGGCTTCCGCCTGTTTCAGTACGACTTTATCTCCTAATGGTTTCAGTTTCATAGTAACATTACCTCCTTGGGATTCGATTTTATTTCTTATTAGCACTCAAAAGGCATGAGTGCTAAATCACAATACATATATTATCACCATACTCATCCATATTCAAGCAGATTTTGAAAAATTCACATTTTGTTCAAAAGAAAAAGCCTCAAACTTTCGTCCAAGGCTAAATTGACCATCATTTTTTTGCATCAATATATGCTGCCGCAGAAAGGGCTGCTACAAGTCCTTCCCCTACTGCCTTTGCGATCTGAAAAGGTGCGCCTGTGCAGTCTCCGGCTGCAAAAACACCGGGCAGGTTCGTAGCCATGCTTCTGTCTACAAGGATATTTTTTCCATCTGTATACAGGCCAAACAGCAGACTTTCGGGAGGTGTGGAGTTTTTCGCAAAGAAAATACCATCACAGTCCACCCTTTCCTCGCCCACTTCGATCCCTGTCACACCGATTTCTGCGCCGATGACCGCTTTCGGTCTGCTATTCAAAACTGCCACATTCTCCTTCAGATTCAGAACAGGCTGATACAGCGGAACATAGGTCACTTTTTCGCAGACATCTGCAAGGAA
>NZ_JBGVHV010000171.1:0-8213 GCF_045122575.1 Anaerotignum sp. | reverse complement strand
CAGCCTTCCAGCAGTTCACGTTCAGAACCAAGTACGTTGTCTGTGTAAATATCGCAGCTCAGTGTACCTTTGGATTCCTGTTCCAGACGCATTTTGAAGAATTTTGCAGCGTCGATGGTCGCAGGTGCGTTACCCAGCGCGTAAATGAAGTGATAGCAGTCATCTGTCAGTTCTACGCCGGAGTCAAAGTTTACAGGTTCTACTTTCTTTTCTACGAAACCTGTGTTTTTTGTTGCTGTGTTTTCTGTGCCGTCAGCTGTTTCCTTTTCGGAACCGCCGCAGCCAGCCAGACCAAACACTGTTACCGCTGCCAGCATTGCAGCGATACCTCTTTTTAACCTCATAGTGTTCCCTCCTCAATATTGAACTACCGCTTCGGGACATTTCCCTTTCCATCTGTTTTGGAAAGAAAAATCTCTTTGCATTCTTTTGTAATACAAATCCCAATCATAAAACATCTATTTTCGCGAAAAAGATTTATTTAAGACAAAATCCGTCTTTTTTTGAATTATAATACTCAAAAAATCAACTGTCAATGAACAATAAATCCAAAATAATGTCCCTTTTTATAATAAATAAATCTCATTTTTTGTTTAAAATGCACATTTATATAAAATCAATGTATTATTTTGTATTTACAGGACATTTTTCGTCCATCAAACAAGCTGTTTTTTGCAGTTTAATAGTTTTTTATTCCAAAAAATAAAGTTTAATCGACACTTTTAAATCTATTTTATATCTCATTTTTACAAATAAAGGTTTCTTAACAACAAAATCATAGACTTTTTTGACAAACAAGCGTATAATATAAAGCAAAATATTTCAGATAATTTTTCCCTTTTTCGGGAAGACTGTAAACAAAACCTATGTAGCAAACAATGAAAGAGGAGATTTTATGGGGAAAAAACTGACACTGACCGATAAGATCTATCAGGATATCAAAGATGATATCAATGCAAAGGTATTTCTGCCAGGCGAAAAACTGAATATCAAGGAGTTGGCAAGAAAATATGATGTCAGCGACACACCGGTAAAACAGGCTTTGCAAAAACTGGCGGAGGAAAAAATCGTTGTGAATACACCCAATAAGGGGATGAGTGTGCGCACAATGACCCCCCACGAAATGACTGACATTTTTGATATGCGCCTGATGATGGATACCTTCTTTATTAAGGATATCGTAACAACACTGAACTACAACACAGAGCTGCGCCAACAGCTGATCAATAATCTGGAAAAACAGAAAGCTTTTATTTCCGGAAATGATTCTGTCCATAAACCCGAAGAATACTTCGAGCTGGACTTTGAATTTCACACCCTGTATCTGAAAGCATCCGGCAACCAGAAAGCCGTGGATGTATTCCGCAGCATGCAGCCCTTTACCTATGCCTCCGGCATGTATGTGAGCCAGCCCAAATACAGAGATATGGAATGTGTGCAGGAACATCAGGCAATTCTGGATGCCGCACTGGCTTCCGATCTGGACGCTCTGCGCAGAGCGGTGGAAGTCCATCTGGAAAATTCCAATAAGGCTTTACGCCTGATCTTTAAAGTAAATCAGATGGTAAATCCCGATTAAAGAGAACAAAAAAAGAACCCCAATGGGTTCTTTTTTGTTTCTCTGCTTAGATCACGAACAACATAAATGCACCGTTTTCTTCATAGGACAGTTCATTCCAGTACTGCAGGAATGTTGCCGCATCCAGGTCTGCATCGTTTGTCATCACGCAGACAGTATGAGGTGTGCCGCCTTCCTGTACAGTAAAGTTTTCAAACACTTTGATCTCTGTAAAGCTCTGTGTTTTATAATCTTCTTTTTCTTCATATTCATAGCCGTCTCTGGTCACATCGGAAACGACCAGATAAGAGCCGTCTTCCTGTCTCTGCACATAGTCCAGCATGGCACCACCATTCATGGAGAACTGGCACAGGATCACAGATTCTGTTTCTTCCGCCATAAATGCATCCCAATGTTCCTGACCGCCTGCAACTGCGCCATTTGCGATGGTGAATAACCCTGCTTCTGTTGCTGCTGCCGCATCCAGATCCGCTGCGTAAGACTGCAGTTCCGCCTGCATTTCTGTTGCGATGGGATTTTCGCTTTCGGGCTGTGTTTCACCGCTGCCGCCGCAGCCTGCCACGCCGCAAACCATCATTACCGCAAATACCATTGCCAACATTCTTTTTTTCATTTCAGATTTCCTCCTCGCACTTCTTCTATGGGAAAATGTTTTCTGCCCCGTTCCAACATTCGCCCTGTTTCCTCAAAAATCGCCCTTTCCACCAGAGGTTCATGGGTATTTTCCACCACAAACCAGCGTTCCTTTGGCAATTCCTGCACTTTTTTCTCCTTAAAGCTGATTTTCTCTTCCTTTCCCTGCACCATGTGCCCCAGATAAACCGGATTCCGCAGGATCCTGCGTACAGTTCCCGCAGACCATTTCCGACAGTCTTTTCTGCCCAGATCCTGTCCGCGGCTTTTTTTCACCTGAGACGGCGTGGGGATCGCCCATTCGGTCAGCCTTTCTGCAACCATTTTACAGGAAAGACCCGATAAATACAACCCATATATTTGCTTCACCACCGGAGCCGTTTCCGGATCGGCCACCAGATGATGTCGGTCGCTCGGATCTTTCTCATAGCCATAGGGCGCATAATTTCCCAGAAACTTCCCTTCCTCCATTTTCCTGCGAAACACCGCGCGAATGTTTTCCGAAAGTTCTTCCGAATACCATTCATTGACCAGACTGTTGATCTGTCGGGCTTTTTTATTGGCACGAAAAGCCGTATCCACATGATCCACCGCCGTCACAAAGCGGATCCCCCACAAGGGAAATTTTTCATGGAGATACCGTTCTGCCGTCACGGCGTTTCTGGTAAATCGGGACTGGGTCTTACAAAGGATGACAGAAAACCGCCCCCGTTCCGCATCCTGCAGCATCCGCTGAAATTCCGGCCGATCCTCCCGCAAGCCGGAATAATCCTCGTCGGCATAAATATCATACACCAACCACCCACGCTCTGCCGCAAACCCCAGCAAAAGTGCCCTCTGGTTGCGGATACTTTCGCTTTCTGTCTGCTCCTTTTCCCGATCCTCTACAGAAAGCCTGCAGTAGATCGCCGCCAGTTCCTGTTTCATAGCACCGCCTCTTTTTCTGTTTTTAAAAAGATATGCTGCCGTGCTTTCCAACAGAAATAAAGAAGCCCCGACCTTCTCAGGTCAAGGCTTTTTCTCCATCGATCAAAGTCCTCTGAAAATATATTTCTGACATTTGGGGCATGTCACATCATCATGGACCTTTCTGCGGCAATCCAGTGTTTTACCGCAATGAGGGCAAATATACAGTTTTGTTTCCAGAAAAATATCCAGGATCACAAGGATGACCGCCAGAGGGATATTGGATGCAAATACGAAAGAAATCGCCGCCAGCGCATAAAGCAGCAGGCTGAGTTTCTGGAATTTTTTAAACTTCGCTTTCAGGGCACTTCCTTTATCGGTTAAGGCTTGCACGATAATTTCCTCCTTCTTCCCATTTCATTGTTTTTATTCTACCGCAAACAAGCACAAAAAGCAAGAAATTCCTGTCCTTCCCCTTTCGTTCCCGTGACCCATGTCACGGGGATCGCCTGCGGAAACGGATCCCTTTCCCAGGGCGTCTATTGCGGGATCGCCCCTCACGTCAATATCGTTTCCATCAAGATCCTCGACAGAGGCGGTCAGGGAAATTCCGCCCAGGCGGTTCGTGCCCTTCGATGGATAATGGACAATTTTCGCAAATATAATATCAGAGTAGTAAATCTTTCCATCGGCACAAACGACAGAAAGGTCAATCTGCCTTTGAAGGAAGCCGTGGAACAGCTTTGGCAGGCAGGCATCGTGGTGGTGGCCGCCGCAGGCAATCCCGATGGCCACAGTGGACACCGCCCCCCGCCTGCTGTCAGCAGCGGCGTGATCTCCGTGGGCGCCTGGGAGGATCGGCAGTATTTTCAGTCCGCTTCCTTTTCCCGCTTTACCAGAGAAGAAAGCCCCGACCTCTGGGCAATGGGAGACGATATCATTTCTGTTCTTTCTCCCGACTATGATTTCACGCTGCCCAATCGCAGCCGCCGGAATGTGGTGCATCCCCATTATATCCGCATGAGCGGCGCATCCATGGCAACGCCTTTTGTCAGCGGTGCCGCCGCCCGCCTGCTGGAACGCCACCCGCGGGCACATCCACGGGAGATCAAAAAAATGCTGCTGCAGCTCACCCTGCCGACGGAAGGACTCCTGACCAGAGAAATGCTCCTAACCTAACAACAGAAAGGTGGCTGAACCATGTCAGAAAATACCCTTTATGCCCTTGCCCGCACCCTGCAGCAAACCAACGGACTGGAGCGGGACTTCAACCAGATGCTATCCACCCTGCGGGATACCGTGGAAACAGAATATCTGCAGAAGATCCGCACCGCTGCCAGAACGGAAAAAAATTTTTCTGTGGAACATCCCCCAAAGGAAGTGACCCTCCTGCGGGCGCTTGCCGCCTTTGCCGACGAAAACGGCCGCAGTCAGATCGACCGCATGACCCAAAGCCTGCTTTTTCTGCACACCATACAGCATATCCAACAGAATGTACAGGAACTTTCTGCCGGAAATCTGCTGGAAGCCCGCAGTGCAGCAGGCGGCACAGCAGAAGATTTGCCCTCGGCTCATTCCGCCCGACTGGCAGGCCTGCTCCTGACACTGGCTCTTGCCGATCAGTTCTGAACACACAAAAAGCCTCAGGATTTCCCTGAGGCTTCTCTGTCTGCAAAACAATTTACGCGTGGTCGCTGACAACAAACATATTCATTTTTTTCAGCACCTTGATATCTTCCTTGGAAACTGCCAGCTCCGCCTTCAGTTCTTCGTTTTCCTCCAGAATTTCAGGAGACAGAACAAATTTGAAGCAGGCAGGCAGGATCGGCTGTGTGGAAAGACCGCAGTAAAGCCCCGCCATTCTGCCGCTGTGACTAAAGGAATTGATGGCATAGAGAAAGGCTCTTTCCACCTTGTTATTCTGATTTTCAAAGTTGAAGTTTACGAAAGTATCATATCTGCGCATCACACCATGATACAGCAATTTGCACTGATAATAATTTTCAAAGCTTTCCAGATATGCATACATATTGGCATCAAACACACCGTTTTCCTGACCGCCATCCTGCACTTCAATGATATTTCGTGCAATGCGGTTGCGTCTGCCGTCATAGAAATACATATAGTATCTGCTTTTGCTCAGGGAGCCTTTTGCCACTTCTTCTCCTTCTGCGGCCGCCTCCTCTTCGCTGGTGTAATCGATCAGATGATTCACCGCGATATCCAATGCCTTTGCAATGACAAACAGTGTTTCAATATCGATGGAAATATCCCCATTTTCATATTTAGAAACCGTTGCTTTACTTTTATGGATCATCCCCGCAAAGGTTTCAATGGTCATCCCTTTCATTTTTCGGTACAGACGGATCCTCTGCCCTACATGGATACTGATTTCTTTCATTTTCATACTCACCTATGTCCTTTTCCCCATAACCACGCCTCTCTTGCGCATGGCATTATTATAATACAAATCTTATGAAATACAACCGTTGCACCATTTGATATTTTTCATATCATATATTATGGAAACCGAACAAACACTACTTTCCCAAAAACACCTTCGCCCCTGTTTTCTCAGAAAATTCGTTTCCAAATATGACATCTGCCGTCACGGAAAACTTTCCTGTTTTCCCTGCATTTTCAAAAAACCTGTTGAAAAGTTTCCTGTGATTAAAATTATCCCCTCAGTATGCTTTCCCTCTTCCAATGATATTGTTCATCATTGTATCACAGAGCATTTCGAAAATCCATGTTTTTTTCTACATACTCCCTTAAGAAAATGTTAAAAAACACTTAATGTTATGTAAATTTAACAAATAGAATAGGCTTTGTAGGATTTTCTTTTGCCATTTCATACCGTTCATAAATATTATGTTAATTTCATAAAAATAAGAAAATCTATGATTTGCAAAACTTATTTGCATATTTCCTCAATACGCGTACATTTTACATCACTTTTTCCACCTACGGTATACATTTTTCTAATTTACATGAAATTTAGCGCCTTTTGAGACATTTGACAAAAATTTTTGCAGCCGTCATAATTTATTTGTAAACCAAACTCCCCATACAAACCATCGGGGAATTCTTTTGAGAGAAATGATCAAATTTTTCAGGAGGCGTTCAAACGTATGAAAAAAAAGACTAACTTTATGGACATTGCAGTCATCGGGCTTGCCCTGTTTGCCATGTTTTTCGGCGCAGGTAACCTGATCTTCCCCCCTTACCTTGGTACCAATGCAGGAAGCGAATGGTTTCTGGGTTTCATGTGCTTCTTTGTAGCCGATGTTGGTCTGGCACTGGTTGCCATCCTTTCCATGATCAAAAGCGGCGACATTTCCATTCAGGGCGTGACCAGAAAACTGGGCCCCACTCCCTCTGCCATCATCAATACACTGATCGTGCTTTGTATCGGCCCCTTCCTGGCCATTCCCCGTACCGCGGCAACAACCTTTGAAATGGGTGTTATGCCCATCTTCCCCGCCATCAACAGCTGGGTATTCGGTGCCATCTTCTTTGGTCTGGTGCTTCTGTTCACTGTGCGCCCCTCCGGCGTTGTTGACGTGATCGGCAAATATCTGACCCCTGTTCTGGTGGCATGTCTTCTGGCTATGATCGTTCTGGGCATCCTCAATCCCATTGGTGATATCAGCTCTGTAGCAAAATTTGACACCGTAAAAGAAGGCATCCTGTCCGGTTATCAGACCATGGACGTTCTGGCTTCCATCGTATTTGTCATCATCATCATTTCCGCAGCGAAAGACAAAGGCTACACAGAAACAAGAGATACCATGAACGTGGTCATCAAATCCAGTATCTTTGCTGCGGTTGCCCTGTTCGTGATCTACGGCGGTCTGGCATTTCTGGGTGCCACAACATCTGCAGGCGGTTTTGAAAGCTATAACCAGACAGGTCTGGTGGTTGCCATCACGCAGTCTCTGATCGGTAATTACGGCGTTCTGGTCCTGGCAATCATTGTATTCTTTGCCTGCCTGACCACAGCCATCGGTCTGGTTTCTTCCTGTGCATCCTATTTTGAAGAACTGACAAAGGGCAAAGTTTCCTATACAAAAGTTGTACTCGCAACCGTTGCTTTCAGCTACATCGTTTCCAACTTCGGCATTTCCGCCATTATCAGCATTGCTTCTCCCGTACTGAGCCTGCTGTATCCTGTGGTTCTGGTCATGATCGTACTGAATTTCTTCAGCAATAAAATCAAAAACAACAATATTTATGTTTTCGCAGCCATGTTTGCGCTGATCGCCAGCGGCGCAGAAGTGCTGAACGGCTTTGGTTTCCCTCTGGAATTCATCCACCATCTTCCTCTGGGTTCCTTCCAGTGCGGCTGGGTGGTTCCTGCCATCATTGGCGGTCTCATCGGCAAATGCATTCCCGCTTCCGAAGGCAGTTTCTCCTTCAGCAGAGACGACGAAGACCCCGACGCAGCATGATAAAATCCGGTATTCCTATCCTTTACAAATAAATATAAAATGATAGAATGGACACTGTCTCCCGACAGTGTCCTTCTATTTTTCCAAAAAATTTTTCAAAGACACAAACTTTTTTCCCCTTCCGCCCATCTATAAGACAGAAAACAGAAACAGTTTTCCAAAAGAACCGCGGAACACAACAGAAGGAGGTACCCCAATGCAGGACATTTATGACTGCACTGTCCAATACATCATTGAAAATCAGAACAAATTCTATCGTCTGGCTTACAGCTACCTGCAGGAAGAACAGGCCGCGCTGGATGTGGTACAAAACGCTATCATCCGCGGTCTGGAGGGCTGCTACGGGCTGCGAAATCCCCTGGCAATCAAGACGTGGTTTTACCGTATCGTGGTGAATGAATCGCTGCAATATCTGCGCAAACAGAAAAACCTGACGACGCTCACAGAAGAACATACGGCAGGGCTGACCTATACGGAGCCTGCCTTCACCGAAGATAACGAGGCTTACGCCGCTGTGCTGCAGCTGCCTGAGCCAATGAAGACCGTCGTCATCCTTCATTATTATGAAGACCTGACCTTAAAACAGATCGCAGAAATCACCGATACCCCGCTGAGCACCGTAAAAACCCGACTATACAGCGCCC
>NZ_JBGVHV010000170.1:0-12108 GCF_045122575.1 Anaerotignum sp. | reverse complement strand
TTTTGCAACTTCGCCTTCAACATTGTGACCCAGCAGCACTGCTACTACGTCATCTTTCAGATCTTCTTTCAGTCTTGTAGCTTCACCAACAAGTTCCAGACCTACGTTCTGAACCTTGCCGTATCTCTGTTCCATTACTACAAAAATACCTTTGCTCATGGGACTTACCTCCTAAATTACAAATCAACGATTAGATGATGAATTTTTCTTCCAGTTTTTTCAGGATTACATCAACAGCTTCTTCTGCTGTCAGATCGGGATATACTGTACCTGCACCTTTTACTTCTTTTGTGAAGGATTTGAATACGTTTGTGGGGGAACCTTTCAGACCGATCATATCCAGTTCCAGTTCGTCTTTCAGATCTTCGAAGCCCAGAACTTTGATTTCTTTTTTGTAAGCGTCGAAAATACCGCCGATAGACATGTATCTGGGTTCTGCCAGTTCAGCGATTGCTGTCAGCAGGCAAGGTGTTTTTACTTTGATGATGTGATAACCATCTTCATACTGTCTTTTTACAACAACATGATCTTCTGCAGCTTCTACGATTTCTTCAACGTAGGAAACCTGAGGCAGAGCCAGTTTTTCAGCGATCTGAGGACCAACCTGAGCTGTGTCACCGTCGATAGCCTGACGACCTGTGATGATCATGTCATAGCCGATTTTTTTCAGAGCTGCAGCAAAGATGCCGGATGTAGCATATGTATCGGAACCACCGAATTCTCTAGCGGATACCAGGTATGCATCATCACAACCCATAGCCAGAGCTTCTCTCAGAGCAACGTCTGCCTGAGGGGGGCCCATGGAAACTACTGTTACTGTGCCGCCCAGCTGTTCTTTGATTGTCAGAGCAGCTTCAATACCTGTTTTGTCATCGTGGTTGATGATGGAGGGTACGCCGTCACGGATCAGTGTGCCTGTTTTAGGGTCAATTTTAACTTCTACTGTATCGGGAACCTGTTTGATACAAACTAAGATTTTCATAGGAATTTTTTTCTCCTTTCAAATTCTTTCAAATGCGCCTCTCTGCATAAAACGAAGTTTTATGCCATTCGGGTCAAGGGGATGATCCCCTTGCAGGGTGTGGGACAGCGTCCCACGAAAGATTATTTCAGTTTCATCCAGCTGGAGATAACCATTTTCTGAACTTCGGATGTACCTTCGTAGATTTCTGTGATCTTCGCGTCACGCATCATTCTTTCTACGGGGTAGTCTCTTGTGTAGCCGTAACCACCGAACAGCTGTACACATCTTCTTGTTACATCAGAAGCTGTAGAACCAGCGTAGTATTTGCACATTGCGGACAGGTGGCTGTAAGGTCTGCCGGCATCTTTTTCGCAAGCTGCTTTGTAAACCAGCAGTTTTGCTGCTTCAGCTTTTGTAGCCATATCTGCCAGTTCGAACTGTGTGTTCTGGAACTGACCGATTTTTTTGCCGAACTGTTTTCTTTCCATTACATATTTCACGCATTCGTCGATCGCACCCTGCATGATACCCAGAGCCTGAGAAGCGATACCGATACGGCCGCCGTCCAGTGTCTGCATAGCGATCTTGAAGCCCTGGCCTTCTTTGCCCAGCAGGTTTTCTTTAGGGATTCTGCAGTTTTCGAAGATCAGGTCGCAAGTAGCGGAACCACGGATACCCATTTTTCTTTCTTTTTTACCGATGGAGAAACCGGGTGTGCCTTTTTCAACGATGAAAGCGGAAATGCCTCTGTTACCTTTGGATTTGTCTGTCATAGCGATAACTACATAGATATCAGCATAACCAGCGTTTGTGATGAATACTTTTGTACCATTCAGAACGTATTCATCGCCATCCAGTTTAGCAGTTGTCTGCTGCATGGAGGAGTCTGTACCTGCGGAGGGTTCTGTCAGACCGAAAGCACCGATCTTTTCACCTTTAGCCAGAGGTACCAGATATTTCTGTTTCTGTTCTTCTGTACCGAAGTAGTAGATAGGGCCAGCGCACAGGGATGTGTGAGCGGAAACAACTACTGCTGTTGTACCACAAACTTTACCCAGTTCTTCGATAGCCATAGCGTATGTCAGGTAGTTGCCGCCTGCACCGCCATATTCTTTAGGGAAAGGAATACCCATGAAACCGTATCTAGCCAGCTTGGGAATGCTTTCCACAGGGAATCTTTCTTCTTCATCCAGTTCTTCTGCCAGAGGTTTGATTTCTGTTTCTGCAAATTTTTTGTACATTTCTCTCAGCAGATCCAGCTCTTTAGAAAATCCAAATTCCATAACTTTGTTTCCTCCTTAAAACGTTTGCTTTTTTAAAAAAATATTCGTATATTTGTTTTTCCATCAGAAACGATTACCACCGTTCCATCTTCTTTTGTTCACGAGGGGAAGTCACTCTTTCCGTTTCCCATCTTTCAGTATAAAACTTTTGACTGTCTTTTTCTAGCATTTCGCACAAAAAAATCACTGGAAAACTGACGAAATTTATCATTCATCAAATTGACGGAAAAAGTATCTTTTTCGCGAATCAAGCTTCTTTCTTTTTGTTGTATTCTTCCAATTCCAGAATTGCATCTTTCAGCATGCCGGCTGTGATTTCGTAAGGAACTACGTCCATATCGTATCTCTTCATAGCCAGTTCCAGAACGGGATCCAGTTCTTCTACTGTGATTTCGATATCAGCCAGTTTTGTAGGCAGTTTCATACCTTTGTAGAATTCATAGAATCTGTCCAGTTTGTCATACTGTTTGTCCAGTGTCAAGAGAACCAGTGTACCGTAGGAAACTACTTCACCGTGTTTGTGTCTTGCTTCGATCTGGTGCAGTGTTGTGGATGCGTTGAAGAATGCATGTGCAACGGATGTGTTGTATTTTGCAGAGTCAACCATGTTGGAAACCATACCTGTGTTGATGAAGATGTCCAGAGCTACTTCTTCGATCGCTTTGGAAGGTACGTTGTTTTTGCAGTCTTCGATTGCCTGAATACCATATTTCAGCAGGGGTTCTGTACAGCAAGCTGCCAGAGCTACGCCGGCCTGTTCTACCAGAGTCAGTTCATCTTCTCTGCCTCTTGCGGAGAATGTAACTTCTGCTTCTTTGGACATACCGTCACCGATACCAGCCCACAGGAAGGATACGGGTGCTTCTGCAATAACTCTTGTGGAGATGAAGATATGTACAGGGGGCCTGTCTACACGATACATGCATCTGAATGTATGGTCTTCGTTGTAGTAGATACCCAGAGCGGAGTTACAAGCGCATGTGGATGCGATTGTAGGGAATGTGAAGTAAGGTTTGCCCATATCACGAGCAACATATTTACCTACGTCGATTGCTTTGCCGCCGCCCAGACAGAAAATCATATCTGCATTTTTTACGACATCCAGAGCTTCCAGTCTTTCGCATTCTTCGAAAGATGCTTCGCCGCCGAACAGAACATATTCTACTTTTACAGTACCTTCTGCTGTTGCTTCATCAAGGTATTTTTTTGTTGCATTGATGGAAATTTCATCACTGATTACAACTGCTTTTGTACCATAGGGAGAGCATACTGTTTCGATTTCATAGTAAGCATCTGCGCCTGCGGAATAACCGGGATAAAATACTGTGAGGTTTTCCATAATTACATTCCTCCTAAAAGAATTAGAACTTTATTAACAACTTCTGATTTGAATAAAACCTTCTCCTGCTCTGTTCCAAGAGAGCCTCCTTTGTAAGCAGACTCCTGCGGGGAGTCGCATTACCTTCAGTATATAAGAGGAAATTTTCTTTTTCAACCGAATTTGTTAAAAAAAATACGATTTGGAACAATGCTCAATGTATCCGTTTATTTTATGAGTTTTTGACTCGAAAACTGGTTCTTTTTGACAATTTTCCACAAAAAAATTGTCACAGATGATTCAGAACCGGCTTCCCCTTGGACAAATTGCACCAATTGTCCTCTATTCGAGGACACCTCTGCTCCTCCGGCCGTTCTTATCCTTCCTTCCCGATGGGATTTTGTTAAAATTATTTCCCTTTCAGTTCCATACGGAATAAAGGCACATAAACCAGCTTCGGCCCTTTTCTGATACTTTCCATCAGGGAAATGCTTCTGACAGAAATTTTCATAGGTTCCAGACGGATATTTTTCTGCACGTCCAGAAAACTGCGGTGGGGTTCCACCTCTCTACCCAGTGTGATATGAGGGCTGAGACCTTTTCTTTCGCGGGCAAAGCCCTGCTGTTCCAGAGATTTTTCCAGTGTGCTGAACAATCTCTGCAGATGGCTGCTTTTTTCCAAACCGGCCCACATGATCCCCTTGTTCCCTCTGGGGAAGAAGCCGATCTTATCCAGTGTCAGGGTAAAGGGTCTGTTTCTGCGAGCTGTTTCATACATGGCGTTCTGCAGATAGTCGATATCATCCTCCTCCACTTCACCAAGGAAATGCAGCGTCAGATGGAAGTTTTCCTTAGGTGTAAAGTTCCCTCTGCGGCAGAGTTTCTGTGTTTCCGCCTGCGCCTCCGCCAGATGATCCTTCACTTCCTGTTCCAATTCGATCGCAATAAAAGTTCTCACGATTGTACCTCCTTATCCTATTAAAAACTAAAACCGCACAAAAGTGCGGTTTCAAATCAGGGTCAAGGGGAATGATTCCCCTTGCGGGGTGCAGGGGGCAGAACCCCTGCAAAAATTATTTTACCAGAGCCAGTGCTTTTTCTACTACGTTTTCTACTGTGAAACCGAAGTCTTTGAACAGCTGACCTGCAGGCGCAGATGCACCGAAACCATCCATGCAGATGATGTCGCCATCCATACCTACATATTTATACCAGCCGAAATCAGAAGCCGCTTCCACAGCCAGTCTTGCACGAACTGCTTTGGGCATTACGCTTTCTTTGTATTCTGCATCCTGTGCATCGAATACTTCCCAGCAAGGCATGGAGATCACTCTTGCTTTTACGCCTTTTGCTGCCAGTTCGTCGTATGCTTTGTAGATCAGTTCTACTTCGGAACCGGAAGCCATCAGCAGCACATCGGGTGTACCTTCGCAGTCTTTCAGAATGTAAGCACCTTTCAGTGCACCCTTGCCTGTGCCTTCCATGGAAGGCAGATTCTGTCTGGACAGGATCAGGGCTGTAGGTGTTGTTTTGCTTGTCAGTGCTGTATACCAAGCCGCTGCTGTTTCTCTTGTATCGCAGGGACGGAATACATTGTAGTTAGGCAGAGAGCGCAGCATTGCCAGATGTTCGATAGGCTGATGTGTAGGACCGTCTTCCCCAACACCAATGGAATCGTGTGTCATGATAGAGATCACAGGCAGACCCATCAGAGCTTCCATTCTCAGACCTGCTTTCATGTAGTCCGCAAATACGAAGAAGCCAGCGATATAAGGTCTTACACCACCGTGTACAGCCATACCGTTTGCCATTGCTGTCATAGCAAATTCACGGATACCGAAATGTACGTTGGAACCAGCGGGTGTTTCTTTGCTGTAGTATTCTCTGTCCTTCATCAGGGATTTGTTGGAAGGAGCCAGGTCAGCGGAACCGCCGAACAGGTTGGGAACTACTTTCGCCACTTTCTGCAGTACTTTTTCGCTTGTTGCACGAGTTGCGATATCGCCTTCGTCTTTCCAGAAGTCTTCATCTGCCAGCAGGTCAACAGGCAGTTCGTCGCTGTGCCATACAGCGTATTCTTTTGCCAGTTCGGGATATTTTTCAGCATAAGCCTTAAACATTTCGTTCCATTCTGCTTCTGCTTTTGCACCTGCAGCGTTGATTTCTGCAACGTGTGCTTTTACTTCTTCAGGAACATAGAATGCTTCTGCATAAGGCCAGCCCAGATTTTCTTTTGCCAGTTTGATTTCTTCTTCACCCAGAGGTTCACCGTGAGCGGATGCTTTGCCCTGTTTGTTGGGCGCGCCGTAACCGATCTGTGTTTCGATCTTGATGATGGAAGGTTTATCGGATGCTTTCGCTTTTTCGATGGCAGCTTTGATCGCATCTACATCGTTGCCGTCAGCTACTTCCTGTGTATCCCAGCCGTAAGCTTCGAAACGTTTCAGAACGTCTTCGGAAAAAGCTGTTGCTGTATCACCTTCGATGGTGATGTGGTTGCTGTCGTACAGAACAACCAGTTTGGACAGACCCATTGTGCCAGCCAGAGAAGCTGCTTCGGAAGCAACACCTTCCTGCAGACAACCATCGCCGCACAGTGCGTATGTATAGTGGTCTACCACTTTGAATTCAGGTGTGTTGAATTTTGCTGCCAGATGGCTTTCAGCCAGTGCCATACCAACTGCGTTTGCGATCCCCTGACCCAGAGGGCCTGTTGTCACTTCAACGCCTGTTGTATGTTTATATTCGGGGTGACCGGGTGTCAGGGAATTTCTCTGACGGAAGTTCTGCAGGTCTTCGATTGTCAGACCGTAGCCGAATACGTGCAGCAGGGAGTACAGCAGTGCAGAGCCGTGGCCTGCAGACAGGATAAATCTGTCTCTGTCATCCCAGTTGGGGTTTGCGGGGTTTGCCTTCATTTCTTTTGCCCACAGTGTATATGCAGCAGGTGCAGCACCCATAGGCAGACCGGGATGACCGCTCTTTGCTTTCTGGATCGCTTCTGCGGACAGGAAACGCAGGGTATTGATTGTCAGGTTATCCATATTGCTCATGTTAAATTTCCTCCGAAAATTTTTCATTGATTACTTCTTGGGTACTGTTTCCCAGTCTTTCAGGAATTTTTCGATACCATTGTCTGTCAGAGGGTGTTTGGACATCTGAATCAGAACATTGTAAGGGATTGTTGCGATGTGGCAGCCCGCTTTTGCAGCGTCTACTACATGCAGAGGATGACGGATGGAAGCAGCGATGATTTCTGTATCCAGACCGTGGATGTCGAAGATCTGAACGATATCTTCGATCAGAGTCATACCAACAGAACCGATATCATCCACTCTGCCCAGGAAGGGAGAAACATATGTAGCACCTGCTCTTGCAGCCATCAGCGCCTGTGTCGCAGAGAAGATCAGGGTTACGTTTGTTTTTACGCCTTTTGCAGCCAGAATTTTAACTGCTTTCAGGCCTTCCAGAGTCATGGGGATCTTGATTACGATGTTTTCGTGGATCTTTACCAGTTCTTCTGCTTCTGCTACCATGCCTTCATGATCCAAGCTGATAACTTCTGCACTGATGGGGCCATCTACGATCGTTGTGATTTCTTTTACAACTTCAACAAAATCTCTGCCTTCTTTTGCAATCAGGGAAGGGTTTGTTGTAACGCCGCAAATAACACCCAGATCGTTTGCTTCTCTGATGTGGTCTACATTAGCTGTGTCGATGAACATTTTCATGGTAGCTATCTCTCCTTTTGATTTAGAATATTGAATTGGCATCTTTCGGCACATTTACCGAAACGCATATAAACAGAACTGCAGCACTTACTGCAACCCATACTACGCTATTTTTATTGTACGCCAACAGAAAAAGAAAAGCAATCCATTTTCTATTTTTGTGCAAACAAAAAAGGACAAAATACAGTGCCGAGGAAAGACTCTGCAATTTATCCTTTTGGTTCGTTACTCGATCGTCAGTCTGTCACTTTCATCCATTTCAAACACTTCAGATGCATAATCGCCCTGCTTCCACGCCCCCACTTCCGCCAAATAGGAATAGTGCAGGCCGTTATCGTCTTCCGCCTTGAAAATAAATGCGATCTTTTTGCCATTTTTCAGTTCAATTTTATTTTCTCCCGAGAAATCCGCCCGATAGGATCTGACATATTCGTCCTGTTCGAACAGGATTGCAGGTAAGGTCTTTTCCAGTTTATCGTCAACATAAACTTCTACCTTTGCATCCTTCAAACGGAAGGATTCCCCTTTGTTCTGACGCATCTGCCATTCCGGTGTCATCACCTGCACCACAACATCGCCATTGAACACAACGAAGGACTCTCCGCTCTTCCAGCTGACAGAACCGCCCCAGTTACCGTCAAAAACGGGCAGTACGGTATTTTCCACATCCACACTGCCTACAGAGCGGATATATTCCGTATCCCCCTTGCGCATGTGGGCAGAAGCAGAAACCACGCCATGAAACGGCACTTCCGTCTCTGCTCGGAAAATGCGGTCATCGCCTGCGGATGCAGCCACTGCCGCCGCTTCCCCACCATCGCAGGAAACCATGAATTTCATAGTCATGCCGTCGGTATATTCCTTAGGTGCAGCCGTCATGCGGATCAGGGCAGTTCTCGCCTTCACATCCACATCCACGATCTCTATGCTGCTTTCCCGAATGGGGTTATTGGCATCTTCGATCCCCTGCTCAATGTTGCGGGGGATATTGTTGATCGTATTGCTGATCTGTTCCTGCGCCTGATACACCTGATTCGAAAGATGATTCTGCATCTGGCTGATACGGTCTTCCACGGCAGCCACAGCAAAAGCCAGAGCTGCAAGCAAAAGAATAAAACAGATGCGAAACTCCCTGCGGGTCACATATTTCTTTTCCTTCGTCTTTTCCTGTTCTTCCGTTATGTAGTCCCGTTCTTCCATAGGCGTTCCTCCTTTATAGAGAAAATCATTTCAGCCAGTTTCTTACAACGTCCTTGATCTCTGTTTTTTCACATACATTTTTGTGCAGGATGGGTCTGTGTTCCAGACCTACGATAGGCGCAGGCACGGAAACACCGCTTACCTTTTCCAGATCCGCCTGCAGGGCAAATGCATCGCCGTCAGCATATTTCGCATCCAGTGCAGTCATAACGTCCTTTGTGAATTTGTAAGGAGAAGCAGTGGAAACAATGACCATGGGTCTGTTGTCACCGCTTTCCGCTTTATATTTCTGATATGCCGCATAAGCCACTGCTGTGTGAGTATCCATCACATAGCCTGTTGCATCATAAAATTTCTTGATGGCTTCAAAAGTTTCCGCTTCTGTTGCATATTCGCCGCTGATGCTCTTTTCCTTGATTTCAGCCTGATATGCGCCTGTCTTGTTCAGGCTTTCCATTTCCATTCTGGTAGCATCCTGACCGCCCATGTGGGACAGCAGTCTTTCCAGATTGCTGGAAATCAGGATATCCATGGAAGGAGAAACCGTCACATGGAATTCTCTGTTTCTGTTATATTCCCCTGTACGGAAGAAATCGTACAGCACTTTGTTATCGTTGGAAGCGCATACGAAATGGCCTACGGGCAGACCCATCTTCATGGCATACCAGCCGGCAAGGATATCGCCGAAGTTGCCTGTGGGTACTGTGAAGTTCAGTTCTTCCCCTGCTTTGATTTCGCCCATCTTCACTGCATTCAGATATGCCCAGAAATAATATACGATCTGAGGCACCAGTCTGCCGATATTGATGGAGTTTGCAGAGGAGAACTGGAAACCCTTTTCGTCCAGTTCCTTTGCCAGTGCTTTATCTGTAAAGATGCTCTTTACGGCGGACTGGGCATCGTCAAAGTTGCCTTTGATGCCGACTACACAAGTATTTGCGCCTTCCTGTGTGTTCATCTGCAGTTTCTGTACAGGGCTGACACCATCTTCGGGGAAAAATACCATGATGCGTGTGCCTTCCACATTGGCGAAACCTTCCAGTGCCGCCTTGCCTGTGTCGCCGGATGTTGCTGTCAGGATCACGATCTCCTTATCCAGACCGTTTTTCTTTGCGGCTGTTTTCATCAGATAGGGCAGGATAGACAGCGCCATATCTTTAAAAGCCAGTGTTTTGCCGTGGAATAGTTCCAAAAACAGCGCGTCCCCTTTTTTCACCACGGGAACGATATCCGCTGTATCAAATTTTTCATCATAAGCGCCGTTGATGCAGGCTTTCAGTTCTTCTTCTGTAAAATCCAGATATTTGGACAGCACTTCATAAGCCAGTTCCTGATAATTCATTTTGCCCAGTTCTTCCAGAGATCTGTCCATCTGAGGGATCTCTTCGGGGATATACAGGCCGCCGTCGGGGCAGATGCCGCGCAGGATTGCCTGAGATGCTGTTGCTGTAATATTTTTGTCCCTTGTACCAATATATTTCAATGCCATTTGGGATTCCTCCTTAGTAAAAAGTTTTTCTATATTTTTATACGATAGTTCTATTTTACAGATGATTTCAGATTTGTCAACAATAACCGCACAAATGTCTTTATATAAAATACAGTTACTGCATCATCCAGCTGACTGCGTATTTATTTTTCAACCTGCCCTTCTGCATCTTCGCCCAGCCCAGAGGGAAACCGTCTACGCAGACCAGTGTCCAGCCGTCTTTCCCTTCGCCTTCCACGGTCTCCCCTTTCAGATAACGGATCACGCGGTCATCTTCCAGAGAAAAGTCAACTACCTTTTTCACCTCTTCTTTTCTCAGCCCCATGGCAAAGGCCTGGGAAGGCTCGAAGCGGTCTTTTTTCAGCGTGCCCAGCATCCAGCCTGTTCGAAGGACGCGGAGCTTATCCAGTTTGGGAGTACCTTCGGGCAGCAGATACAGCCCGTCGCCATAAATCTTATAAATGCCTTTCGGCATTTTCTGCAGGACATCTTTCGCAAAATCCGCAAAGGCATCCATCTGTTTCGTCCATTTGCCATCCTCCACAGGAACAGGTTTTGTGCCCGCCGTTTCCTTCTTTCTCAGCAGTGCAAGGAAATGACCTTCCCCCTTCAGTTTATGGGGATACAGTCTGGCGCAGGCTTCAAAAGGAGGCAGCCCCGCCACAAAGCCATTTCTCTTCTCAATGGGTACCAGTTCAAACTCCGGATGATTTTCCAGAAAATCACCGATGCTCTTTTCATTTTCCTCGGGAGAAAAGGTACAGGTGGAATACAGAAGCATACCGCCTGCCTTCAGCATGGGCGCACAGGCCTCCAGAATCTTGGCCTGTTCTGTCTGACAGAATTCCAGCATTTTTGCATCCCAGCTTTTCACCATATCCGGCTCCTTGCGGAACATGCCTTCGCCGCTGCAAGGGGCATCCACCAGAATTTTATCGAAAAATTCAGGCAAACGGTTTGCAATTTTCTCAGGGGTTTCGCTCATGACAACAGCATTGCGGATCCCCATCAGTTCCACATTTTTCAGCAGCGTTTTCGCTCTGCCCGCGCTGATGTCATTGGCCACCAGAAGGCCTGTGCCCTTCAGTCTTGTCGCCAGCTGGGTGGTCTTGCCGCCGGGAGCCGCGCAAAGATCAAGGACAATATCCCCCTCTTCAATGGGCAGGGTCGCCGCTGGGCTCATGGCGCTGGGCTCCTGCAGATAATACAGCCCTGCATGATAATAAGGATGTTTTGCAGGACGTTCCTCTCCTTCATAATAGAAGCCGCTTTCACACCAGGGAACATTTGTCAGGCGGAAGATATTTTTTTCCTGCAGTTCCTCCGCAGAAATTTTCAGCGTATTGGCTCTCAGACCGTAAAATCTCCCCTCACCAAAAGAAGCAATATAATCCTCATATTCCTCCTTCAGCAAAGCTTTCATTTTTTCTGTATATTCCAAAGGCAGATTCATAAGATTCCTCCTTAAAAAACAAATTTTTCTCTAATTTTATCATACCGAACCAGCAGGCTATTTACAAGCAAATTTCCGTTTTTCTCTTTACAAACTGCCTGCCTTCATACTAAGATAGAACCACTTAGAACAACCCCCATGAAAGGAGAAATTCAAATGGGAAAAGATATCTGGAAACCCGGGACAGTCATTTATCCCGTCCCCGCCGTTATGGTCTCCTGCGGCGATATGGAACATAAAAACATCATCACCGTGGCATGGACAGGCACCATCAACTCTGACCCTGCCATGACATACGTATCCATCCGCCCCGGCCGCCATTCCTACAACATCATCAAGGAAAAAGGCGAATTCGTCATCAATCTGGTCACAGAAAAACTGGCCTATGCCTGCGATTTCTGCGGCGTACGCAGCGGCAGAGATATGGACAAATTCGAAGTGATGCATCTGACCGCCAAAAAAGGTGAAAAGGTAGATGCCCCCATCAGTTACGAAAGCCCTGTAAATATCGAATGTAAGGTAAAACAGGTCATCCCTCTGGGCACCCACGATATGTTTCTGGCAGAAGTGGTTTCCGTTCAGGTCAGTGATGATTATCTGGACGAAACCGGCAAATTCCACTTTGATAAAGCAAAACCCATCTGCTATTCCCACGGCGCATACTATGGTC
>NZ_JBGVHV010000169.1:0-21904 GCF_045122575.1 Anaerotignum sp. | reverse complement strand
ATATAAAGAAGCCTTCTTTGCAACCGGCGGCACGGAAGCAGAATGGGCTGACCGCACCATGAGCCTGTACATCGATTATGAAGTGAAGCATTTCGCCGATGATATCCTTTCCCTGCAGGTGACAACAGCAAAAAGCTGGGTAGCCGCAGAAGAAGCATACCATTTCTACAACATGGATCTGGCAAATGATACCGAACTGACACTGGCAGATGTGCTGGGTGAAAATTATGTGGAAATCTGCAACAAATCCATCACAGACCAGATCGAAGCCAGACTGGGTATGGACGAAAATGCAGCCTTCTTCGGATTTGGTGACGACGACGGGCTGATCGAAGGATTTACAACCGTCACAGAAGATACACCCTTCTATCTGAATGCCGAAGGCGATGTTGTCATTTCCTTCCCCGAATATTCTATCGCCCCCGGTTCCATGGGAATTCAGGAATTTGTGATTTCCTAAGGGCTCTGCCCTTAGAACCCGCAAGGGAACTCTTGTCAAAGCATCTTCCTTCGGAAGACGGCTACGCCGCCGCCTTAGTTTTGGCAGTGCTCATACCCTTGACCCTAATGCGCAAAAGCACTATCGAAACGATAGTGCTTTTTTCATGCCAAAAGATTGTTTTAACCCCCAAAATATGTTATGCTGTATTTACAGTAAAAACATTTGTCTTTAGATAAGAAGAGGGGGCATTCCTATGAAAAAGAAACTGGCATTTTTCCTGACTGCCATCATGGCCTTGAGTGCAGTACCTGTTTATGCAGGCGTTCCTGCATCACCTACTGCATCCAAAGTAACTGTAAACGGCGCATCCAAAGCCTTTGAGGCTTACAACATCAACGACAACAACTACTTTAAGCTGAGAGATATCGCCTATGTGCTGAATGGTACAGATGCATCCTTCTCTGTTGGCTGGGACGGTGCTGCAAACTCCATCGCTCTGGTAAAGGGTGAAGCCTATGCCCCCACCGGCAGTGAAATGAAAGTCAGCGGCACAAAAGACATCAAAGATGCCGTAGAAAGTACTTCCGCCATCCTCATCGACGGACAGAAAGCCGCCCTGAAAGCATACACCATCAAAGGCAACAACTATTTTAAACTGCGTGATCTGGGCACTGCCCTTGGATTCAACGTTGGCTGGGATAACGCTTCTCAGACCATCGCCATCACTTCTGCACCTTCTGCCGCAGAAAAACCTGCGGTGAAAGAAGAAAAAACAGAACTGACCATGGCTGAACTGAAGGAAATGGGCGTAGATATTGAAATTTGCAGTATTTTTTACAGCAGCCACTGGAATGATCCTTTCTTTATCGAAGCTGTGGAATTTGCTGATGATTCTCCTTTTAAGGCAATTACCACCAAATCCGTAAACGTATGTGGTGCAAAAGCCAGAACAGATATTTACACAGGTGCTTATGCAGCAAAAATCTGGGAATCTGATGAAGTAACAACAGACTTCTTCCTGAAATACAGCTTCCCCAATGGGGTAATGGTGCTGAACAATGAACCTGCTCTTCCTGATTACGGCAAGAAAAACGATATCTCTATCGAGTATCAGCTGCAGACAAAAGACGGCAAGCTTTATACCTGCAAAAGAAACTACAACCTGCTGGTAGAAGGCAACGGCGGCATCGACCTCTGGTAAAAAAAGAAACACCGATGGGTTTCCCCATCGGTGTTATTTTTTTGCTTGAATTATTTAATCTGTTCAGCAATAACTTCTTTTGCTTTTTCCAGAGCTTCGCCGATCTTGGAAGCATCTTTACCGCCGGCCTGTGCCATGTTGGGACGGCCGCCGCCGCCACCGCCGCATACGCCTGCAGCCGCTTTGATGATATTGCCTGCGTGTGCACCTTTTTTCACAACATCATCTGTTGCCATAACGATCAGGCTTACTTTGCCGCCTGCTTCGCCTGCCAGAACGATGACACCGCTGCCCAGTTTGTTTTTCAGCTGGTCACCCAGTGTACGCATTGCGTTACCATCCATATCTTTTACTTCAGCAGCCAGAACCGCTACGCCGTTGATGTCTACTTTTTTGCTCAGCATTTCATCTGCAGCGCCGCCAGCCATTTTTGCTTTCAGTTTTTCCAGCTCTTTTGCCAGTTCTTTCTGTTCTGCCAGAATCTGTTCCATTCTTGCTACCAGTTTATCGGGAGAAGTTTTTGCCAGTGCACTCAGTGTTCTGATTTCTTCTTCCTGTGCCTGATAATGCGCCAGAGCGCCTTCGCCTGTCAGTGCTTCGATACGTCTTACACCGGCAGCGATGCCGTTTTCGGAAACGATCTTGAAGGAACCAACCTGTGCTGTATTTTTCAGGTGCGCACCGCCGCAAAGTTCGATGCTGTAGCCGCCCATGTCAACCACACGAACCACATCGCCGTATTTTTCACCAAACAGAGCCATCGCACCTTTTTCTCTTGCAGCGTCAATACCCATTTCTTCTGCTTCGATGGGCAGGCTTGCAAAGATGGCATCGTTCACCAGTCTTTCTACTTCTTTGATTTCTTCCTGTGTCATGCCGGAGAAATGTGTGAAGTCGAAACGCAGTCTGTCAGCTGTTACTAAGGAACCGGACTGTTCAACGTGTGTGCCCAGAACTGTTCTCAGCGCTTTCTGCAGCAGGTGTGTTGCAGAGTGGTTTCTGGAGGAAGCCATTCTGTGTTTCATATCGATGGTTGCTGTTACAACTTCATCTACCAGAATTGTACCTTCTTTTACAGTACCCATGTGCGCTGTTTTGCCGCCAACAACTTTTACGCAGTCTGTGATTTCTACCAGACCATTTGCAGTCTTGATCACACCGTGGTCACCCACCTGACCGCCGCTTTCTGCGTAGAAAGGTGTTTTATCCAGGAATACAGCAACTGTGTCGCCAGCCTGTGCGCCTGTTGCCACTTCGTCATTTGCTACCAGAGCGATCACTTTCGCATCAGAAACTTCTGCCACATCATAACCGGCAAATACAGTTGTCAGTTCTGCGGACAGTTCGTTATATACAGTTTCAGCAGCGCCCATGTAGTTGGATTTGCCTCTTGCTGCTCTTGCACGGTCTTTCTGTGCTTTCATTTCAGCCGCAAATGCCTCTTCGTCTACGCTCATGCCTGCTTCTTCCAGGATTTCTTTTGTCAGGTCGATAGGGAAACCGTATGTGTCATACAGACGGAAGGATTTTTCGCCGCTCATCACTGTCTGACCAGCTGCTTTCATTTCTTCCATATCCTGTTTCAGGATTTCCATACCATTATCGATGGTTTTATAGAAGGAGTTTTCTTCCAGAGACAGGATCTTGAAGATGTATTCCTGTTTGTCAACCAGTTCGGGGTAAGCTTCACCGCTGCAAGCGATAACGGATTTGGACAGTTCAGCCAGGAATTCACCCTGAATGCCCAGCAGTTTGCCATGACGAGCTGCTCTTCTCAGCAGTCTTCTCAGAACGTAACCGCGACCTTCGTTGGAAGGCAGAACGCCGTCTGCTGTCATCATGGTTACGGAACGGATGTGGTCTGTGATGATACGAACGGAAACGTCTGTTTTGCCGCCTTTGCCATATTCTACGCCTGCTTTTGCACAAACTGCATCACGGATGGATTTTACTGTATCAACGTCGAAAATGGAATCTACGCCCTGCATGATTGTAGCCATACGTTCCAGACCCATACCTGTATCTACGTTTTTGAACTGCAGTTCAGAGTATGTGCCGTCTTCGTTTGCGTTGAACTGTGTCAGTACCAGATTCCAGAATTCCATGTATCTGTCACAGTCACAGCCTACACCGCAAGTAGGGCTGTCGCAGCCGTATTCGGGGCCACGATCATAGTAGATTTCTGTACAGGGACCGCAGGGGCCTGTGCCGTGTTCCCAGAAGTTATCAGCTTTGCCCAGTTTTACGATTCTGTCTGCGGGCAGACCAACTTTTTCTTTCCAGATTTCGCCTGTTTCGTCATCTTCTTCGTAGATCGTTACATACAGTCTATCTGCAGGGATTTCCAGCCATTCTGTTACGAACTCCCAGGACCAGGGAACGATTTCGTTTTTGAAGTAATCACCGAAGGAGAAGTCGCCCAGCATTTCGAAGAATGTGCCGTGACGTGCTGTTTTACCTACATTGTCGATATCGCCTGTACGGATACATTTCTGGCATGTAGTCACTCTTTTGCTGGGTGGGATTTCCTGACCTGTGAAGTATGCCTTCATGGGAGCCATACCAGAGTTGATCAGCAACAGGCTGTTATCGTTCTGGGGCACCAGAGGGAAGGATTTCAGACGCAGGTGGTCTTTTGTTTCGAAGAATTTCAGAAACTGTTCTCTGATTTCGTTTACACCAAGATTTTTCATGTTTATTTGCCTCCTTTTCTTGAGGGCTTTGCCCTCAAACTCCCACCAAGGGACTCAGTCCCTTGGAACCCGATTTTGCAAAAACATTCGTTTTTGCTTTTTCGGGAATAATATTCAAAATTCAGGTTTTCGTACGCGAAAGCGTAATAAAAAAGTCCCTGATTATAAAATCAGGGACGAATGATCGCGGTACCACCCATGTTACGACAGAAATCTGCCGTCACTCAAAGTCGTTAACGCCGACATACGCCGCGGTATACTATGGAAGTTTACTTCCTATTCCACCGCGAAGCTGGTCACAAGACCGAAAAGACTGCTTCCCTTCCGCGTTTCTGAGGCTTTCCCACCAAACGGCCTCTCTCTGTAAGTTCTGCCGGAACGTACTCCTTCTTTTCATGGCTTTTCACTAATGATTTGATTATAATAACACGCCTTTCGTTTGTCAAGGTGGATTCACCGCATTTTACTGGGAATTCTCAACTTTTTTCAACATTTCTTTCAGGGTATCGCCCATGCGTTTCAGCCCGACCTCGATCTTATCATCGCTGAGGTTCCCAAAACTGAGGCGGACATGGCTGTCTTCCTCCCCGCTGATATCAAACTGGCTGCCGGGAGTCAGGATCACATGCTTTTCCAGCATACGGCTGCAAAAGGTTTCCGCACTGATGCCTTCGGGCAGCTTGATCCAGAGGCTCACCCCACCACCCGGCAGGCCGTATTTCGCCACGCCGGAAAGATATTTCCTTGCGGCAGACAGGGTCTTGCGATATTTTTCACTGCCGTAACGGCGCATGGCCGCCGCATGTTCCTCCCAGCCATTTTCTCTGAGGTAATATTCCAGTGCTCTCTGGATAAAACCGGAAGTAGAAATATCAGTCGTATATTTTGCCTCCATCACCGCCTGATGGATCTTTTTCGGCAGAACGGCCAGCCCGATACGCAGGCCGGGCATCAGAATTTTGGAAAAACTCTTGATATAAATGACACGGTTTTTATAATCCAGCGCCTTCAGGGGCACGATATCTTCCTTGCCATAATGGAAATCACAGAAGTTATCTTCTTCGATGATATATGTATCATATTTTTCCGCCAGTTCCAGCAGTCTGCGTTTTTTCTCCATGGAATAGGAAATGCCTGTAGGTGCCTGAAAATAGGCCATCATATAAATAAATTTCGGCTGATAGAGTTTCAGGTAATCTTCCAGCATTACCATATCCATGCCGTCTTCCTCCAGAGGAACTTCCACCAGTTTTGCCCCACGGGAAAGAAAGGCCCCTGCCGCACCATAAAACGTAGGCTTTTCCACAAAAACCACATCTCCGTAATGCACCATTACCTTGGAGATGATATCGATCCCCTGCTGTGCACCGGAAAGCACCTGCACATTTTCCACTGTGGTCTTAATGCCGTAACTTTCAAGATAACAGCAAAGCTGTTCGCGAAGAGGTTCATATCCCATGCCGTCCATATAGCTGAAAGCACCGCCCTTTTCCCGTTCCAGCACCTCGTCAAAAGCTTTTTTGAATGCATCTACAGGGAACATTTCATGGGGCAGGGATGTGCCGGAAAAATTGATGGCATTTTCCACGGAAATCTCGCCGACAAAGGAACGGATATTTTTATTTGCCACAGGTTCCGGAATATGCTCCACGGGCAGGGGCGAAACAAAGGTGCCGCTGCCTACACGGGAATAGACCATCTGCTTCTGCTCCAGATATTTATAGGCATTTACGATGGTCACGGAATTGACCCCAAAATGCTGCGCCATCTTTCGAATGGGGGGCAGTTTTCTGTTGGCAGGCAGATAACCGTCGGAAATCAGGGTCAGAATAGCTTCTGCCAGCTGCTGATAGAGGGGGGTATCCACGTCTTTATGCAATTGAATCTGAAAAATTTCTTCCATATTATATATCCCTCAAATCAATACTTTTTTTATATCAATACTCTTTTCTGCCGCCAGCGCCGGGGATCCCCATGGCCTCTCTGTATTTGGCCACGGTACGTCTGGATATCTGAACGCCTTCGGCAACCAGTTTTTCTGTCAGTTCTCTGTCACTGAGGGGTTTTCGTTTATTCTCCTCCCCAATGATGGTTTTCAGCCTTTCCCGAATGCTGTCTGCAGAAACCTGCGTCTCCATTTCCGCTTTCGGCATAGCCTTGGAAAAGAAGGCATGCAGCGGGAATACGCCGCGGTCGCACTGGAGATATTTCCCCTTCACCGAACGGCTGACAGTGGAAACATGCAGATCCAGTTCCTCTGCCACATCCATCAAGCGAAGCGGTGCCAGTTGTCCCTGCCGATCCGCAAAAAATGCTTCCTGTCGGCGGACGATACACTCTGCTACCTGCTGCAGCGTGGTTTCTCGTCGGGAAATGCACTGCAGTGCCCATTCCGCCTGTTTCAGCTTTTCGGAGATATATTCCTCCGTTTCGGCATTTGCCCCTTCTCGGAGCATTTTCATATAGGCACGGCTGATCTGCAGATGGGGCATGACGTTTCCATTCACAATCACGACCCATTCCTTTTCCTTTCGCATAACCAGAATATCCGGGATCACATATTCCACCCGATCCTCTCCCGCAAAGCCGCTGCCGGGCTTGGGCTGACAGGAACGGATCTCCTGCAGAGCTGCCGTGATCTCCCCAATATTCGTTTTCAGTTGTTTTGCAATATAAGAAAGGTGATTTTTCGCCACTTCCTCCAGATAATTTTCCGCCAGTTTCACCGCAACGGCAGAAGCGTCCTTTTGTTTCAGCTGGATCAGCAGGCATTCCCGCAGATCCCTTGCCCCCACGCCAACAGGGTCAAGCGACTGAAACTCTGCAAGGATACGGGCGGCCGTTTCTTCCCTCATAGGGTATCTTTCCAGCATCATCTCCACGGCATCGGCTTCCAGATATCCGCTTTCCGCCGTGCTTTCTGCCAGAAAACGCAGAACCGCTTTATGCCCTTCGGGGATATCCCGAATATTGATCTGAAACACAAGATATTCCCGCAGGCTCTGTCCGTCTTTGCTGCCAAAACGGGCATCCTCCCTTTCCTCCGCTTCCTGTTCTGCTACGTAAAAACTGCGGCTTCCTTCGTCAGCGCCTTCCAGCCATTCCATCTTCTGCAGCAGCGCCTGACGGTCTTCCAAAAGGGATGCCTCTTCTTCGCTCCATTCCACCAGCGGATTATCTTCCGCCAGCTCTCTGGCATATTCGGAAAGAGCAAGGGCATTCATCTGCAGGATTTCTACCGACTGCTGCTGCCGCAGGCTCAGGGTCTGTTTCTGTTGTAATTGCAGCGAAAGCTCCACACTCTCTCCACCTTTCTTCCTTCTTTCAAATTGCTTTCATTTTATCACAATTTTAACAAATTTTATAGCATTTTGTCTAAATATCCCTAAAAACACAGGGGTAAACCGCCGTTATTATGGTAATAAATTAACATTTACTTTTATAGATAATAAGTATAAAATATAAACGATGATTCATTCGCATACAAAGAAATTTGTATCGTCGGATGTTTCCGCAATATTATAAAACAAAAATCAGGTTTCAGCATTTTTTGCGAAAGGAAGTCTTTTTTTACAAAAACTTAGGTGAAAATTTCTTTTGAAAAAAAGTTTTTTCGCTTTTTTTCTGCGAAATTGTTGAGAAATTCTTATTTTTGTATTAAAATATTGCTGTTATATTATAGTTATTTTTTTATAAAAGTATAACTTTTAAACCCGTGCCACCTCGGCACATGACAAATTTGAACAGAGGGGGATAATATGCAAACTTTAACGTTCAAACGCGGCGTACACCCTCCCGATGGGAAAGAACTGGCAAAAGACCAGCCCATCAAGGTGATTATGCCCAAAGAAGGCTCCGAATTGTTCTACCCTATGAGCCAGCACATCGGTGCTCCTTGTGATCCACTGGTAGCTGTAGGCGATCATGTAAAAGTAGGACAGAAAATCGCTGAATCCGGCGCATTCATGTCTTCTCCTATCTTCGCATCCGTATCCGGCGAAGTAGTAGACATCAGACCTATGCTGGTACCCGGCGGTGCTATGGTAAAAGCTATCGTTGTGAAAAACGACGGCAAAATGGAAGAGATCGAAGGTCTCAACGAAGGTAAAGATTACACAACTATGACAAACGACGAAATTCTGGCAGCAATCAAAAATGCCGGCGTTGTTGGTCTGGGTGGTGCAGGTTTCCCTACACACGTAAAACTGAACCCTCCCAAAGACACACCTATCGATCACATCCTGATCAATGCGGCTGAATGTGAACCTTACCTCACATGTGACTACCGCCTGATGATCGAAGAACCCGAAAGAATTGTAAGAGGTCTGCAGATCATGCTGAAACTGCATCCCAATGCAAAAGGCGTTATCGGTATCGAAGATAACAAACCCGAAGCAATTGCGTCTATGCAGAAAGCATGTGAAGGCATCGACAACATTTCCGTTCAGCCTCTGACAACAAAATTCCCTCAGGGTTCTGAAAAACACCTGATTTACGCTATCACAAAGAGAGAAGTGAAATCCGGTGCACTGCCCGCTTCCGCTGGCTGTATCGTAGACAACGTTGACACAGTTGTTGCGATCGAAAGAGCCATCGAAAAAGGCAGACCTCTGATGAGAAGAATCGTAACAGTTTCCGGTAAAGGTATCAAAAACCCCGGTAACTACAAAATCAGAATCGGTATGACACTGAGAGATCTGGTTGATGAAATCGGTGGTTTCAACGAAGAAAACCCTCCCGTAAAACTGATCGCAGGTGGTCCTATGATGGGTCCCACACTGTACACACTGGATGTTGCATCCGTAAAAACAACTTCCGGTCTGCTGTGCTTCACAAAAGACGAAGCATACATTCCCGAAGAAAGAAACTGCATCCGTTGCGGTAAATGTGTAGACCACTGCCCTATGGGCCTGATGCCCTTCATGCTGAATGCTTTTGCAATCAAAGGCGACGGCGAAGGCTTCGTAAAACATCACGGTCTGGATTGTATCGAATGTGGTTCCTGCTCTTACGAATGTCCTGCAAAACGTCAGCTGGCTCAGTCTATCAGAGCAACTAAGAAGATCGAAGCAGGCAAAAAAGCAGCAGCTGCCGCAGCAGCAAGAGCAAAAGCGGAAGCTGAAGCAAAAGCAAAAGCGGAAGCTGAAAAGAAATAAGAAGGGGGAGAATAAACAATGGCTAACTTTGTAGTATCCGGTACCCCTCATGTGCGTTCTAAAGAATCCATCCAGAGCATCATGCGTGATGTAATCATCGCT
Organism: Anaerotignum sp.; assembly: GCF_045122575.1. Taxonomy (GTDB): domain Bacteria; phylum Bacillota; class Clostridia; order Lachnospirales; family Anaerotignaceae; genus Anaerotignum_A. The sequence goes on along the minus strand of NZ_JBGVHV010000169.1, from coordinate 12,310 downwards.
CTGGTTCCTGCAACAGCAGCGGGTATCTATTATTTTGGTATTTCTGCACTGATCCTGATCATTGCAGCAATCGCATCTTCCGTGATTTTCGAAGCACTGTGCCAGAAAATCATGAAAAAACCTGTTACAGTAAGCGATCTGTCCGCAGTTGTAACCGGTCTGTTACTGGCAATGAACCTGCCTGCAGCAGCTCCCGTATGGGTTGCAGTTGTTGGTAGTGCATTTGCTATCATCTTTGGTAAACAGCTGTTTGGCGGTCTGGGTCAGAACTTCATCAACCCTGCTCTGGCTGGCCGTGCATTCCTGCTGGCTTCCTACCCTACAGAAATGACAACATGGTCCGTACCTAACGGCCTGGAAGTTGCTGACGCAGCTACATACGCTACACCTCTGGCACAGCTGAAAGCTGGTCACCTGGATGCTTCTCTGGGTGAACTGATTCTGGGTCAGTGCGGCGGTACAATCGGTGAAACATGTGCAATCGCTCTGATCATCGGCGGCGTATACCTGCTGTACAAACATGTAATCAGCTGGAAGATCCCCGTAATCTACATCGCAACAGTAGCAATCCTGTTCGGCGTGATCGGCAGACACGGCATGAGAATGCCCCTGCAGGAAATCATGGCCGGCGGTGTAATGCTGGGTGGTATCTTCATGGCAACAGACTACGCTTCTTCTCCCGTAACACCTAAAGGCCAGATCATCTTCGCAGTTGGCGCTGGTCTGATCACATACCTGATCCGTACATTCGGTGGTTACCCTGAAGGCGTATCCTACTCTATCCTGATCATGAACTGCTGTGTACCTCTGATCGAAAGATTCACAGAACCTACAATCTTCGGTGCACTGCCTAAAACGAAGGAGGCGAAATAAGCATGGACTCTAAAGCAATCGTAAAACCTGCTATCGTTCTGCTGGTTATCGCTGGTGTTGCTGCTGGTCTGCTGGGTGCAGTATCTGAAATCACAAAAGAACCCATCGCAGCTCAGGAACAGAAAACACTGAACGAAGGCATGATGGCTGTTATGCCCGAAGCTTCTTCCTTTGAACAGGTTGATGCAGAACTGACAGGTACAATCACAGCTGTATACGCAGCTGACAATGGTGGTTATGTAATCACAACAGCTCCCGGCGGTTTCGGCGGTGCTGTAAATACAATGGTAGGTATCGGTGCTGACGGCGTTGTTACAGGTCTGCGTGTAACAGGTCACTCCGAAACACCCGGTCTGGGTGCAAAATCCACAGAACCCGCTTTCTACGAACAGTTCGCAGGCGTATCCGGTACTGTTTCCGTAACAAAAGACGGCGGTCAGATCGTTCCTATCACATCTTCTACAATTACTTCCAGAGCAGTTTGTGCCGGTGCACAGGAAGCCCTGGATTGGTTCGCAGCGAATGGAGGTGCTAACTGATGGCTAATCCCGTAAAAATCATTAAAAACGGTATCATCGATGAAAACCCTACATTCATGCAGGTAATCGGTATGTGTCCTACTCTGGCGGTTACTTCTTCTGCAATCAATGGTATCGGTATGGGTCTGGCTGCAACAGCAGTACTGATCTGCTCTAACGTATTCGTATCCCTGCTGAGAAAACTCATCCCTGATACAGTACGTATCCCTTGTTTCATCGTAGTTATCGCTACTTTCGTAACAATCATCGAATTTGTTCTGAAAGCATATGTTCCTAGCCTGTATGCTTCCCTGGGTCTGTTCATTCCCCTGATCGTAGTTAACTGTATCATTCTGGCTCGTGCAGAATCCTTCGCGTCCAAGAATGGTCCCTTCGCATCTGCTTGCGACGGTATCGGTATGGGTCTGGGCTTCACAATCGCTCTGGGCTGCATGGGTCTGATCCGTGAATTCATCGGTTCCGGTACAGCATTCGGTATGACTGTACTGCCCGAAGCATTCCCTAAAACTCTGCTGTTCGTAATGGCTCCCGGTGCGTTCTTCACACTGGCTTGCATGATGGCTGTACTGAATAGCATCAAAAACAAAAAAGCTTAAGAAGGAGGGGAAAATAGATGAATCTGATTTTATTAGTTCTGGCTGGTATCTTCGTAAATAACTACGTAATGTCCCAGTTCTTAGGTATCTGTCCCTTCCTCGGTGTATCCAAGAAGGTAGATACAGCAGCCGGCATGGGTATGGCTGTAATCTTCGTTATGTCCCTGGCAGCAGCTGCAGCATGGTTGGTTTACAACCTGATCCTGGTGCCCCTGAACATCACATACCTGTACAACATCGCGTTCATTCTGCTGATCGCTTCCCTGGTACAGTTCGTAGAAATGTTCCTGAAAAAATCCGCACCTGCTCTGTATCAGGCACTGGGCGTATTCCTGCCCCTGATCACAACAAACTGTGCGGTACTGGGTGTAGCCGTAACAAACATGCAGAAAGGCTACAACTTCATCGAATCCGTTCTGAACGCAGTTGGTGGTGCGGCTGGTTTCGCTCTGGCAATCGTTCTGTTCGCTGGTATTCGTGAAAGAATCGCTGACAATGACACACCTAAAGCCTTCGATGGTTTCCCTATGGCTCTGATCACAGCTGGTCTGATGTCTATCGCATTCCTGGGCTTCTCTGGTCTGATCAAACTGTAAGAAGGAGGGTAAAAGAATATGGATCCAATGAGTATTTTATTCCCCGTTCTGAGCGTTGGCGGCATGGGCGTTGTTTTCGGTGCATGTCTGGGTGTTGCTTCTGAAGTTTTCAAAGTAGAAGAAGACCCTCGTATCGGTGAAATTCTGGCAGTTCTGCCCGGCGCTAACTGCGGTGGTTGTGGTTTCCCCGGTTGTGGTGGTTGTGCAGGCGCTATCGTTGCTGGTACAGCTCCCGTAAATGCTTGCCCCGTTGGTGGTGCAGCAGCTGCTGAAAAAATCGGTGCTATCATGGGTGTTGAAGCTTCCACAGCTGAACCCGTGGCTGCTTTCGTTAAATGCGGTGGTACTTGCGAAAAAGCAAAAGACAAATATGAATATTTCGGTATCGACGATTGTAACTTCGCTGTTCAGCTGGCTGGTGGCGGTGCAAAATCCTGCTCTTACGGTTGCCTGGGTCTGGGCTCCTGTAAAAAAGCTTGTGCTTTCGGCGCAATCGAAATCGTTGACGGCATCGCAGTGATCGATAAAGATAAATGTGTCGCTTGTGGTAAATGTGTATCCGCTTGTCCTAAACACATCATCGAACTGCTGCCCGCTAAGAAAAAAGTTAAAGTTCAGTGCTCTTCCAAAGACATGGGTAAAAATGTAATCCCCAACTGTTCCGTTGGTTGTATTGCATGTAAGATCTGTGAAAAGAACTGTCCTTTCGATGCTATCCACGTAATTGATAACCTGGCTGTTATCGACTACGATAAATGTAAAGCATGCGGCATCTGTGCAAACAAATGTCCTAAAGGCGTTCTGACAGGCAAGAGACCTCCTCAGCCCGCTCCCGCAGCTGCACCTGCAGCTCCTGCAGCAGCACCCGCTGCTCCTGCACAGGAAGCACCTAAAGCTGAAGAATCTCCTAAGGCTGAATGATAATTCAGACTTACCGCCTCGCGGCAAAGAACCGAATAAGCTTTAACTGAATCACTCGCTGATTCAAGACTCTCCGAGAAATCGGAGAGTCTTTTTTTATTCCTTTCACCGAGTGTTCGCTTTTCTCTCCTGGTATTTTATGATATAATATCTCAGTTAAATGATATGAATCAAAGGAGGCATATGATATATGGCTAGAAAATCCTCACAAAATATATGGGTACTGGTTCTGCTGATGCTGGCAGGGGTGGTACTGGGCGGTTTTATCGGCAATGCACTGGGCGGCATTTCTGCCCTGAGCTGGCTGGGTTATGGCAGCAGTTTCGGGCTGTCCTCCCCTCTTGTGCTGGACCTGGGCGTACTGACCCTGCAGTTCGGCCTGACCATTCGCTTCACCATTGCAGGTATCATCGGCATCGTGCTGGCGTTCCTGATCTACAGAAAAATGTAATGATGACAGAGAGCGTTCCGCAAGCGCTTTTGTCGAAAGGGCACAGGAGGCTTTTCTCCTGATACCGACCATAGTAACAGGCATGCTTATACATGCCTGTTTTCTGTTCAGCAATGTCCATAAAATCTTGCATTTTTTATGAAAAATACGGCTCTTTCCTTGAAAAGAAGAACAAAACGCGGTATGATAAAATGTAAGGCAAAATTCAGAAAATCAACGTTTCCGCCCTCTTTTGCGGCAGCGTTTTCAATAATGAAAGGGGTAAAATTCAACATGTTCAATTCTAAAGATATGGGTATCGACCTGGGTACCGCGAATACATTGGTTTATATGGGCGAAAAAGGTATTATCGTCAATGAACCTTCCGTTGTTGCCATCAACACACAGACCAGAGAAGTTCTGGCTGTCGGCAACGAAGCAAAAGAAATGATCGGCCGTACACCCGGCAACATCGTAGCTATCCGCCCTATGAAAGACGGCGTAATTGCTGACTTCGACGTGACACAGGCAATGCTGCGCTACTTCATCAACAAAGCCTATGTACGCTCTCTGTTCGGTCCTAAACCCCGCATCGTTGTATGCGTTCCTTCCGGCGTAACAGAAGTAGAAAAACGCGCGGTACTGGAAGCTGCCATTGCAGCAGGCTCCAGAGAAAAAGACACTTACCTGATCGAAGAACCCATGGCAGCAGCTATCGGCGCCGGCCTGCCCGTAGCAGATCCTACCGGCAGCATGGTCGTTGATATCGGCGGCGGCACTGTGGAAGTGGCGATCATCTCTCTGGGCGGTATCGTAACCAGCCGTTCCCTGCGTGTAGCCGGTGACGCACTGGATAACGCCATCATCACTTACATCAGAAAAGAATTCAGCCTGGCGATCGGCGACCGTACTGCAGAAGAAATCAAGATCACCATCGGCTCTGCCTTCCCTCTGGAAAGAGAAGAAAGAATGGAGATCCGCGGTCGTGACCTTGTCAGCGGTCTGCCCAAAACCATTGAAGTCAATTCCATCCACGTGCGCGATGCACTGGCAGAACCCGTTGGTGCCATCATTGACAGCATCAAGCAGACACTGGAAGCAACTCCCCCCGAACTGGCGGCAGATATCATGGAATTCGGCATCACACTGACAGGCGGCGGCGCACACCTGCGTGGTCTGGATAAACTGATCACAGCAGAAACAGGCATGCCCGTAAATATTGCCAACGAACCTCTGAACTGTGTTGCACTGGGCACAGGCATGGTTCTGGACCAGATCGATAAACTGAAAAATGTGCTGATCTCCCCCAGAAAAGCACTGTTCTGATACTGACGAAAGGAGCAATCCCCTTTGCAGCAGTTTTTTGAAAAATATAAAAAACAACTTATACGGGGCGGCGCCCTGCTTCTGGTACTGGTCACAGTCATTGCCAGCGGCAAACAGCTGAACGCCACACTGCTGGAAAGTGCCATCGGTGTCGTTGTCACTCCCTTTCAGGATCTGACAACAGGGATCAGCAGCTGGGTAGACGAAACCGTTACCGCTTCCCGTAACAAAGCTGACCTGAAAAAAGAAAATAACGAATTGAAAAAACAGATCGCCAAACTTCTGGAAGAAAACAGACGTCTGGCGATGTATGAAGATGAAAATGCGACCCTTTCTCTGCTGCTGAAAATTGCCCAGAGATATCCCGACTATGAAAGTGTCGGCGCAACGGTCATCGCCAAAGACCCCGGTGTCTGGTATGACGGCTTCACCATCGACAAAGGCACAAAGGACGACATCAGCGCAAACATGGTGCTGATCGCTCCCGAAGGTCTGGTGGGCAAGGTGCTGGAAAGCGGCGCTACGTTCTCCAAGGCCCAGTCTATTCTGGACAGCCGTTCCGCCGTTCCTGCCATGAGCGTGCGTACGGGGGATCTGGGCGTAGTGAAGGGTAACTATACTCTTTCCGCAGACGGTCTTTGCATCATGGAATACATCGATGCCCAGGCAGAGATCATGGTGGGCGACGAAATCGTGACTTCTCACCTGTCTGATATCTATCCTGCCGGCCTTGCCATCGGCAAGGTGCTGGAACTGGAAACAGACACCAACGGTCTGACCAAATATGCCGTGATCCAGCCCTATGTAGACCTGAAACATCTGGATACCATTCTGGTCATCGACAAGAGCAGTGCCATTGAAAAAGTGCCCACACTGCCCAACCCTGTGACCACTCCTGCCGCACCGGAAGAACCTGCGGAAAACGCAGCGCCTGCCGCGGCACCAACGGAAGGAGAGGGTACTGAATGAGGATCCTGATCACCGGTCTGATCATTTTTGTGAACTTTATCCTGCAGACCACCCTGTTCCCTTTGCTGGCAATTCAGGGGATCTTCCCCAACACCGCCCTCATCATCGTGACTTCCTATGCCCTGCTGCGCGGCAGCAAAGAAGGTGCCATCATCGGCGGATGCTGTGGGTTATTGATGGATATTTTCTTTAATAAAATGATCGGCTTCTACACCCTTTTATATCTGGCCATGGGGCTGTTATTCGGCCGCAGCCAGAAAACCTTTTATCGTGAAAACTATATCCTGCCTGTCATTTTCTGCGCCGTTTCCACAGTGCTGTATCAGGCAGTCCTTTATATCACCGGCTTCGTGTTCCGCGGGGAAGGCAATCTGCTCTTTTTCCTTTTCTCCGTTCTGGTACCCGAACTGGTTTATACCGCCGTTGTGACCATTCTGATCTACCGTATCCTGTTCGGGATCAATGAATGGCTGGAACTGAAAGAAAAATACAAATACCGCCTATTCTAAGGCGTATTGGGATCCCTTAGGAGGAACCGATGAGACGACATCTCGATCATTTTTTCGATCTTTGTAAAAACAGAATATTTGTTATGCTCTGCGGCATCATCGTCCTCTTTGCTATCATCGTACTGCGGCTGTTCACTTTGCAGATCATCCATGGTACAGACTATGAGGAATCCATCACCGCCAGCGTATCCAAAAAACTGCCCGTGACCGCCCCCCGCGGCGGTATTTATGACCGCTACGGCAGACCACTGGCCATCAATACCGTTGCCTACTGCGTGCAGGTAGACGGCAGCGTTACGCTGGAATTTACCGATGAAGAACGACAGGAACTATCTGCTGCTCTGACCAAGACCCTCTGGGAAAAAGGCGAGACCAAAACCGATGCTCTGCCCATTACCAAGCGGGCTCCCTATGCCTTTACCTTTGAAGGCACAGAGGAAGAAAAAGAAACCCAGGAAAAACGCTGGAAAACTTCCATTGGTCTGGAGAAAAAACAGCGAGACATGACCGCAGAAGAATGTCTGCAGTGGCTGTATGAACAATACGAACCCCCTGCCGATTTTAATGCGGCTCAGAAACGTGCTTACGTTTCTTTCTGCATGAGCGACGACAGAAACCTGATGGCACTGACCCTCGCCATGAAACTGACTGATTTTGGCGAAGAGATCGCCGACGAACTGCCTCTGGCCACAGAGTCCCCCTATTCCTTCCAGTTTAACGGAAACAAAAACCGCGAAAAAAGCTGGAAAGAAAGCATGGGCATGGAGGGCGAACAGATCGCCTACGGTTCTCTGAAAACACTGGATTATCTGCGGGACTATTTCGGTCTGCCGGAAGGTCTTCCCAATGACCTGATCCGCAGCACACTGGGCATTCGCTACTCCATGTATCTGCAGAGATATCAGCAGTATCAGACAGTCAACGTGGCCACCGACGTCAGCGACAAAACGCTGGCCTATGTAGAAGAAAATCAGGATATCTTCCCCTGTGTCATTATCGACACCATCTCCTTGAGAGAATATCCGCAGGGAGAATATTTTGCACATATTTTAGGATATATCCGCCAGATGACAGAAAACGACTATGCCCTCTATAAAGATGACCTCGATAAAGAAGGCAACCCCATTTACAGCCAGACTGATCTGGTCGGTCAGGACGGGATGGAAAAACTGTTTGAACGAGATCTGAACGGCTCCGATGGTAAGGTGCTGATCGAGGTAGACAATCAGGGACGCCGTATGAGCGTCATCGACTCTACCGAACCTGTTCCCGGCAAAGACCTGTTCCTAACACTGGACAGCAAACTGCAGCAGATTGCTTACGACACACTGGAAAACGAACTGCGGACAGCCGTTCTGAAAAAACTGACCGGCGGTGGGAAAAATTCCGTCTCCACTATGGAACTGTTCCAGTCCATGATCAACATAAACCATATTTCCGCTGAGGAAATGCTTTATGCCGAAGAAGGCACCGTTCAGCACACCGTCTATCTGCGGCTGAAACAGGCACAGCCCACCTTCAGCCCCGATCAGGAAGATGCTGCAACGGTAGCAAAGGAATTCCTGCTGGATGCTCTGGAAAAAGGCAATGTGAGCGTCAGAGAACTGACACTGATGATGATTGAGCAGGGACACATGAACGTAACGCCGGAGGAAAAGGCTGCCATCGACAGCGGTGCAACTGCTCCTCTGAGCATGATCATCAATAAACTTTCCAACGGGGAAATGTCCCCTGCGGATACAGGGCTTGACCCCTGTACCGGTTCTGTTTTCGTTACACAGGTAGGCACAGGCGAAGTTCTCGCCAGCGTCACATATCCTTCCTACGACAACAACGAACTAGTAAATACCTTCAACAACAGTTATTACAACTCTCTGCTGAAGGACGGCAATACACCCCTGGTAAACCGCCCTCTGAAGCAGAAAAAAGCCTCCGGCTCTACCTTCAAAATGATCACTGCACTGGCAGGGCTGGAAACCGGTACCATCACACCGGATACCCTCATCACCGACAAAGGGATCTTTAAAGATACGGGTATTCCCTATGCCCGCTGCTGGATCTATTCCAACACCGGCGGTACCCACGGCCCCCTGAATGTTTCCCATGCACTGGAAGTATCCTGCAACTACTTCTTCTACGAACTGGCATACCGCATGGGCAACGTGACCACAGGCAACAGCAACAATTCCATCACAACGCTGAATGAATATATGGCTGCCTTTGGTCTGAACAGTTATACCGGTCTGGAGCTGGACGAATACGGCCCCACCATGGCATCTCCCACAAATAAGGAAAGAGCCGTGAAGACCTTCAACCCTGATGCGACCACCAGCCAGACCCGCTGGACAGACGGCGACACCATCCGTACTGCCATCGGTCAGTCCATCAACAGCTACACACCGGCACAGGTAACGAAATACATCTCCACCCTCGCCAACGGCGGCACGCTTTACAAGCTGCACATGGTGGATCATATACAAAACCCCGATGGCACGCTCCATTCCGAAGTAGAGGAAACTGTAGAAAATGTCATCGAATTCAAGGAAGAAAATCTGCAGGCCGTATATCAGGGCATGTGGCTGGTAACCAACGGCTCCCGCGGCACACTGCGCGGTATCTTTGATGACCTGCCCGTGGAAGTGGCTGCCAAAACAGGTACTGCCGAAGAAGACAAGAACCGCAGTTCTCATACCTGGTTCGTCTGCTTCGCGCCCTATGATGACCCGCAGATCGCTATCACTGTTATGATTCCCTTCGGCGAAGGCAGCGGTACCCCCGCGCCGGCAGTAGCCAAGGCGATCATTAAAGAATATCTGGGACTGGATTATGTTCCTACAAATACAAACATGCAGACGGTTCTGGCCGAATAACACGGCAGCACCAGGCCTTTCGGGAAAATGGCTCTGCATCTGACTGAAACACACACAGGAGGGGAAAAACATGCGAAACGAGAATTATGTAATCTTTAAAGGCACAAAGGACGGCATCACTGTGATGTTCGATCCCGAAGTATCTTTCGATATCCTCTGCGAACAACTGGAAAAGAAAGTCGTAGAGGCCGGCAAATTCTTTGACCACGTAAAAACTGCCATGGCTTTCAAGGGCCGTGAGTTCACAGCAGCGGAAGAAGAAACACTGCTGAAGATCATCGCAAAACATGCGACAATGGATATCACTTTTGTGAAAACAGAAAACAACGAACTGCTGGAATTGAGCGAACTGCTGGCAAAGGAAATGAACCCCAGCAACCTGACAAAATTCCACAGAGGCTCTCTGAGAAACGGCCAGAAAATCGAATTTGACGGCAGCGTTGTGGTCGTGGGCGACGTAAATCCCGGCGCAGAAATCAAAGCCGGAGGCAACATCATCGTTCTGGGTCAGCTAAAGGGCATGGCACACGCAGGCTGCAAAGGCATGACAGAGGCCTTTGTGACAGCCATCTTCATGGCTCCCGTACAGCTGCGTATCGCGGATATCATCACCCGTTTCCCCGAAGAAAACAAAAGAGGTCCCAAGCCTCCTGAATATGCCTTCGTACAGAACGGACAGATCTTTGTAATGGCGCTTTCCTGATCGCCGCAGGATGCTGTCGAAACATGGGAAAAGTTCTCCCCTTTTGTTTCAAAAAAGGAGTGCAAAAGTTGCATATTTTTGTTAATATAGAAACAGATAGCAATAAAAATCCCGAAAAATAAAATACATCAACAGTTGTAAAATATACTTCTGAGATTAGGAGGAACATCAATGAGTGAAGTAATCGTAATCACCAGCGGCAAGGGCGGTGTTGGCAAAACCACAACCAGCGCAAACCTCGGCTGCGGTCTTGCAGTATTAGGTAAAAAAGTAGCACTGGTAGACGCAGATATCGGCCTGAGAAATCTGGACGTTGTTATGGGTCTGGAAAACAGAATCGTTTATGATCTGGTAGACGTTGTGGAAGGCAACTGCCGTCTGAAACAGGCACTGATTAAAGACAAACGCTATGACGGTCTGTTCCTGCTGCCTGCAGCACAGACAAGAGATAAAGACGCTGTATCTCCCGAACAGATGCAGAAACTGTGTGATGACCTGAAAGAAGAAGGTTTCGATTTCATCATTCTGGACTGTCCCGCAGGGATCGAACAGGGCTTCAAAAACGCCATCGCAGGCGCAGACAGAGCCATTGTCGTAACAACACCCGAAGTTTCCGCAGTGCGCGATGCTGACAGAATCATCGGCCTTCTGGAAGCAAACGAACTGAGAAACCCCACTCTGATCCTGAACAGACTGCGTATCGATCTGGTACAGCGCGGTGAAATGATGAACATCGAAGACGTAGAAGAAATTCTGGCTATCGATATTCTGGGCGTTGTTCCCGATGACGAAAGCATCGTTATTGCAACAAACAAAGGCGAACCCGCTGTAACAAGTCAGGATTCCAAAGCCGGTCAGGCTTACAGAAACATCGTTCAGCGTCTCTTGGGTGAAGATGTGCCCATCATGACATTCGAACAGGCACCCGAAACATTCATGGACAAGCTGAAAAAGCTGTTCAAGAAATAAGCCGCATCGAAAGGAAGTGTAACGATGGATTTCTTTAGCTTTTTCAAGAAAAAACAGGCCCCTCCTTCCGGCAGCGTGGCAAAAGACAGACTGAAACTGGTTCTGGTACACGACAGAGTGAACTGCTCCTCTCAGGTACTGGAAATGCTGAAAACGGATATCATCAAGGTTATTTCCAACTACATGGAAATCGACACAGACGAACTGGATATCCAGATCACACAGACACAGTCTGAAGACAACAGCGGCACTGTTCCCGTACTGTACGCGAACATCCCCATCAAGAGCATGCGTAAAATGAATCAGGACTGATTCGCAGCTCACAACAAACACGAATATAAAAGACCTTCAAATCCGAAAGATGATCCGAACGTTTGAAGGTCTTTTCGGGTTTTTGTAATGGACAGGAACAGATTCCTGTCCATTACAAAAACTTCCGAAAAGAGGTATTTCCTATGAACATCAGAAAATATATCCAAAATATAGATTGGTGGCTGGTCGGGGCTGTCTGCCTGCTGGTATTTTTCAGCCTGATCTGCATCGCCAGCGCGACCCATGTGAATCTGGGGGAATCTCCCTCCAACGTCATCAAGCACGGTGTGTTTTTCCTCATCGGGCTGGGTCTGATGGTGGTCGCTTCCAATGTAGACTATGAATATTTTTCCCAATACTATATTCCCATCTATATCGCAAACATCCTGCTGCTGATCGCTGTTCTTCTGATCGGCGTAGACAACAAGGGGGCGACCCGTTGGATCGCCGTTGGCCCTCTGACGATCCAGCCTTCAGAATTTGCCAAGGTGATTATGATCTTCTGTCTGGCCAAAGTCATCACCATGCGACAAAAAGAACTGGATGATATGCGCACCATTGCCTTTCTCTGCGGCATGCTGGCCATTCCTCTGGTGCTGATCCAGAAGCAGCCGGCGCTGTCTGCCAGCCTGGTTCTGGTGGCCATCTTCTGTATCGAACTGTTTATCGCCGGGCTGGACTGGCGGTTTATCCGAAC
>NZ_JBGVHV010000168.1:0-2365 GCF_045122575.1 Anaerotignum sp. | reverse complement strand
CCCGTGATAAACTGATGCTGATGTCTGCGCTGGGCGGTGCATCCATTGCCCAGACCATGACCTCTCTGCCCCATGGCATGGGTTATTTCCTGACCTATGAAAAGGGTCTGCCTCATGGGATGGCAAACGGTGTTCTGACACAGGCCTATGTAGAACAGTTTCCTGCAGGGGATGTACATGTGGAGAAACTGCTGGAATGTCTTGGTTTTGCGGATACCGCGGAACTGGGAGCATTTCTGGAGGATGTGCTTGACCATGATGTATCTTATACTGAGGATGATCTGAATTATTACACAGACCGTTTTATGGAACAGACAGGAAAGATCGCTACGTTCCCTTATCCTCTGACAAGAGATGATATTTACCGTATGTATCAGAAATCTTTAATGAAATAAAATAAGAACTTTTTTATCTCCTTTTTCATAGTCTGGTGGAAAAGGAGATTTTTTTATGCCAAGAGTATATTTGAGTCCATCCCTGCAGGAATTCAATCCCTTTATCAACGGCGGCAGCGAGGAGGAAGTGATGAATCTGATCGCCGATGCCATGGAACCTTATCTGAATGCCAGCGGTATCGAAATTGTTCGAAACAGTCCGGAGATGACCTTGGGAGAAGCCATTGCTCAATCCAATAACAGCAATATTGATTTCCATCTGGCGATCCATTCCAACGCTGCGCCGGAATCTATAGCCGGCACCAGACAGGGGCCTGTGGTCTATTATTTCAGCAGCAGTCAGCCGGGGCGGGAGATGGCGGATCTTATTGCAGAAAACTTTGCTGATATTTACCCCGATCCATCCCTCATCCAGACTATGCCTACTGTAACTTTGAGAGAACTGAGAAGAACGAATGCGCCCTCTGCACTGGTAGAGGTGGCCTATCATGACAATCCGGAGGATGCTGGCTGGATCAAAAATAATATTCAGCCCATCGCGCGGGAACTGAGCCGTTCTTTGGCGGAGTATTTTGGTATTCCTTTTACAGAACCATTATATTAAAAGTAAAGGTTTATTCGGAAAAGGCGTAAAGGCAGACAGTATGCTTTTATGCCTTTTTCGATGGAAGCGTAGGGCGTATGAATATGCAGAGGCGGCAGCTGTAACTGCGATTTTTAGATTGTTTCAAAATTCACAAAAATTGATTGAAAATATTCATTTTATCTGATATAATTACCAAGAACGAAATTTTTTGAAAAAATTTGCAGGAAAATTCGTTCATAGGTCGAATCATATACTTATGTGAGTTGTGCATTATTTGTATAGTGTATACATACAAAAAAGACCCCAAAACGGCATCGCCGTTAAAAAATAACCTATGGGAGGGAAATAATCTATGAAAAATTATGCATCCAACAGAGTAAGAAACGTCGTACTTCTGGGCCACAGTGGTTCCGGTAAAACAACATACGCTGAAGCGGCACTGTATTATTCCGGTGCAACAAAACGCTTCGGTAAAGTAGAAGACGGTAACACCGTGTCTGACTATGAAGCAGAAGAAATCCGCCGTAAGGTGTCTATCAATACATCCGTAATTCCTGTTGAATGGCAGGATACAAAAATCAACTTCCTGGATACACCCGGTTACTTCGACTTTGCTGCTGAAGTAAAACTGGCTATGAACGTAGCTGATACAGGTATGATCATGGTTTCCGCAAAATCCGGCGTAGAAGTAGGTACAGAAAAAGCATGGGAATACTGTGAAGAAATGCACCTGCCTCGTATGTTTTTCATCAACCAGATGGACGATGAAAACGCTGACTTCGAAAGAACACTGGCAGAACTGCGTAAAGAATTCGGTAAAGCTGTTGCTCCCGTTCAGATCCCCTTCAATGATGAAGACGGCAAATTCGTTGGTTTCATCAACGTAATCAAGAGAGACGCAAGAAAGAAAGTAGATGGCAAACTGCAGAAATGCGAAATGCCTACAGATAAAGTAGATCAGGTTGAAAAACTGCGTGCCATGGTAATCGAAGTAGCAGCAGAATCCAGCGAAGAACTGATGGAAAAATTCTTCAATGACGAAGAACTGACAGAAGAAGAAATCTACGATGGTCTGCTGGCTGGTATCGAAAGCATGAGCGTTGCTCCCGTTCTGTGTGGTTCCGCAACACTGGGCTACGGTGTAAAATTGATGATGAACACAATCGTTCGTTTCACACCTCCTTCTATCGAAGCAAAAGCAAACTTCCACGCATTCCATGACGGGAAAGACGTTGTTTACTGCTCTTCCGATGACGAACGTTTCTCCGCGTATGTATTCAAAACAATCGCTGACCCTTATATCGGTCGTCTGAACCTGTTCCGCGTTATGACAGGTAAACTGGAAGTTGGCATGAGCGTTTATAACGAAGAAAAAGATACAGTT
>NZ_JBGVHV010000167.1:0-5067 GCF_045122575.1 Anaerotignum sp. | reverse complement strand
CCCCCGTAAAACTGCCAAGAACAGCATTTTTTTCGCCAAAAAAGGTCACGTCATATACTTTCCATTCTGTCGCTGCGCCCGGAAAACGAATGACAGAAAAATAAATTCCATCAAACTTGCATTCTGTCTCCTGCAGCATTGCCGCCACTGTCGCAATGCCCTCATTTTCCTCCAGATGCAGCACTGCCGCATCCTCCGCACAATGACGTATGATTTCTATTTCCACAACATTTTCCCAATCTTTCATTCTGGTAAATGCTGCAATCGTCTGCACCCGAAACACTCCCAGAAACAATACTATGCATAGAAACGCCGCCCCCATCAGCAGCCATTTTCTCTCCTTCATGGGCACACCTCCTTTTTTTCAGCATAGCAAAAAAGCCGCCCCCCAACAATATTTTTCCAAAAAGTTTAAGAAAATCTTACGATTTCCCCTCTTCCCCCAAAACGCCTTCCGAATATGCTACACTTTTTTCAGAAAAATATATAATTTAATGAAATCTTAAAATTTTTCCTGCCGATTTCTTAAAACCGGTCAGATACAATAAAATCACAGCATGACGGAGGTGCAAACCATTATGTACAATATTCTCATCTGCGACGACGAAAAGGATATCGTTTCCGCATTATCCATTTATTTATCCACAGAAAACTACAATATCTTCACCGCATCCACAGGGCAGGAGGCGCTGGAGGTTGTGGCAAAGCACGACATCCATCTCATCCTCATGGATATTATGATGCCCCTGATGGATGGCATCACCGCCACAGCCAAACTGCGGGAAACCTCCAACATCCCCATCATCCTGCTGACAGCCAAAAGCGAAGATACCGACAAAATTCTCGGTCTGAATATGGGCGCGGATGATTACATCACCAAGCCCTTCAACCCAATCGAGGTCATGGCAAGGGTACGCTCTCAGCTGCGCCGTTATACCTCTCTGGGTGGCATGGCAAAAAAAGCCTCTCAACTGACCATCGGCAGCATTGTCATGGATGATGATGCAAAGATCGTAACCGTAGACGGAGAAACCATCAATCTGACCCCCAGTGAATACAACATCCTGAAGCTTTTGATGGAAAATCCCGGCAGAGTGTTTTCCTCTGCGCAAATTTACGAACGCATCTGGAACGAAGATGCCTGTGGCTCCGGCAGTGTGGTAGCCGTACATATCCGTCATCTACGGGAAAAAATAGAGATCAATCCCTCTGAACCCCGTTACCTGAAGGTAGTATGGGGACTGGGATATAAAATCGAAAAGGAGGCGAGTAAATGACAAAACTCACCCATAACCTTGGGGCAAAGATCATCGCCTGTTTTCTGGTCATCCTTGCAGGCTTCGGAACGGTCGGCAGCGGCGCAGGGGTATATTATGCCTACGAACACGGGTTTTACGGCAACAACGCAAGACCCTACCACAAAACATCCTCCTGCCAGCATATCACCTATCAATATGCCATCGGCCTCATCGACCACATCAATACAGGCGCATGGAGCCCCGGAGATCAGGAAGCCTTTGCGCCCGAAAATACCAATTTCCGCTATCGCCTGAATACGGCAGAGGGCGTCCCTCTTCTGGATACCCTCGGAGAAAACGAAACGACTGTTTTGGTAGACACCAGCCAATTCCTTCTGATTCCCGACAACGGGCTCCTGTCCAAAGAAGTCTTCGATGAACTGTCCGGCGGAAAGGAAGAACTGGAAGTCATCGTGGAAGGATATCTCGCAGAGCCTCCTACCGTTTCCGATGATTACTGGATGTCTTTCTGGATCCATCAGGATCTTTATGACACTTACAGCATTCTGCTGCCCCTTTTCGGCATCAGCCTGCTGGTATTTGCTCTAAGCTTTGTATTCCTTCTGTGTGCCGCAGGTCATCAGGCCGACAAAGAGGAGATCACGCTGAACTTACAGGACAGAATCCCCCTCGACTTATACCTGCTCCTTTCTATTGGCGGCAGTCTGGGCATCGGTGTCATGGTGCTGAACGGAAATCCTTTCACCTATATGGAAGCTGTTTTCGTTGGTCTGGTCGGACTTCTGATCATTTCCATACTGGCACTGGCAACCATCCTGACCTGTGCCACCCGCATCAAACTGGGCAGATATTTTTATCAGAACACCCTCTGCTATAAAATCCTTCTTCTGTGCAGCAAACTGTTTGCATGGTTCTGGGATGGGCTGAAGGCCATTCCTGCCATGTGGAAGGTGGCAGCCGTATGGCTGATCGTTTCCTGCGTCTATATCGGCGGCGGATTCGGAGCAGTCATCCTCAATCTGGTATTGCTCTTTGTTTTCTGCACCGCCGCAGCCCAGCTGCAGAAACTGCAGGAAGGCGGCGAAGCACTGGCAAAGGGCAACCTGAGCAATAAGATCGACACCCTACGGATGTATCCCCCTTTCCGCAAACACGGGGAACATCTGAACAGCGTTTCCAAG
Source organism: Anaerotignum sp. (assembly GCF_045122575.1). GTDB lineage: Bacteria > Bacillota > Clostridia > Lachnospirales > Anaerotignaceae > Anaerotignum_A. The sequence continues at coordinate 2,627 of NZ_JBGVHV010000167.1, read as the reverse complement.
GGCTTTTCCATTGCCCTGCATCAGAAAATGAAAAGTGAACGACTGAAAACAGAACTCATCACCAACGTCTCCCACGATATCAAAACCCCTCTGACCTCTATCATCAACTATGTGGATCTGCTGAAAAAAGAGGAACTGACGGGGCAGGCGGCGGAATATATCGAAGTGCTGGAAAGACAGTCCCGACGGCTGAAAAAACTGACGGAGGACTTGGTGGAAGCCTCCAAAGCCTCCACAGGCAACCTGAAAGTGAACCTTGCCCCTACGGACTTGGGCGAACTGACCGCCCAGGCTGTGGCAGAATATGAGGAAAAACTGAAACAATCCCAGCTGGAAGTCGTCATCAACGGAACGGATGCCCCTGTCTATGCCATGGCGGACGGTAATCTGACCTGGCGCGTCCTCAGTAACCTTTTGAGCAACGCCTGCAAATATTCCCAGACAGGCACGCGGGTCTATATCGACCTGAAACAGGAGCAGGGAGTTGTAACGGTTTCCATGAAAAATATCAGCAAAGACGCCCTGAATATCCCTGCGGAAGAACTGATGGAACGCTTCGTCCGCGGCGACAGTTCCCGTCATACGGAAGGCAGCGGTCTGGGACTGAATATTGCCCAGTCCCTTGTGCATCTGCAGAAAGGAAAATTCTCGCTGGAGATCGAAGGGGATCTCTTTAAGGCCTATATGAAATTCCCCGCAGCAGAACCTCCCGCTCCCCCTGCGGAAGAAACTGCTCCTGCGGAAGAATAAAAAAAGAACGTACTCCACGAGTACGTTCTTTTTTATTACCATTTGTTGTGATGCAGCTGCCCTTCCATCAGCATACCGGGGAAGCCCTGCTGACGCATGGCTTCATAAATGATGATGGCAACAGAATTGGACAGATTCAGACTTCTTGCCGCTTCCAGCATGGGAATACGGATGGTGTTGGCTTCGTGAGCCATCAGGATTTCTTCGGGGATGCCTGCGCTTTCCCTGCCAAACATGACGTAATCATCCGCCCCATAGGTCACATCGGAATAAACATGACGGGCTTTGGTAGAGGCCATCCAGATTTTCGCTCCGGGATTCTTTTCACAGAAATCCTGAAAATTTTCATAATAACGGATGTCCAGAAGTTTCCAGTAATCCAGCCCTGCCCGTTTCAAATATTTATCTTCCACGGAAAACCCCAGGGGTTTGATCAGATGAAGTACAGAATTGGTCACCGCGCAGGTGCGGGCGATATTTCCTGCATTCTGGGGGATTTCCGGTTCCAGCAAAACAATATGCATACGCCATCCTTCCTTTCTTTCAAAACCCATCATAACACAGGAAAAATAAAAACACAACCGCCGGCACTTTCCAAAAAAAGGAATAATCCCTTCCGTTTTGGTATATTTTACTATTGACGTAACGGATAATTTCTATTATTATTAAATAACAATAGTTATTATTTAGAAGGGGTGTGGAAGTATGAAAGAGATTGCTCAGATCCTGCGAGAAAAAGGACTGAAAGTCACCCCACAGCGCATTGCCGTTTATAATATGCTCATGAGCACCACAGAGCATCCCAATGCGGAAATGATCTATAAAACGCTGGAACCTACCAACCCTACCATGAGCCTTGCTACCGTGTATAAAACACTGGATTTCTTCAAACAGCTGGGTCTGGTACAGGAACTGAATGTAGGCGAACCCAGTTCCCGTTATGACGCTGTGGTGAAGTGTCATCCTCATACCGTTTGCAAAGTCTGCAATAAAGTAGATGATCTGCATATGGAAGAACTGACAGATGTCACAAAAAAACTGGTACCTGATCTGGATTTCGAAGTGGAAATGGAACAGCTCATCCTCTATGGTACCTGCGGAGAATGCCGCAAAAAATAAGCAAGCCCGAAAGAACGCCGAACAGTCGGTGTTCTTTTTTATTTCTTAAGATTTCATTACACCTATTGACGATATCGAATATCGATATTATCATAAAAGTACAACAATATCGATACTCGATATCATAGTTTGAGAGGAGCCATGCCTATGGCAAAAAAATCACTAGAAGTTTTAACAGAAACCATGTTTTATGTGCTGATGGCCTTTCAGCGGCAGGAAATGTGCGGTGCTGACATCGTTCAGTTCATCGGAGAACGGACGAAAAACCGCGTCAGCATCGGCCCCGGCACCCTTTATACCATCCTTGGCAAATTTGAAGAAGAAAAACTCATTGAAGAAACGGCAGTGGAGGGCCGAAAACGCACCTACCGCATCACAGAAAAAGGCCGCGGCTTCTACGCAGAAGAAGTAACCCGCCTGCGGATGTGTATTGCCGATGCAGAAGCAGAAAAATCCTTATGAAAGAAAGGATGACCAATATGAAATATAAAAGAAAACTCATCCCTGTCAATCTTATGAACATTCCTGCTATGGAAAGCTGGCTTTCCGATATGGCAGCGGAAGGATTCTATTTGCATTCTCTTGGCCCGCACGTTGCAAAATTTACGGAAGGAGAGCCCAGAAAACTGGCTTATCGCATTGAGCCCCTCCCTGTGGAAGACAACGGATTTTATGTGAATAACATCCGCAACGCTTTTTCTGCGGAAAAAGACGGTAAAAAACCCCTGACCGTAGAGGAAAAAAATCGGAGAATGACA
>NZ_JBGVHV010000166.1:0-3817 GCF_045122575.1 Anaerotignum sp. | reverse complement strand
GGCAGGGTTCTACATTCTGGGGTGTCTGGTGATCCTGCTGATCAATGCAGCATACATTCCGGATACTTTTTCTGTGATTTTCAGAAGTGCTTTTGATCCTTCGGCTGCAGGCGGCGCCTTTGTGGGGGTATCCATTATGACCTGTATCCGCTATGGGGTTGCCAGAGGTCTGTTTACCAATGAATCCGGTCTGGGCTCTGCGCCCATCGTTGATGCGGCGGCAGCCACCAGAAATCCTTCCCGTCAGGCACTGATCTCTATGTCCGGCGTATTCTGGGATACAATCGTTGTCTGTCTGATGACAGGACTGGTGCTGGTTTCCACCATGCTGCGGGATCCTGTGGGCATGGAAGGTCTGGTGGGGGCAGAACTGACCTCTGCGGCCTTTGCCACGATCCCCACAGTAGGGCCCATTGTTCTGACCATCGGCCTGATCACCTTTGCGTGGTCTACCATTCTGGGCTGGTCTTACTATGGTGAACGGGCGTGGGTCTACCTGTGCGGTACAAAAGCCATCAAACCCTTCCGTATTGCGTGGACACTGGTGGTATTTGTGGGCTGTGCGGCGGCGCTGGAAGTGGTCTGGAATGTGGCAGATACCCTGAATGCCTGCATGGCCTTCCCGAATCTGGTTGCACTGCTGGGGCTGAGCGGCGTGATTGCTTCTGAAACGAAAAAATATGTCTGGACAGAGGGCGGTCTGGATCAGTGGATGGAAGATGAAGCCCCTATTGTTGATAAATAAAGCGAAAGAAGAGAGTTCCGGAAGGGACTCTTTTCTTTTTTACATTCGTGTTAAGAAAGTGTAAATTTTTGTGCAAAATAACGATAGCTGGATTATGGGAATTTGTGCGGATAAAATGAGTTCTGCTTGAAAATGCCTATTTTACTGGATTTTTATGGAAAAACGTTCAGTCGATGAAAAGAATAAATTTACATTATCTTAACGGACAAATGTCTTTCTTGGGGTCAAAAGCAACAAAAAATATTGATAAATGGAGGATAAAGTGCTGATATATTCTATGAAAGTGTTTTCGAATTTCCAGAAATTTGAAAAAATATCAAAAAATTCTTGCGCTATTGTGAATTTTTATGTATGATATAGGTGTGTTCCAAGTGGAATGATGTATGAGTATTTTTGCATAAACAGAAACCGCGGTCTGATAAGATACTGATGCACGCAATGATTTCATCTTCTTACAAAAAAAGGAGGAAAAACTATGTTAGAAACTTTCAACGGCTATGTAAGCGCAATCAATGGCGTAGTATGGGGTCCCATCATGCTGGTATTGCTGATTGGTACACATATTCTGCTGACATTCAGAACAAAATTCATCCAGAGAAAAACATTCACAGGTATTAAATTATCTGTAACACCTGATGCGGAAGCTTCTGGTGACGTATCTGGTTTCGGCGCGCTGGCGACAGCTCTGGCTGCTACCATTGGTACAGGTAATATCGTAGGTGTTGCTACTGCTGTAGGTACAGGTGGTCCCGGTGCTGTTTTCTGGTTGTGGTTCACAGGTCTCTTGGGTATGGCTACAAAATACGGTGAAGCAATTCTGGCTGTTAAATACCGTGTAAAAGCAAAAGATGGTTCTTACATTGGTGGTCCCATGTACGCTCTGGAAAGAGGTCTGGGTCAGAAATGGCTGGGCGTTCTGTTCGCTCTGTTCACAGCAATTGCATGTTTCGGTATCGGTAACATGACACAGGGTAACTCCATTGCTGAATCTGTAAATGGTACATTTGGTATTCCTAAAGTTGCAACTGGCGTTGTTCTGATGGTACTGACAGGTCTGGTAATTCTGGGCGGCGTTCAGTCTATTTCCAAAGTATGTGAAAAACTGATCCCTCTGATGGCTGGTCTGTATATCGTTGGTTGTATCGTGATTCTCTTCATTAACGGCGCATATATCGGCGATGCATTTGCAGTAATCGTGAAAGGTGCGTTCAATCCTCAGGCAGTTGGCGGCGGTTTCGTTGGTGCTACAGTAATCCAGTGTATCCGTGCCGGCGTATCCCGTGGTCTGTTCACAAATGAATCCGGTCTGGGTTCTGCTCCTATCGTAGACGCATGTGCAGCTACAAGAAACCCTGCAAGACAGGCGCTGATTTCCATGTCCGGTGTATTCTGGGATACAATCGTTGTATGTCTGATGACATCTCTGGTACTGGTAACTGCTATTCTGAAAGACCCCGTTGGTATGGACGGTCTGGTAGGTGCGCAGATGACAGCCGGTGCGTTTGGTGCGATCCCTGTTGTAGGTCCTGCAGTTCTGACATTCGGTCTGATCACATTTGCATGGTCCACAATTCTGGGTTGGTCTTACTACGGCGAACGTGCATGGGTTTATCTGGTAGGTGTTAAATCTATTAAACCTTTCCGTATTGCTTGGACAATCGTAGTTCTGGTTGGCTGCGTAGCGGCTTTGGACGTAGTTTGGAACGTAGCTGATACACTGAATGCTTGTATGGCATTCCCCAACATGGTTGCTCTGATTGGTCTGTCCGGCGTTATTGCGTCTGAAACGAAAAAATATGTTGATGACAAAGATGCTGAAGCTGGCGGTCTGATGAAATGGATGGATGACGTTGCTCCTCAGCTGGATAAATAATCCTGTGCAGCTCATCTGAAAATCAAATGATTCTTAAAAGATGAATTTAAGCGGTGTACGAAAGTATACCGCTTTTTCTTTTGATTTCTGTGTGAGTATGATATACTTATACATTATGAATCAGTAAAAAACGGAGGAATACCCATGACCGAAAAATTATATTATCAGGATGCATATGCAACAAAATTTACTGCAAAGGTACTGGAATGTACCGAAGACAAAAAGAACTGGAAAGTTGTTCTGGACAGAACCCTGTTTTACCCCGAAGGCGGCGGACAGCCTGCGGATATGGGGACACTGGGCGGCGTGAAGGTGCTGGATGTTCATGAAAAGGACGATATCGTGACACACACAACAGATAAACCTCTGGAAGTGGGCACAGAAGTAGAAGGCGAGATCGACTGGGAACGTCGTTTTGACCTGATGCAGAACCACTCCGGCGAACATATCCTCAGCGGTGTCATCTGCGCAAAATATGGCTGTGATAACGTTGGTTTTCATATGGGCAAGGAAATGATCACCATTGACCTGAATACAAAAATTCCCGAAGAAGACCTGCCCTGGCTGGAAGAAAAGGCGAATGAAGCTATCTGGAACAATGTTCCCGTGGGTATCCGTTATCCTTCCAAAGAGGAACTGGACGCGCTGGAATACCGCAGCAAAAAAGAACTGGAAGGTCAGGTTCGTATTGTAAACGTAGGTACATACGATTGCTGTGCCTGCTGTGGTACTCATGTGAAACTGGCAGGTGAAGTGGGGCAGATCAAGATCATCAGTGCGCAGAATTATAAAGGCGGCACAAGACTGGAACTGCTTTGCGGCAAACGTGCCCTGCAGGATTTCAGAAAGAAAAATGATGTTTCCGCAGAAGCAGGCAGACTGCTTTCCGTTCCTGCGGAAAAAGTGGATATGGCAGTGAAAAATGTGCTGGCAGAAAGAGATGAACTGAACCAGACATTAACACAGCTGAAATGGAAATACTTCAATCTGAAAGCGGAACAGGTGGCAGAAGGTACAGAAAATATCCTCTTCTTTGGCGAAGGGCTGAACAGCAAGGATATGACCCACTTTGCAGACCTGCTGCTGAAAAAAGGTGCAAAGAGAACAGCAGTGTTCTCTCCCAGCGGGGATGGCTTTGCTTTTGTTCTGCTGAGCAGTGAAAAAGACGGCAGAGACTTTGCCGATGCCATGAAAGAACC
>NZ_JBGVHV010000165.1:0-3927 GCF_045122575.1 Anaerotignum sp. | reverse complement strand
GCGAGGATACCTCTTTTTTCTGTCATTATTTTTTCTGTTATTATTCTGTAGGAACGGTAAAACCATGTTCTGCGAAATACTTCGCTGCGCCTTTATGGAAAGGAACCGTGATCCCTGTTGTGCCATTTTCCACGCTCATATCAATGGCTCTTGCCAGAACAGCAGAAACATTTTCCACGTTATCATAGATCCCTGCTGTCAGGTGATATACCTCTTCTTCTGTCATATCTGCAGAAACGATCATAGCTGCCTGAACGGATACAGTTGTAACGTCGTAATCCAGACCTGTATATGTACCGCTGAGGATCACATGTTTATTATAGTAAGGATACCACTGCTGCAGTTCTTCCACCTTTTCACTGTCGATATTCACCAGATGCACCTGTTCGGCAGCGATCAGATCTTCCACCACATTCGTAGGTGCACCGGAAAGGATGAATGCCGCATCGATTTCTCCTGCCTTCATTGCTTCCACAGAATCACTGAAGGACATGCTCACTGTCTGAATATCTTCTCCGGTTCTCAGGCCGTAAACATCCAGAATATTCATGGCATTGATCACAACGCCGGAATTGTCTTCGCCGACAGAAACAGTTTTGCCTCGCAGGTCTTCCACAGTCTGGATCGTTTCATCCAGCGTCACGATCTGCAGAGCTTCTTCGTACAGGCCGCCAATGGCACGGAAAGATTTCACTTCGCCGCTTTTTGCAAAGGGAACCAGCCCATTCCATGCATGAGCCATCACATCGGCCTGTGCCATCCCCAGATAATAGAGACCTTCATCGATCCCGATGATATTTTCCACGGAGCCATCTGTGGAAATAACGTCAATATCCACGCCTGCCGCATCACTCATGTGGGTAGCCAGCAGATTGCCGAAAGCGTAGTAGGAACCCGCGCTGTCGCCGGAACCCATGTTCAGGATCTTCTGCGCAGGAACTGCTTCCGCTTTCTTTTCTGCATCAGAAGCGCCACAGGCGGAAACGCCAAATGCCATCACTGCCGCCAGCAGCAGTGCGTAAATTCTTTTTTTCATAATCCATACCCCTCTTTTGTTTCAGAAACAATCATACTTATGAACATTATACATAATTTTACAAAGTCTTTCAATCTTATTTTCCCGTCATTTCCTTTTTCACCCCCTTCTTTTTTCCGCAAATTATTTATATCAAAATGCAATATATATTTGACATTTAGAAAGATATGTTGTATAACTAAATTACAGAGAGGAAATCCGGACCCTCTCTGACAGATCTGGAAAAATATACACTTGGGGAAGTGATGACTTGAAGAATTTGAAACTGAAGGCGGCCCGCGCTGCCAAAGACCTCTCTCAGGAAGAACTGGCTCAGGCAGTCGGTGCTACAAGGCAGACCATCGGCATGATCGAAGCAGGGAAATATAACCCTACCCTGAACCTCTGCATCGCCATCTGCAAAGCACTGGACAAAACGCTGGACGAATTATTCTGGGAAGAAAATGAAAACGAACAAAATAAGGAGGAGTCTTTATGACAAATTTTGTGGATGAAAGAGTATTGCAGGCAAGACGGAAGATCGCCTCTGAAATGATGTATCTGATGTATTATTTCATCGTCATTGCCTTTTGCGTCAAGGTATTGGGATTTGGTAAGGGGCTGGAGGACTGCATCACCGAATTCATCATCATGGTGAGTATCCCCATCTATCAAAACATCCGTGCCAGACAGATGAAGGTTGTGCTGAATGATTTCAGCAGAAAAGCCTCCAAAGTCTCTACCGTTTCCAGCATCCTTGCGGCTGTTGGGATAATGGCATTTTTCATGTGGCGCACAGAAGGCAGGATCGATCCCGAAGAAATCATCAGCTATGCCGCATCTTTTGCTGCAATGTTTATTCTGGTGCGCTATGGGTTCACTTATATGGAAAAAAGAAGAGCCAAAAAGCTGGAAGAAGAATATGAGGAGGACTGATTCTGTCCATATCAGAAAAACAGAATTGCGCCCCGAAAAAATTTTCAAAAAAATGCAACTTTTCCTTGCAAATCAAGGCTTTTTATGATATTCTCTCTTAGTGTCCTGCAGTATGCAGTTGATACCAGTAGATATAATCCTTGCTCTCCTACAAGAGAGGAGGGCCATTAGTCCAAAAGGAGGTGTAACCCACATGAACAAATACGAATTGGCGCTGGTTTTAAGTCCCGCACTGGACGAAGAAGGCAGAGCAGCAGAAGTAGCTAAAGTACAGGCTACACTGGAAAGATTCGGTGCAAAAATCGAAAAAGTTGATGACTGGGGCAAAAGAAAACTCGCTTACGAAATCGCGAAAGTAAACGAAGGTTTCTACAGCTTCACAACATTCGAAGCACCCGCTTCTGCTCCCGCAGAAATCGAAGCTCGTATGCGTATTATGGAAAACGTTCTGCGTTACCTGATCATCCGTAAAGAAGCTTAATCAGCTGAATAAGGAGGTAACTCTATGAACAAAGTGATCTTAATGGGCCGACTGGTAAGAGACCCCGAAGTGAGATATTCTCAGGGGAACGAACCTCTTGCTGTTGCCAGATACACTTTGGCGGTAAACCGCCGTTTCAAACGCCAGGGCGAGCAAGACGCTGACTTTATTGGCTGCGTAGCATTCGGTAAAGCCGGTGAATTTGCGGAAAAATACTTCAAGAAAGGTCAGATGGTCAGTGTTATCGGCCGACTGCAGGTTCGCAGCTGGGATGATAACGAAGGCAAAAAACGCTGGAGTACAGATGTAGTTGTCGAAGAACAGTACTTTGCGGAAAGCAAGTCTTCCTTCGAAAGCCACAGAGAAGCAACCCCTGTTGCGACTCCCAAGCAGACAGCCCCTTCCGATGGTTTCTATCCTATCGATGAATCTATCGAAGATGACGATCTCCCCTTCTAATTCGAATCTAATAAGGAGGACTTGGAATCATGATTAGAAAACGTGGTCGTAGAAAAAAACGCGTTTGCCAGTGCTGTGCTGACAAAGTAACAACAGTTGATTACAAAGATATCAGCAAACTGAGAAGATATGTTTCTGAAAGAGGCAAAATCCTGCCCAGAAGAATCACAGGCAACTGTGCAAAACACCAGAGAGCGCTGACAACAGCAATCAAAAGAGCAAGACACGTATCCCTGATGCCCTACACACAGGACTAATTCAGAGATATTCAAAGGACGGTATGAATACCGTCCTTTTTTATGTTCCATATTTTATTTGATACTTATCTCGTGGGTGGCTACAGGCTGCATTTCGTAGCGGGTCAGTTTCACTGCAATATATTTTCCATCCCGTTCCATATAATCACGGAAGCCCCGTTCTGCCAATTTTTCAGCAGCAGGAGGTTCATCGAAGCTTTCAAAGCGAATCTCATAATAAGGATAAGGCGCAACACCTGCTACTTCCCATGGCGCATCGCAACGCACACCTGCACCGGAGCCGTATGCGGCCAGCCCCCATTCTTCCACATAGCCTTCCGGCTGTTCGGCAAAGGCAAGGGCTGTGATATAGTCATTTTCAGCAGAATACAGAATCACGATATCCGTGCAGTAGACCCGTTCCTGATATAAAATCTCTTCCTCGTCTTCTTTATAAAATGCAATGCCGTCTTCCACGGTTTCAAAATACCGCAGCTGCGGGTCATCCGCCGTCTCCACCTCCGCCTGTCCGCAGGCAGTCAGTCCCAGCAAAAGGCAGAGCAATAATCCAAACTTTTTCATAAACTATCCCTCCTTTTTTCCAGAATAGCACAGGGAAAAGAAAAAGGATACCCATTATGAGTATCCTTAAGAAATTCTTATGATTTTAAAACAATGTACAGATCTCGCTTTCCTTAAACACTTTAAAGAACGGCTGTCCTTCCACCTTTCCATGCTCGATCAGGTCGTACATATGGTCAAAGCTCTGCTCCTGTTCTGCCTTCCAGAGGGAAACATAC
>NZ_JBGVHV010000164.1:0-16952 GCF_045122575.1 Anaerotignum sp. | reverse complement strand
GGAAAGGTGCAGAAGAACTTCGAAAATCTGCGAAAAGCAGGTGCAACGGAAGAACAGATTGCCTCTGTCCATGCGCCTATCGGGCTGAAGATCGGGGCGGTCACTCCTGCGGAAATTGCAGTCAGCATTCTTGCGGAAATCATTCAGGAGAAAAATAAAAAGCAGATTTCTTCTGTATCCAGAGAATTGCTGCATGTAAAAGAGAAAGGTACACTCTGTATCATCATCGAAAAGACGGGTTCTTCTCCACGAGGCGTGGGAAGTATGATGTTTGTAGGAGAAAATCAGATCATTGACAGCATTGGCGGCGGTGCGGTAGAATATGCGGCCATCCGTCAGGCGAAAGATGTGACAGAACCTATGATCAGAGATTATGATCTGAGTGATAAAGATAAAGTGGAACTGGGAATGATCTGCGGCGGCAGAAACAGAGTTCTGTTCATTCCCGTATAAGAAGGAGAAATATTATGAAAAAAAGAGTTTTTGCAATTTGTATGGCATTGATGATGCTGTTTTCTATGGCAGCCTGCGGTAATACTGCAGAGAATACAGGAACAGCAACAAGCACAGATGGAGTGTATCCTGTTACAATCACAGACCATGCAGGTCGTGAAGTGGTGATCGAAGAAGAACCTGAAACCATCATCAGTGGGTACTATATCACAACGAGTATGCTGATCGGTCTGGGTCAGGCGGATAAACTGGTAGGTGTGGAGAATACACCGGAAAAAAGACCTGTATATGGTCTGAGTGCGCCTGCGCTGCTGGAACTGCCTACACTGGGCACAGTAAAAGAATTTGATCTGGAAGAATGTGCGGTCATTGATCCTGATCTGGTGATTCTTCCTTACAAACTGAAAGATATCACACCTTCTCTGGAACAGCTGGACATCCCTGTTTTGGTGGTGAAGCCTGAAACACAGGCATTGCTGGCAGAAACCATTGCCATGCTGGGGGATGCGGCAGGCTGTGCAGAAAAAGCCGATGAAATGCAGGCATTTATCGATAAAGAACTGGCAGAGCTGGAAACTGCGCTGACAGATGTGGAAGAACCTTCTGTGTATCTGGCAGGCAACAGTTCCATGCTTTCCACAGCAGGCCCCGAAATGTATCAGCATTGTCTGATCGAAAACGGCGGTGGGAAAAATGTGGCAGAAGTGCTGACAGATACTTACTGGGCGGAAATTTCCTATGAACAGCTGCTGGCATGGGATCCTGAAGTGATCATTCTGGCGGCGGATGCGGCTTACAGCGTGGAAGATGTACTGGCGGATAAAGTACTGGCAGACTGTACAGCAGTGAAAAACAATGCAGTTTATCGCATCCCCAATGCAATCGAGTGCTGGGATTCTCCTGTTCCCGGCAGTGTGCTGGGATGCCTGTGGCTGGCATCTGTGCTCCATGGAGATGTTTACCCTGCGGCAGAATATGAAACAGCAGTAACTGAATTTTATGAAACATTTTATGGTTTTACTCCGGAGTTGAATTGATGTATGAAGAAAAGCAGTAAGATCAAAAATATAATATTGCTGATGACACTGGTCTTGCTGGTGGGCTTCATTCTTTCGCTGTTTGTGGGGAAATATCCCCTTTCTTTTGAAGAACTGATGGCAGGGGAAGAACAGGCGATGCGAGTGTTTCTGACCCTTCGTCTGCCCAGATCCTGCATGGCGGTTCTGGCAGGCTTTGGACTGGGTGTGGCAGGGATGGTATATCAGACGGTGTTTCGTAACCCTCTGGCATCTCCCGATATGATCGGGGTATCTTCCGGGGCAAGTGCAGGGGCAGCGTTTGCGATCCTTTTCCTGACGGGCTCTGCCTTTGTAGTCATGGGAAGTGCCTTTTTAGGCAGTATGATCGCGGTTGTCCTTGTTCTGGCATTGACCTCCATTGCGCCGGAAAAGGGGAATGCATCTATCGTTCTGGCGGGGATTGCCATTCATTCTCTGGCACAGACCATTCTGATGGTGCTGAAATTATCTGCAGATCCGGAGAAAGAACTGGCATCTATCGAATATTGGATCATGGGCAGCCTGAACGGGATCACTCTGGATAAACTGCCTGTCCCTTTTGTGCTGTCCGTACTTTGCATGGCGGCATTGTTCCTGTTACATAGGCAGGTATTGCTTCTTTCAGTAGAAGAAGCAGAGGCGGCACTGCTGGGGGTTCCTGTGGAAAAAATGCGTCTTTGCATCCTGCTCCTGGCAACATTGGTGGTTGCGGCGACAGTCAGTGTGACAGGGATCATCAGTTTTGTAGGTCTTCTGGCACCGCATTGTGCAAGACTTCTGACAAAAGATAACCGTATCCATTCCTTGTGGCTCAGTGGTTTGTTGGGTGGCAGTATTCTTTGCATAGCGGATATTCTGGCGAGAAGTGCGGCGGCTAGTGAGCTGCCCGTCAGTGTGTTTACATCCCTGTTGGGGGCACCATTCCTCATCTGGCTGCTATTGAGAAGGAGAAATGAAAATGTCTGAAAAAATGATTTTTTCTGCAGAGCATATTTCTGCAGGCTATGGCAAAAAAACTGTCATCCATGACATTTCCTGTTCTTTGCAGGCAGGCACTTTAACAGCCCTCATCGGCGCCAACGGCAGCGGCAAGACCACTTTGATCAGATGTATTGCAAACCAGCTCAGTCATGGTGGAAAAAGTATCCTGCAGGGAGAATGTCTGGAGGAAATGTCCGTAAAGGGACTGGCGAGAAAAGTCAGTTATATCCCTCAGAAAAGCGGTATCAAAATTTCTCTTCCTGTTCTGGATGTGGTGATGATGGGTTTCAATCCTGTGATGAAGCTGATGCAGAGGCCTTCGAAAGAACAGGAGAACAGAGCAAAAGAAGCACTGATGGCCGTTGGCCTTGGCGGATATGAAAAGATTGACTATCTGACTTTGAGCGAAGGGCAGAAGCAGCTGGTATTCCTTGCGAGGACGCTGATCGAAGATACGTCCTTGCTTCTGCTGGACGAGCCTGACAGCGCCCTTGACCTGCAGAACAGATATCTTATTATGAAACACCTGAAAACAATGGTCATGGAAAGAGAACAGGCAGGTCTTCTGTGCCTGCATGACCCTGTGCTGGCTCTGCGTTTCTGTGAACAGTTGATTTTATTAAAAGACGGCCGCTGTGTCGGTGTTCTGCATCCGGGGGAAGATTCGCTGGAGAAAATGGAAGCGGCTTTGAAAGAAATATACGGAGATATTTCTCTGATCGAATGTACAGATAAAAATGGAATACGTCACCTGACGGTGCTTTGGGAGGGATGACATGAGAGCGGCAACCAGCATTTATTTATATAAAGAAGATGTTCGTTTTTTTGGAGAAGGCCCCTGCAGACTTCTTCGAGGCATTCAGGAAGGTGGTTCCTTGCGGGCAGCGGCATTGAAAATGGGCCTATCTTATTCCAAAGCAATCGGAATTATCAATCGTGCGGAAGAGGCACTGGGTTTTTCGCTGACGGAAAAACAGATCGGTGGAAAAGGCGGTGGAGGAAGTATACTGACCGCTGAGGCCGTTGTATTTCTGGAAAAATATGAAGCGTATCGGGAGGCATGTTATGAAGCAAACAGAAAGCTGTATCTGGAATTCTTTTCTGAATAGCGGAAAAAAGCATCTGATCCTGACAGGAACCCACCGTGCAGGCAAAACAACAAGGTTTCGATCATTCTGCGGACATCTGAAGGAGATGGGTGAGCCTTTGCCCGGCATTACCACGTATGCCGTACCTGGCAGGGAAGTGCTTCTGAAAGAGAATGATAGTGGACAGGAAAGGAAGATCGGCATTTTTGATCCTGCAGCAAAAGGGAGCCCTATGCGTACAGTAACGGAGGGTTTTTTGGAACTGGGCTGCCCTGCTCTTTATCGTATGGCAGAAAGCAAAGGGGATTGGGTTTCCATCGATGAACTTGGTTTTCTGGAAAGCAATGAACTGACCTTTCAGGAGACTGTCAGAAATGTTTTTGATAAAAAAAGAGTTCTTGCTGTACTCAGAAAACAGGATCTTCCTTTTCTGAATGAACTGAGAGAACGAGAGGATGTTTATCTGGTTGACCTGGATGGGATGCACAAAAAAGTCGGCTGTGTCATCATGGCATCTGGGATGAGTGTGCGGTTTGGGGAAAATAAATTATTTGTGGAGATCGGTGGCAAAACATTTCTGCAGAGGATTCTGGAAGCAACAGAAGGTATTTTTCTGAAAAGGACAGTTGTGACAAGAAATGCCGATGTGGCAGAGTACTGCAGAGAAAAAGGTGTGGATGTCATTCTGCATGAACTGCCTGACAGAAACGATACTGTCCGTTTGGGAGCAGAATTTCTGGCGGATATGGACGGGATCGTGTTCTGCGCCTGTGACCAGCCGATGCTTTCCAGAGAAAGCCTGCTGAAACTGAGAAATGCTTTCTCTTTCGAAAAGAAAAATCTGCTGCGTCTGGCCTGTGGGGAACAGTTAGGCATGCCTGCGCTTTTTGGAAAAGAATATGCGGAGGAATTGAAGCATCTTCCAAAGGGAAAAGGTGGTTCTTATCTTTTGAAAAAGTATGCAGAAAATGTAGCCTGCGTTCAGGTGGAGGATCCTCTGGAACTTTTTGATGTGGATACAAAAGAAGAACTGGAAAGGCTGCAGAAAAGTGCCTTTTTTTGATCAGGAAAAAGAGTACTTTGGTTGCGATAAGAACTGTTTTTCAGTATAATTTTATGAGTAAAAAGTAAGATAGGGTATTCGGGGAGGGCATTACAAATGAATTTTCTGGAAGAAAGAATTTTGAAAGATGGCGTGGTAAAGGAAGGCAATGTTCTGAAAGTTGACAGTTTTCTGAATCATCAGATGGATATCGACCTGATCAACGAAATGGGCAAAGAATGGAAACGTCGTTTTGCTGATAAAAATATCAATAAGATCCTGACAATCGAAGCATCAGGCATTGGTATTGCATGCATCGCTGCGCAGCACTTTGGTGTGCCTGTGGTATTTGCGAAAAAAGCGAAGAGCATCAATATTGATGGTGAAGTATATATTGCAGAAGTAAAATCTTTCACACATAAAAAAGTAAATCAGGTTATCCTGTCTAAAAGATTTCTGAGCAGTGCAGACCATGTTCTGCTGATCGATGACTTTCTGGCAAATGGGGATGCCCTGCAGGGGCTGATTTCCATCTGCAACGAAGCAGGGGCTACAGTCGAAGGGATCGGTATTGCCATTGAAAAAGGTTTTCAGATCGGCGGTACTGTAATCAGAAACTTTGGTTATGATCTGGAATCTTTGGCAATCGTGGAAGGAATGAACCATGAAACAGGAGAAGTGTTTTTCAGAGAACAGAAATAAGGAACAGTTCAAAACAGAAAAGGACGCTGCAGCAGCGGATGTCAGATAAGAAAATAAAAAACCGAAAGAAAGTCTTGTGAAGTGAACCCAAAAAGTTAGACAATATTTAACTTTATATTGATCAAGCGGCTAATAGGGCTTGTTGTCTGTGAATTGCAGGTGGCAAGCCCTTTAACTTTGCTTTGATACGTCGATTATTATAATAATCCAGATATTCGATCAATTCCTGTTTGAAGTGATTCATTGATTCAAACTCCTGAAGATAAAACAACTCTGTTTTCAGTAAACCAAAGAAGTTTTCCATTACGACATTGTCCAGACAATTTCCCTTACGACTCATACGATGCAGCCATTTCTGGATTTGTTAAAAGAAGCGGCCAGAGATAAACACGTAAGATCGATCAGTATCACATTGTATCGTCTGGCGAATAATTCGAAGGTGGCAAAATATCTGATGGAAGCGGCGGAAAACGGAAAACACGTAACCGTTCTGGTGGAATTGCGGGCACGCTTTGATGAAAAAAATAATATCGAGTGGGCTAAATTACTGGAGGAATCCGGCTGTCATATTATTTATGGACAGGAAAGGTTCAAGTGTCATTCCAAGATCTGTCTGATCACATATCAGGAAAAGAATCATATTTCCTATATCACGCAGATCGGCACAGGGAATTATAACGAAAAGACAGCAGCGATCTATACAGACTTCTGTTTGCTGAGCGCAAATGAGGAAATCGGGAAAAATGCAGCGGCCTTTTTCTCGAATATGATGATCGGCAATCTTCATGAGAGTTATTCCCGTCTGTTGATTGCACCCCGAGATATGAAACCGGGATTGTTCCGTCTGATCGATAACGAGATCGCGAAAGGAAAAAACGGCAGGATCATTATTAAAACAAATTCCATCACGGAAAGAGATCTGATCGATAAACTGATGCAGGCATCCTGTGCCGGTGTACAGATCGATCTGATCGTGCGGGGGATCTGCTGTATTCTGCCCGGGATTCCCGGAAAAACAGAAAATATTCGCATCATAAGTATTGTGGGACGTTTTCTGGAACATTCCAGAATCTATTGCTTTGGGAATGGAGAACTGCGTCAGATCTATATTTCCTCTGCGGATATTATGACCAGAAATCAGGAGCACCGCGTGGAAATTGCGTGTCCGATTTTGGCTGATGAACACCGCAGATGGTTTTCTTTCTATATTGATCTGCTACTGGCTGACAATGTGAAGGCTAAACGAATGACTTCTCAGGGTACATACGAAAGAAATCAGAAAGAAAATGCAGATCCGCTGGATGCACAGAAATATTTTGTGGAACACTTTATTTCTTTTAAAAAGCAGGAAATAAAGAAAAAAGGACTTTTTGGAATGTTTTTTTGCAGGATCTTGCCGTAAGTATTCCGCGAAGCTGTTAAAATAGGAAAGGGAATCTGGATCAGGTGTCTGAAGAAACAGAGTGATCCGGTGAGTTGAACAGCGGCAGTTCTTGCAGGGCGCAGGAAA
This sequence comes from Anaerotignum sp., assembly GCF_045122575.1. GTDB lineage: Bacteria > Bacillota > Clostridia > Lachnospirales > Anaerotignaceae > Anaerotignum_A. Next base: position 10,118 of record NZ_JBGVHV010000164.1, on the reverse strand, counting down.
GTACGACAGAAAAATTTGGTGAAAGCGTGATATAAGGCGGTGCAGCTGCACCGCCTTTTTGTGTTCCTTTTTTCTGACAGGCGTCGGGTGGGATACAGGGAATCTGAGAATGATTTTTCGGATAAAAACATTCTTTCAGTCGGTACATTTATAGAGAAAATTTTACATAGAAAGATAGTTTGTGAATGAAATGAATTGACAGTTTAACCCCGTTTTTGTAGAATAAAATTGTATTCTTGTGAATATTGTAAGGGGGATACTCTGTATACCTGGACAGAGAGAAGGGATCGCCCGATAGTATATATGGAGTATCTTTCATTTTTGATCAAAGTGATAAAAATAATAAAAAAGAAAAGGAGAGGTGAACCTGATGAATATTGGCAACTTGAAAAATGATGTAATGTCTGTCATTAATAATAGTGCTTTAACACATGAACAGGCGATGATGAGCTTATCTTCTATTCCGATGAACTATGTTGAGTTTTTTGAAACAACTCCGAAGTTCAGAGAATTGGTTGAAGCTGGTGTCCTCTGTACAATGACAGAAGGCAATGCAACCTATTGTCCACGCTACATTTTGCCTGATTATGAAAAACTGATGCGTGAAGGCTGCAAATTCCTTCGTCTGGATCCTCCTACAAATTTATGGGAAGCGGTAACAGCCCTGGAAATTTTTTATCGTCACATTCCATCTGTAACACATTATCCTGTATATCTGGGTAATGTAGATAAGATGCTGGAACCTTTTATTGAAGATGAAGAGGAAGCAAGAAAACTGATTCGTCATTTCATGTTTTTCCTGGATCGTACGATTTCTGACTCCTACTGCCATATGAATCTGGGTCCTGAAGCAACACGCGCAGGCAGAATTATTGCAGAAGTTCAGAAAGAATTTAAAGATAATGCGATCCCCGCAATCACGCTGAAATATGATCCGGACATCACACCCGATGATTTTGCTGTATCTTGTGTAGAATGTGCGCTGGCATGTGCAAAACCCAGCTTTGCAAATCACAAGGAATATAACAAGTTATATGATGTGCCTTATGGTATTGCAAGCTGCTATAATGCACTACCTGTTGGCGGCGGCGCGTTTACGCTTTCCCGTATCGTTTTCAGCCACATGGCAGAACGTGCTTATAACAGTGAACATCTGATCGAAACACTGCTGCCTGAAGCAGTAGCAGAATTGTGTGCATATATCGAAAAGAAAATCACTTTCCTGGTAGAAGAAACACATTTCTTTAAATCTAATTTCCTGGTACAGGAAGGTTTCTTGCATCTGGATCGTTTTACCGGAATGTTTGGTATGGTTGGTATGAACGAATGTGTCAACATCCTGATGGAAAAAGACGGTAAGACAGGTACTTATGGATACAGTGAAGAAGCAGACGCACTGGCAAAACGTATTCTGGATAAACTGACCGAGTGTGTAGAAAGTTTTGAAAGCCGTTATTGTGATGTAACGAACCATCGTTTCTCTCTGCATGCACAGGTTGGTATCGCAGAAGACTACTCCATCAGCCCCGGCGTGCGTATTGCCATCGGCGATGAACTGCCTTTGCATGAACATCTGATTCACTGCAGCCAGTTCCACCCTTACTTCAAGTCCGGTGTTGGCGATATCTTCCCCTTCGATGAAACAGCAAAACGTAACCCTGAAGCGCTGCTGGATATGATCAAGGGCGGTTTTGAAATGGGTATGCGCTATTTCTCTACATACGGGGATGATGCGGATGTTATTCGTATTACCGGATATCTCGTTAAAAAATCTGACATTGCGAAGCTGGATGCCGGTGTTGCGGTACAGCAGGCAAATGCGATGTGGGGTCTGGGCGAAGTGAAAAATAGTCGTATTTATGAAAGAAAGGTTAGATCTCTGGAAGAATGAAGAAAGCGATTGTAAATAAGATCATTCACTCCAGTGTAGTGGATGGCCCAGGAAACAGGGCTGCGATATTTCTGCAGGGCTGCAATTATACCTGCGGATACTGTCACAATCCTGAAACGATCCGCTTGTGCGTTCATTGTGGGAAGTGTGTCGAAGTCTGTCCGGCAGGTGCTCTTACGATGGAAGTGGGAAAAGTGAACTGGGATCCCAAAGCATGCTGTGAATGTGACGCATGTCTGAGTGCTTGTCCGAATATGTCTACACCGAAAACCGCAGAATATTCTGCAGAAGAGATCATGGAAGCTTTGAAAAAAGATCTTCCCTTTGTTCGCGGCATTACAGTTTCCGGCGGAGAATGTTCTTTGCAACGAGATTTTCTGGTAGAACTGTTTACTTTGGTGAAAGCCAAAAAGAAAACGACATTGATGGACAGCAACGGCAGTTATGATTACACGGCAGACGAAGAACTGATGGCGGTCTGTGATGGCGTAATGCTGGATGTTAAGGCATGGGATGATGCAGACCATATCAAACTGGCAGGAACGAGCAGCAGTCCTGTGATTGATAATGCAGTGAAACTGGCGAAAGCCGGAAAATTGGAAGAAATCCGTACTGTAGTTGTTCCTGGATATCTGGACAATAAAAAAACAGTAGATCAGATTACAAAACTGCTGGCACCACTGCAGGGAGAAAAGCCGATTCGCTACCGGATCAGTGCATACCGTCCCTTTGGTGTCCGTGAACCTTATCGCAGTCAGATGATCAGTCCTTCTCGCGAAGAACTGGAAGAACTGGCAGAGATCGCGAGAAGCAATGGTTTTCATGAAATTGTAATCATTTAAGGTAGTTGTACTTTAATGATAGAGAAATGATGAGAGGAGGTGCAATGACAATGAAGATGTTTATTGATTGCGATCCTGGTGTAGATGATTCTCTGGCAATTTTATTTGCCTTAAATCGCCCGGATGTAGAAGTAGTCGGTATTTCTACCAGCACAGGCAACGTAACAGCTGCACAAGGGGCTGAAAATGCACTGCGTATCCTGAAATTAGCAGGCATGGAAGGGAAAATTCCTGTATGTGCGGGGGCAGAAAAGCCACTGGTAGGAGAGGTAGAAGATTTCCCTGACTTTATTCATGGTAAGAATGGCATGGGCGATGTTGAACTTCCCCCTACGGAACAGAAGGTTGTAGATATGGATGTTTCTGATTTCATGTATCAGAAAGCCTGCGAATATGAAGGAGATCTGGTTCTGATTTCTTTGGGTCGCATGACAAATCTGGCAAACACCTTGACGAAATATCCTGATTATGCCAAAAAGATCAAACGCGTGGTTGCTATGGGGGGGACTATTTATTCTCATGGCAATGTCAGCCCTGTTGTGGAAGCGAATATAGGCGGTGATCCCGAAGCGGCGGATATAGCTATGACGGCAGAATGGGATATGACTCTGGTTGGCCTGGATGTAACGCTGAAGACACATCTGACAAGAAGTGATGTGGACAAACTTCTGCGCTGCTGTCTGCCGGAAAAGAAAGGTATGGTTTCCTTTGTTTCTGAGGAACTCAGATACTACATGAATGGCAGCCGCAAGCAGAACTATACCATGGAGTATAGCCCTTTGCATGATCCTTTGGCGATGGTAGTGGCAGTTGATCCCAGCGTGGTTCATACACGCAAAATGGTAACACGCGTGGAATGCGGTGGCACATGGTGCCGTGGGAAGGTTGTAGTAGACCTGCGTGAACAGCCAATTGAGGGCAGATTTGTAGAGCATTGTCTGGATGTTGATTCCAGAAAGGCTCTGAATATTCTGTTTGCAGCATTCCAAAATTAAACAATCCATACATATGGCTATTAATAGTTATAAGACAGGAGGAGATTATTATGAAAAACTTTAAGAAATTCATTTCTATGCTGCTGGTTATGGTAATGACCTTTGCGTTGGCAGCATGCGGTGGCAACGAAACAGCAGGTGAAGAAGCTGGCACATCCGGTATTAAAGCAGCTTGTGTACTGGGTATCGGTGGCCTGGGTGACCAGGGTTACAATGACCTGATCTATGCTGGTATGGAACGTGCAAAAGCAGAACTGGGTATCGAATTTGACTATGCAGAACCCAAACAGGTTACAGATTTCGAACAGATCCTGCGTGATATGTCTGATTCTGGTGAATACGAAGTTATCATCTGCGTAGGTTTCGAACAGATGGATGCACTGACAAATGTATGTGCAGACTATCCCGATCAGGGCTATGCTTACATCGATGGTTTTGTTGATGCACCTAACGTAGTAAACTACTCTTGTCGTGAACAGGAAGGTTCTTTCCTGATTGGTGCGCTGGCAGCGCTGATGAAAGCAGATGCAGCAACATACGGTGTTGCAGACAATGCTACAATCGGTTTTGTTGGTGCGATGGAAAATGACACAATCCTGCGTTTTGCAGCAGGCTATGATGCAGGTGCAAAATACATCAACCCCGATATTAACGTAGATATTCAGTATGTAGCAGGTGACAACCCCTTCGGTGACACAACAACAGCAAAAGAAATCGCTCTGAGCCAGTTCAACAAAGGCTCCGACATTATCTACCACGCTGCAGGCGGTTCCGGTCTGGGTGTATTTACAGCTGCAAAAGAAGCTGATTTCATTGCAATCGGCTGTAACTCCAACCAGAATATCATGGATCCCGATCACATCGTTGCTTCCATGCTGAAACGTGTTGACACAGCTTCTTTCGAAATCGTGAAAGCTGCTTCTGAAGGTACACTGAAACTGGGTGAAGAAGTTGTTCTGGGTCTGGACCAGGGCGGTATCGGTTATACACTGGAAGGCAGCAATATTCAGGTTTCCGATGAAATCGTTAACAAACTGTCCGAACTGGAACAGAAAGTTATCAGTGGCGAAGTTGTAGTTCCCGTTAACTTTAAATAATAGGATTTCCTGGATTACCGCTATGTTTTTGCATATGCGGTAATCCGCTTTTATGAAAGAGGCGGCGATGCTACCATGTCGTATGGAGTAGATATTGCTGTATAAGAGGTATAATTCATGTATGTAGTAGAAATGTTGGGGATCACAAAAAAATTTGGTGATTTCTATGCTAACCGAGATATAAATCTTCAGATTGAAAAAGGTGAAATTCACTGTTTGCTTGGTGAAAATGGCGCCGGTAAAACGACTTTAATGAACGTTTTATTCGGTTTATATAAGCCGGAAGCAGGAACACTGAAAGTCAATGGTCAGGAAGTGACCAATCATTCTTCCCGTAATGCGCTTCAGCTTGGCCTGGGGATGGTGCATCAGCACTTTATGCTGGTAGATGCATTGACTGTATGGGAAAATGTTGTGGTAGGCCATGAACTGGGAAAATTTTCTATTCCCAGAAAAGAAAGCATTGAAGCAGTGCAGAAATTGGCAGACCAGTACCATTTTGACCTGGACGTAACAGAAAAAGTATCTGAATTGTCTGTTGGTAAAAAGCAGAGAGTTGAAATTTTGAAAACACTGTACCGCGGTGCAAATATCATCATTCTGGATGAGCCAACAGCTGTATTGTCTCCTCCGGAAGTACTGCAGCTTCTGGATATCCTGAGAGATATGAGAAAAGAAGGCAAAACGATCGTATTCATTACGCATAAGCTGAATGAAACAAAGGCTGTTGCGGATCGAGTAACGGTTTTGCGTGCCGGTCAGACGATTTGTACTGTAGAGGTAGAAGGCAGAGAAGCTTCTGATTTTGCAAATTTGATGGTAGGCCGCGAAGTATCTTTTGATATGGAACGTCCTGAAGTTCCCAAAGGGGACGTGGTACTGTCTCTGAAAAATGTTCGTTTGCTGCCTAATGCACAGGAAACAGTATCTTTTGATATTCGTGCCGGTGAAATTGTCGGTATCGCAGGTGTAGAAGGCAATGGTCAGCAGCAGCTGGAAGAAATGATTATGGGTCTGATCAAGTGCAAAGAAGGCAGCATCAGCCTTTTGGGAGAGGATATTACCCATTGGAGCACAAAGAAACGTTGTGCAAAGGGGATCGGATATATCCCTTCTGACCGTCATGCAAGAGCGATCCTGCCCGGATTTTCTATCAGAGACAATTACCTGCTGGGCACACAGTTTTCTGATAAGTATGTAAAAAAAGGAATTATCGATTATAAAAAATTAAATGAACAGACAGATGCTTTGATGAAACATTTCGATGTTCGTGCAACAAGTGAAAAGCAGAATATCGGTTCTCTTTCTGGTGGTAATCAGCAGAAAATGGTACTGAGCCGTGAGGTAGATAAAAATGCGGATTTAATCATTGCATGTCAGCCGGTTCGTGGGCTGGATATTGGTGCGATTCAGTATATCCACAAAGTTTTGATGGATCTTCGCAGTCAGGGCAAAGCGGTGTTATTGATCTCTGCAGAATTGACAGATATTCGTCAGCTCAGCGATCGCATTGCGGTTCTGTATAAAGGTGAAGTACTGGCAATGAAGAAAAATGAAGAATTATCCACGGAAGCGATTGGCTTACTGATGGCTGGACAGAGAGAGAGAGAGTAAATATGAAAAAAATAATAAATCTGAAACAGAACATGAATGAGATAGTGCTTTCTGTTGCGGCGATTGTACTTTCCTTGATCTTGGCTTCTCTGATCATGGTGATGTCCGGTTATAATCCAATTGTGGCATATTCTGCAATGTTAGAGGGGGCTTTTGGTTCCACAAATGCAATCGCGAATACATTAGCCAAAACGACACCCTTACTTCTGGTGGGGCTGGCATGTGCCTTTGCGAATAAAGGCGGTATTTTCAATATCGGTGGCGAAGGTCAGCTTTATATGGGTGCATTCTGCGCAGCGGTAGTAGCACTGAGCATGCAGGGCATGCCTCGTTTGGTCGTAATCGTTGTATGTTTGCTGATTGGTGCCATTGCAGGCGGTATGGTCGGAGCATTTAATGGCTTTTTAAAAGCGAAAATGCAGATCAATGAAGTTATCGTGGCAATTATGCTGAACTATATCTGCAAATTTACAACAAGCCATTTTGTAAATGGTCCTTTGAAAGAAGAAGGCAGCCAGGCAGCGGTTACAGCTGCGATTGCAGATGAGTACTTTTTGACAAAACTGATTCCAAAAACACAGCTGACAACAGCATTTATTTTGGCACTGATTCTTGTAGTGGTACTGTATTTCTTCTTTGAAAAAACACGTATGGGCTATAACATCCGTGCAGTGGGTGAAAATCCAAGAGCAGCACAGGCTGCAGGTGTTGCGATGTCCAGAACAGCAATCCTGACAATGGGTATCAGTGGTGCTTTAGCAGGTTTTGCAGGTGCTACAGAAGTATTTGGTAAGATGGGCAGATTCATTGATCTGTTTTCTCCCGGGTACGGTTTTACAGGTATTGCGGTAGCAGTTTTGGGTCGTAATAATCCATTTGCGGTACTTTTGAGTGCATTACTTTTCGGTATCATTGAAGCCGGTTCTATGAAAATGAGTTATCAGGCAGGTATTTCCACAAGCATGATCAATGTTATGCAGGGTCTGGTAATCCTCTTTGTAGCAACACCGGCTCTGGTGAAAGCATTTAAAATTAAGAAGGGCGGTAAGTAATATGGAAATTTTTGAAAGTATTTTTTCGATGAATATGCTTATGATCACCCTTCGTATGGCTGTTCCTCTGGTTATTGCTTCTATTGGCAGTGTTCTTTGTGAACGTAGTGGTATTATCAACCTTGGCATCGAAGGTATGATGCTGATTGGTGCATTTGGCGCTGTTGTTGGTGCTCATTTTACGGGGATTGCTTGGCTGGGCGTTCTTACCGGCATTATTGCAGGCGGTCTGTTTGGTCTGATTCATGCGGTTCTCTGCATTAAATTTCGTACAAACCAGTCTGTAAGTGGTGTTGGTATCAACATTTTTGCTTCTGGTCTTACGATCGTACTTTGTCGTGCAATCTGGGAATCCGACGGTAGCAGCGGCAGTGTCGCACAGATTTCCAATGTGACTGTTCCCGGGCTGAGCCAGATTCCAATCCTTGGTCAGTTCTTTGAAAAGCAGTCTCCTTTTCTGTATCTGACAGCTGTGATCGTGTTTGTTTCTTGGTATGTGCTGTATAAAACAAATATTGGTTTACGTCTGCGTACTATTGGCGATCATCCCAAGGCTGCGGCAACAGCCGGTGTAAATGTTACGAAATATCGTTATGTTTGCGTTATCCTGTGCGGCATGCTTTGTGGTCTGGCGGGAGCATATCTTTCTGTAGACCAGAGCAATTTGTTTGTAAAAGAAATGGTTGCAGGCCGTGGCTTTATGGCATTAGCGGCAACGATTTTCGGCGGTTGGAATCCTGCAGGTTCCTTATTGGCAAGTTTGCTGTTTGCATTTGCACAGGGCATCAGAATTACTGTTGATCTGGCGTTGCCCCAGAGAATTTTACAGATGGTACCTTATCTGTTGACTCTGGTTGTTCTGATTGTATTCAGAAGAAGAGCACAGGGCCCTCAGGCTGCAGGTGATATTAAGGACTGATTTCATTCAATCTTTATCGAAAATATAGAAAGTTCTTGGCATGATAAAAAATCAGGTCAGGAACTTTCTTTTTTATTTTTACGCTCCGGTTCAGAATGCTGATTTTATTGTTTCTTATGGGGGATTATAGTATAATTTAATGGATTATAGTATTCGGTTTTAAGCAAAAATTTAGGAGGCAAAAACGAATGGAAGGGAAAAATTGCAGTATTAGCAATATCTATCAGTTAGAGGGGCGCGTGCCATTATTAAAGGCGATTCCCTTTGGTCTGCAGCATATTTTGGCGATGTTTGTTGCAAACCTGACACCAATTACTATTATTGCAGCGGCAGGGGGATTATCTCAGGCAGAGATTGCGATTTTGCTGCAGAATGCAATGTTTATCGCGGGGATTGCAACATTGATTCAGTTATATCCCGTCTGGAAAGTCGGTTCCGGTTTGCCTATTGTCATGGGGGTTAGCTTTACGTTTGTTACAGTATTGTGTACAGTAGCAGCGAATTATGGATATCCCGGTGTTATGGGTGCTGTTCTGGTCGGCGGTGTTTTTGAAGGTACATTGGGTTTATTGGCAAAATACTGGAGAAAAATCATTTCTCCCATTGTTGCGGCTTCCGTAGTAACAGCAATCGGTATGTCCTTGTTTGCAGTAGGTGCAAGATCTTTTGGCGGCGGCTATGCAGAAGATTTTGGTTCTGCACAGAATCTGCTCTTAGGTACGATCACTTTGGCTGTATGCTTAGGCTGGAATTGTTTTGCAAAGGGTTATCTGAAACAGCTGTCTGTTTTGGTTGGCTTGTTGGTTGGCTATATTGTGGCTATTTTTATGGGTAAAGTAGACCTGTCTGTTATTTTCTCCGGAGGATTTGTTTCTTTCCCTAAAATTATGCCTTATAAACCGGAATTCCATGCAGGTGCGATCCTTTCTGTTTGCATTATTTATCTGGTTTCTGCGGCAGAAACAATCGGTGACACAACAGCAATGGTATCCACGGGTTTGAACAGAGATATTACAGATAGAGAAATTTCCGGCTCTTTGGCTTGCGATGGATATTCTTCTGCACTTTCTTCCTTTTTTGGTACACCACCCGTAACATCCTTCTCTCAGAATGTAGGTTTGATTGCAATGACAAAGGTTGTAAACAGATTTGCGATTATGACAGGTGCCGGCTGTATGATTCTGGCAGGTCTTTTGCCTCCTGTTGGCAATTTCTTTGCTTCTTTGCCTGAATCGGTATTGGGCGGCTGTACGATTATGATGTTTGGTACCATTATGACATCCGGTATGCAGATGGTTGCAAAAGCAGGTTTTACGCAGAGAAATATTACCATTGCGGCGTTATCTCTGGCCGTAGGTACAGGTTTTACTGCTGCGAGTGAGATCGACTTATGGAGAGTTTTCCCGGAAATGGTACAGTCTGTATTTTCTGCCAATGTAGTAGCGGTAGTATTTGTGGTAGCCATTGTTCTGAATCTTGTATTGCCAAAAGATATGGATTTGGAAAAGATGGAACATTGATCAGACATAAGTTCTACATGGAAATGTAGCAGTAAAAATAAAAATTCTGATGATTGAGAAGGAGGCACAGCTATGCTGAAGATCAGTCAATATGTAAAAGTTTCCAGTCTGGAAGAGGCATACGAACTGAATCAGAAGAAAAATAATGTCATTGTCGGTGGGATGCACTGGCTGAAAATGATGGACAA
>NZ_JBGVHV010000163.1:0-16616 GCF_045122575.1 Anaerotignum sp. | reverse complement strand
CCCGTAGTAAGTGAAAAATCCTCTGTGATCGGGGAAAAAGTACAGATCCTGGACAGAGAGTTTGATTATACCTGCGTTTCCATGGGGAACCCTCACGCCGTTGCGTTTGTGGATAACGTAAAGGATTTTCCTCTGGAAACTTACGGCAAGGTATCTGAATGTCACCCCATGTTCCCTGAAAGAGTGAATACGGAAATGGTGGAAGTCATTGACGAAGGCCATGTAAAAATGCGTGTATGGGAACGAGGCAGTGGTGAAACATGGGCCTGCGGTACAGGTGCCTGTGCAACAGCCGTGGCCTGTCATCTGAACGGCAAAACCGGCAGAAAAGTAGATGTGGAATTGATCGGCGGCACATTGACTATTGAATGGAGAGAAGAAGACAATCATGTTTACATGACCGGTCCTGCTGCCTTCTCCTTTGATGGTGTATGGCTGCAGGAGGTATGATATGGCAAAAGAATTACACGAATTGAATGATCTGGAGGAAAGAGTCATTCTGGTAGCCGTGGAAATGGACGACAGACGCAGCCGTTCTGCCATGGAAACAGAAGCCTGCCTGGATGAACTGGAAGAACTGATCAAAACAGCAGGTGCAACAGCCGTTGCCCGTACCATCCAGAAAAGAGAACGCATTCATCCCGGTCATTATCTGGGGACAGGGAAGATCGAAGAACTGAAAACCATGCTGGCGGCCTATGATGCCACCGGTATCGTCTGTGATGATGAACTTTCTCCTGCTCAGATGAAGAATCTGGAACAGATGCTGGGTACAAAAGTCATGGACAGAACCATGGTCATCCTGGATATCTTTGCGGCAAGGGCATTGTCCGGTGAAGGGAAGATTCAGGTAGAACTGGCACAGCTGAAATACAGACTGTCCCGGCTGGTGGGGATCGGTGCATCCATGTCCCGTCTGGGCGGCGGCATCGGTACCAGAGGTCCCGGGGAAACAAAACTGGAAACAGACAGAAGATACATCAAGGAACGTATTGCAGAGCTGAACCGAGAAGCACAGGATATCCGCACCCATCGTGAATTGCTGCGCAATCAGAGAAGCAAAAAGGGCACGCCTGTCGTTTCTCTGGTAGGCTATACCAATGCGGGGAAATCTACTATCCTGAACTATCTGTCCGATGCAGGGGTTCTGGCGGAAAATAAACTTTTCGCTACATTGGATACTACCACCAGAAAAGTGGAACTGCCCGGTGGTTCTGAAATTTTCCTGACAGATACGGTAGGTTTCATTCAGAAGCTGCCTCATCATCTGGTACAGGCCTTCCGCGCTACGCTGGAAGAACTGCAGTATGCAGATATCCTGCTGCATGTGGTGGATGCATCCAACCCCAACAGAGCGGAACACATGAAGGTGGTTTATGAAACCCTGAAATCCCTGAAATGTGAAAATACGCCTGTCATTACGGTATTCAACAAAATGGATAATGATGTGGAACTGCCTCTGCCCATGGACACCATGGCAAGAGATATCGTGCAGGTATCCGCATGGAAGGGCGACGGTATGGATCTTTTGCTGGAACGCATCGAAAAGCTGCTGCAGAGTTTCCGCAAATCCATGACAGCTCTGGTGCCTTATACAGAAGGCAGCCTGATCGGCTGGGTACATGGCAGATGTGAGATCATTCGGGAAGAACATACGGCGGAAGGCGTTCTGCTGGAGGTCTATGTGGATGAGGAATCTGCCAACAGACTGGCAAAATTTAAAGTGGAAGCATAAGAAAAAAGCCTTAAGGAGTATACCTTAAGGCTTTTTGTTATAGTTGAGGAAATTCTTTTTTCGGCATCTTTCTTAAAACGGGAACGATGGCAAGGGTCAGTGGTGTCAGAGAACCGATCCAAGCCAACGGATTGGCGATACAGGTGCCGGCATAGCCGATGACAGAAGTCAGGGCAATGGCAGCGATACTTCGCATCACCAGTTCCGCAATACCTGCAACGGTAGGCACGAAGCTGTAGCCCAGACCCTGTAGGGAATAACGGAATACAAACAGTAGGCCGAGCAGAGGATAACAGACCCCGTTGATGATCAGAAATTCATGGGAAAGGGCGATGGCTTTCTCGTCTCCCTGCAGGAACAGGGCAGAAAGGGCATCACCGAAGCAGACATCAATGATCCCGATACCGACGGCAAAGATCACGGAAATGATGCAGCACTGGAAGATCCCCTGACGAATACGATGGGGCTTGTTTGCACCGTGGTTCTGACCAACGTAAGTGGCCATGGCGATGCCAAAGGACATCAGCGGCAGCACCCCTAAGTTATCCAGTTTCATAGCGGCTGTATAAGCGGCGATCTCTGTGGTGCCCAGTGCATTGAGGGCAAACTGTACCACAATGGTGCCAAGGGCAATGATGGAGGACTGAAAGCCCATAGGAAGCCCTAAGTGCAGGTGCTGCTTCCAGTCGGCGGCAGTACATTTGAAATGACGTTTGCTGATACAGAGAACAGGCACCTTCCATTTCACATAGGCAATACAGAGAAGCCCGGAAAGAAACTGCGCCAGAACAGTGGCATAGCTTGCACCTTCCGTACCCATACCAAAGCCAAGAATAAAGACGTAGTCCAGAAGGATATTCAAAACACAGGCGATGATCAGAAAAATCAGCGGGCTGATGCTGTCCCCTACGGCACGCATGATATTGCTCATCAGGTTAAACAGCATGCAGGAGACCGTACCTGCCACGATGACGATGAAATAGCGGTAAGCATCGTCAAATATTTCTGCAGGGGTACGCAGCAGTGTCAGCATGGCTCTTGTGCCGAGAACACCGACTAGCGTCAGTATGACTGTAATGATGATGCTGATGAGGGCGGAAACGGCAAAACTGTGTTTCACTCCTTCTTCATCCTGAGCACCAAACCGTTGGGCAGTGGCAATAGACATACCTGCGGTAGCCCCTGTGGCAAAGCCGAGGATTAGAAACATCAGTCCGCCGGTACAGCCAACGGCGGCGAGGGCATTGGAGCCGAGGGTGCGTCCAACAATAAAGGCGTCAGCCATATTGTAAAACTGCTGAAACAGATTCCCGATCAGAAGGGGAATGGAGAAGGATAAAATTTGCTTGGCAGGAGAGCCAACTGTCATATCTTTTGCCATAAATACACCAACTTTCAATGAAATTATCTTTTGTAAAAAAATAAGAAAGACCAAGGCATAAACCTTGGTCTGAAAAGTGAGTCACCCGGGACTCGAACCCGGGACACCTGGATTAAAAGTCCAGTGCTCTACCGACTGAGCTAGTGACCCGCAACGAAAATTATTATAATGGATAATAAACTTTTTGTCAACGGATTTTTTTGATTTTCTGAAAAAATTGCGGTATTTTTTTGATCGGAAAAATGTTAAGAAAAATGTTAAGAAAAATGTAAGGATTGGAATCTCCATTTTCTGCTTCGAACGTGGTATGATAAGAATGGGAAATCATGAAAACAGGCGCATTTTGTCATAACCATCATGCGTTTATGCTATAATCAGAAAAGAAAAAGAACAAGGGGGCAGAAGCTGAATGGAACAGTTCAATATTTTGGTTTGTGATGATGATAAGAGCATCGTAGATGCCATTGAAATTTATTTAAAACAGGAAGGTTATCATGTGATCAAGGCCTATAACGGTCTGGAGGCTTTGCAGGCGCTGGAAGAAAACGAGATCCATCTGATCCTGCTGGATATTATGATGCCCCAGATGGACGGGCTGCAGGCAACAGTGAAGATCAGAGAAAATCTGAATATCCCCATTATAATTCTTTCTGCCAAGTCGGAAGATACGGATAAGATCCTCGGTCTGAATTTCGGTGCCGATGACTATATCACAAAGCCCTTTAATCCACTGGAATTGATGGCTCGTGTAAAAAGCCACATGCGTCGTTATACAGCCCTGGGCAGCATTGCGGAAAAGAATAATCTGATCCGTATCGGTGGCATCGAACTGGATAAGGATTCCAAACAGGTGCGGGTGGAAGGAGAACTGATCCGTCTGACTGCAACGGAATATGGGATCCTGCAGCTGTTGATGGAAAATGCAGGTAAGGTATTCTCTATCGATGAAATTTATGAAAAGGTATGGAATGAACATTCCTTTGCGCCGGAAAATACAGTTTCTGTGCATATTCGTCGTATTCGTGAAAAAATTGAGATCAATCCAAAGGAACCCAGATATCTGAAGGTGGTGTGGGGTATTGGCTACAAAATTGAAAAAATCTAAAGCGTTTCAGATGCGGTGGAAGGCCATTGGTGTCCTCCTGTTTTTCGCCTGCGCCATGTCCATCTTTTTCTGTAATGTAGTTGCGGTGAATATTTCCAAAGAATGGAACAGAGATGTCATCAATGCGGATACGGTGTATGACACACAGGAATTTCATTCACTATTCAGTAAGGCGTTGGATCAGGCGGTGCTGGCAGATATCCATTATCAGAATGAAGCCCGTATCGAAGCTGGTGAAACAGTGGACAGAGAAGAACTGATCAGCGGATTCAAACGATATTACGGCATTATGGACGGGGTCATTACCGGCAATACGGAGATCAATGAAACCTATGACGGTTTGATCATCTATGGCACGATCCCGGAAAGCCTGCAGGGAAATCTGAAAGAATATCAGGAACTGGTGGAAAGCCGCCTTCCTTCTTATTATAAAATGTATATCCAGCGTCAGCTGGATGAATATAAAAGCAGTATCCGCTATCTGGAAGAACTGAGAAACTTTCTTTACTATGTAGAGGATGAAAAGGGAAATCTGATTGGCGGCAATGCATCCAAAGGTGAAATCGACGAAGCGGATCGTACGCTGGTGCTTTCAGCGGGGTTCAGCAGCGATCATTTGGGAGATACTGCCTATTATTTTGATGCATACAGCAATCCGGTTCTGGAACAGAGTAACTATAAGTTTTATGGCGCGATCCGTGATCCACTGCTGCCAGGAGATGCTTTTTATGACATGGGGCAGGATTTCAGTTACGCAAAGCAAAGTCTGCCGGCTCTGTTTGGTGTGTTTTTCGTATCCCTTCTGGGGGCGGTTGCCTGTCTGATCCATCTGATCCGCGTGACGGGACAGAAGGAACGCTATGGCAAGGTACAGTTCATGGTCGTAGACCGCATTTATAACGAAGTGCATTTCCTGCTGGTATTCCTTTATGCAGTGGCTTCTACGATGGTAGCGACGGTATTGATCGAGACGATCCTGCAGGGGACGGTGCAGTTCTGGAGCTATGTTTTTGCTACGATGCTGGGGGTATTGTATCTGTCGGCGGTAGCCATTGGCCTCAGTTATGTGCTTTCCGTATCAAGACAGGTGAAGGACAGAAGCTTCTTTCGTAATACATGGATCTCTGTATCCATCCGCAGGATGAGTGAACTTTTCACAGGCAAAACCTTTCGTGGGTGGATGGTCATTGTCATGCTGTGCTATGGTCTGGGCAACTGTGCCCTTATGGGGGCCATCGTACTGGCGCCGCTTTACGGATACCCCAAAATTGCCATACCTTTTGGGATAGGGCTGCTGCTGTTCAATGTTTTCTGCATGTATCTGTTTATTCGTGCGCTGCGCTCTCTGAAGGAGATCATGGTTTCTGTAAAGGAAAGTGCGAAAGGGAACTTCTCTTATGCGCTGGATCTGAATAAGATCTCTCCTTCTTTTCTGAATTTTGCGGAAGATGTGGCCAATATTCAGGAAGGGTTTAAAAATGCGGTAGACGATGCCGTCAAAGGGGAACGAATGAAGGCAGAACTGATCACAAATGTTTCCCATGACCTGAAAACACCTCTGACTTCCATTATTTCCTATGTGGATCTGCTGAAAAAGGAAAAACTGGAAAACGAAAGGGCAGGGGCTTACGTGGAAGTACTCCATGAGAAATCCTATCGCCTGAAGCAGCTGATCGAAGACCTGATCGAAGCCAGCAAGGCTTCCAGCGGAAATCTGACCGTAGAAAAAATGCGGGTGGATTATAAACAGCTGACGCTGCAGGCCATGGGAGAAATGGAAGATAAGACGGAAGCCATGGGGCTGGTTTTCAAGGTCAGCTGCGAAGAACCTGTATTTATCGATGCTGACGGCGGCCACATGTGGCGGATTCTGGAAAATCTGCTTTCCAATGTCATCAAATATTCCATGCCCAATTCCCGTGTTTATGTGGATATTTTCAAAATGGACGGCTATGGTGTACTGGTGATGAAAAATATCTCTGCGGCTCCCATCGATTTTGATGAGACCAGACTGACAGAGCGTTTTGTCCGCGGGGACGAAAGCCGCACCACGGAAGGCAGCGGGCTGGGGCTTTCCATTACTCAGAGCCTTGCGGAAATTCAGGGCGGTACCTTTGGGATTCAGGTGGACGGCGATCTGTTCAAGTCCATCGTCAGCATCCCTCTCTGGGTGGATGAGGAGGAAGACATTGAGGAGGAATAATTTATGGCAAAATATATGGGAGAAAAGGTAGATGATCGATTTGAAAAAATTTATTCTCAGAAAATGGGTACGATCGAGATCATCTTGGATAAAGAAACCGGCGTACAGTATCTGATTTGTGTCAATGGTTATGGTGGAGGGATTACCCCCCTGCTGGATAAAGAGGGGAAACCTTCTATTTATGATCCATACAAATAAAAACAAAGTGTCTGACTGAAAAGATCAGACACTTTTTCTTTGCAAAATAGTTGCGAAGGTGATTTTTGAGGTGTATA
This sequence comes from Anaerotignum sp., assembly GCF_045122575.1. Taxonomy (GTDB): domain Bacteria; phylum Bacillota; class Clostridia; order Lachnospirales; family Anaerotignaceae; genus Anaerotignum_A. The sequence goes on along the minus strand of NZ_JBGVHV010000163.1, from coordinate 9,917 downwards.
CTATCTGTTGTTTCAATTCAGGCAATAATCGGGAGGAGAGTCCTGTGATCAGAGAATTTTATAATAAATATCAGGATAAATTTGATAGAAGTGAGGATAATTTCCTGCATTTTATCGCGTGGATGTGTGCCGGGATCGCCATCGGTTTTGTGGTCGGTTTGGTAGGGATCGCCTTCCATCTGATGCTGGAATGGGCGACGGAATTCCGCATGGAACATCCGATGCTCCTGTGGCTTCTGCCTTTGGGTGGTCTGGCCATCGTTCTGGCTTATCGTTTGGCAGGCATGGAAAAGGATAGAGGAACGAATTTTATCCTCGTAGCCGTCCGTTCCAATGAAGATGTGACCATCAAAACAGCACCGCTGATCTTCTTCAGTACGGTGGTGACCCATCTTCTGGGCGGTTCCGCCGGCAGAGAAGGGGCTGCACTGCAGCTGGGGGGCAGCCTTGCATCCAGTTTTGGCCGCATGTGGGAACTGAACGAAAAAGAAAAACGAATCATGACGATGTGCGGTATGGCAGCAGGGTTTTCTGCGTTGTTTGGCACGCCTCTGACTTCTGTGATCTTTGCCATGGAAGTCATCACTGTGGGCGTGATGCATTATTCGGCTATTGTGCCCTGTACGGTGGCGGCACTGGTAGCCTCTGGTATGTCTCAGGCTATGGGGATCGCGCCTACGGCTTTTACTATTGCGCATATTCCTGAAAAGATCATGATGGAGGTCAGCTGTGGGGTCGTGATCCTGGGGATCGCTTCTGCGCTGGTCAGCATCCTGTTCTGTATTGTTATGGAACATACCTCTCATATTTATCGAAAATATATTCAGAACCCCATGCTGCGTGTATTTCTCGGGGGCTGTATCGTGATCGCACTGACATATCTGGTCGGCTGCAGAGATTACAACGGTGCCGGCATGGATATCATTACCAATGCCCTGCATGGAGACGCAAAGGCGGAAGCCTTTCTGCTGAAGATCCTCTTTACGGCGCTGACGCTGGGGGCAGGGTATAAAGGCGGCGAGATCGTACCGTCCTTCTTTATCGGTGCGACCTTCGGCTGTGTGGCAGGCTCTCTTTTAGGGCTTCCTGCAGGATTTGCAGCGGCACTTTGTATGGCAGCAGTTTTCTGTGGTGTAACGAATTGTCCGCTGGCATCAATTGTTTTGTGTATCGAACTGTTTGGTTTCAAGGGGACAGGCTATTTTGCTCTTTGCTGCGGCATCAGCTACATGCTTTCCGGCTATTATGGTCTGTATTCGGAACAGAAGATCATGTATTCCAAGGTGCAGCCTGAGTTCATCAATAAGAATGTACATTGATGAATCACAGGAACGAAAAGGATTTATAATCTGGACTTTGTATACAAGAGGTGTATAATTTAAAAATATTCATTATTTTATGCATAAATTGTTATAAAAAAATAAAAGGCGGTTTTTTTCGAAATAAGGAAAAAAGCCGCTTTTCTTTTGAATTTCTATTGAAAATAGTATATGTTGCATGAAAAAATGGGGTGAAATCCGGAATTTATAGTTTAAGTTGGTCATTGTATTTTATGCACTTTGAGAGTATAATTCCATTTATAAATCAGTACATGAAAAATGTATCATACATTTGGGAGGAAAAGATCATGAAAAAATTTATGAAAGGCCTTTTGGCTACAACAATGGTATTTGCAATGATGACATCTCTGGTTGGCTGCGGCGGCGGTTCCGAAGCAGAAGCACCTGCAGATGAAACAGAAACACTGGTAATGGCTACAAACGCAGCATTCCCTCCTTACGAATACTACGAAGGTGAAGAAATCGTTGGTATCGATGCAGAAGTTGGTGCTGCAATCGCTGAAAAACTGGGTATGGGCTTTGAAATTTCCGATATGGAATTTGACGCGATCATCCCTGCAGTAACAAGTGGCAAAGCAAGCTTTGGTATGGCTGGTATGACAGTAACAGAAGAAAGAATGCAGTCTGTAGACTTCTCTGATTCCTACGCAAAAGGCGTACAGGTAGTTATCGTTACAGAAGATTCCGAAATCACAGACGTAGATCACCTGTTTGCAGGTGAAGATACACACGTGATCGGTGTTCAGACAGGTACAACAGGTGACCTGTACTCCACATGGGATCTGGAAGACGAAGGTCTGGCTACAGTTTCCAGATTCAACAAAGGCGCTGACGCTGTTTTGGCTCTGACAGAAGGCAAAGTTGACTGTGTTGTTATCGATAACGAACCTGCAAAAGAATTCGTTGCAGCAAACGCAGGTCTGAAAATTCTGGAAACAGCATACGCTGAAGAAGATTACGCTATCTGCTTCGCAAAAGACAGCGAACTGACAGAAAAAGTAAACGGCGCACTGAAAGAACTGATCGCTGACGGTACAGTTCAGAAAATCATCGACAAATACATCAGCGCTGAATAATCAAAATTGAAATTTTGAGAAGGTAACTTTCAGGGGTGGCCAAGGTCATCCCTGATTTGCTGTTTATGAAACTTTAGAAAGGGGCGTTTTCTGAAATGAGTTTGAAAGAACGTTTTATTTTCAACTTCATTGAATCTAACAGATGGAAATATCTGTGGGATGGCCTTGGTGCTACACTGCAGATCACATTCTTTTCCTTGATTCTGGGTGTCATCATCGGTATTTTCATCGCGATCATCCGTTCTACATACGATAAGAACGGGAAAGAAATGAAAGGCTTTGGCAAGCTGATCCTGACAATACTGAACGGTATTGCCCATGTTTATCTGACTGTGATCCGCGGTACCCCCGTTGTTGTACAGTTGATGATCATGTACTATGTTGTTCTGGTTTCCACCACAAATCAGATCCTGGTTGCAACCATTGCCTTCGGTATGAACTCCGGTGCTTATGTAGCGGAAATTTTCCGAAGCGGTATCATGGCGATCGATAATGGCCAGTTTGAAGCAGGCCGCAGCCTGGGCTTTAACTTCGTGCAGACAATGAGATATATCATCATTCCACAGGCATTCAAAAACGTACTGCCTGCACTGGCGAATGAATTTATCGTACTGCTGAAAGAAACATCTGTATCCGGCTACATTGCGATGCATGACCTGACAAAGGGCGGCGACATCATCAGAAGCCGTACTTATGACGCATTTATGCCACTGATCGGCGTTGCCATCATCTATTTGGCGATGGTAATGTTCTTCACATATTTGGTTAGTATCCTTGAAAGGAGGTTGAGAAACAGTGAACGCTAATGAAACTCTGATCAAAGTTGAAAATCTGCAGAAATACTATAAAGGCGGCGAGATCAAAGCCCTGGATGGTATCAATACAGAAATCAAAAAAGGCGAAGTGGTTGTAGTGATCGGCCCTTCCGGTTCCGGTAAATCTACTTTCCTGCGTTGTCTGAACCTGCTGGAAGTGCCTACAGGCGGCAGCATCTTCTTTGAAGGTACAGCTATCACAGATGAAAAAACAGATATCAATATCCATCGTCAGAAAATGGGCATGGTGTTCCAGCATTTCAACCTGTTCCCTCACATGACGATCCTGAAAAATATGACCATCGCTCCTATGAAACTGCTGAAAAAGAGCGAAGCAGAAGCAACAGAAAAAGCAATGCAGCTGCTGAAACGTGTTGGTCTGGAAGACAGAGCTAATGCATATCCTTCTCAGCTGTCCGGTGGTCAGAAACAGCGTATTGCTATTGTGCGTGCTCTGTGCATGGAACCAGAAGTAATGCTGTTTGACGAACCTACATCCGCACTGGATCCCGAAATGGTTGGTGAAGTTCTGGAAGTAATGAAACAGCTGGCTCATGATAACATGACAATGGTGGTTGTTACCCACGAAATGGGCTTTGCGAAGGAAGTTGCTACCCGCGTGATGTTCATGGCAGATGGCAAACAGGTAGAAGAAGGCACTCCTGCGGAAATCTTTGATTCTCCTAAGAGTGACCGACTGCAACAGTTCCTGGCGAAAGTGCTGTAATTACAATAAAAATAAGCCTCAGACGGAAGTCTGAGGCATTTTTTTGTTCATTTTTCAGGTACATCGTCTCCATCCATCATGGGGATGCCTGCAGCCGCCAGAGCCTGTGCAAACATTCCTTTCCCTTCGATCAGGGTTTTGGTGAAAGAACCGTCATAGATCTGCTTGCAGCCGCAGGAGGGGCTTCTGGGCTGCAGGATGGCGAGGTCAATGGTTTCACCATTCAGTTTTTCCATGGTCTTTTCCACGCCGCTCTGGAAAAATTCGGTTACGTCTTCTCCGTCGCGGTTGATGGCTTTGCCGTCCTTCAGTTCCACAGGAACACGGGGAACGGGCATACCGCCGCTGACTTCGGGACAAACAGGAATGACTTCGTGTCCCTCAATATAATCCAGAACCTTCTGGCTGCGGTTGTTGCCGCCGCTGTATTTGCAGTTATGCCCCAGCAGGCATGCGCTGACTGCGATTTTCATGTCTTTTCCTCCTTAAAATTGATTCAGTTTTTCCTGCAGATCGTTGAAAAACCTGGACAGATGATAGCCGTCCATGCAGGCGTGGCTGATGGTCAGGGTAAAGGGCATGGTGGATCTGCCGTTTTCTTCTGTGTATTTCCCAAAGGTGATGAGAGGGAACAGATTGGGGGAACCGCCGTAATTTACGGGGCAGTATGCGGTATAATCCATCCAGGGAACACAGGAGATACAGAAGAAATTCATAGGCTGTCCTTCTTTTACTTTGATCCCTTTTTTATCTTTATAGGTTTCGGCATCAGCCAGCAGGTTGTTGTAAAAGGCATTAAAATCCGCATCATACTGGCTCCATACATCAGAGAAAGTTTCGTCATCCTCATGGAAGATGGTAAAATTGGGATTCAGGTAAGAGAAATAACCGGGATTTCCGTCTTTATCCACGTTGGTACACATTTCGGGCATGGATGCGATGAGCTGCCCTGTCAGAGCGGCAAATGCAGGAAAGAATTTTAATCCCCTTTTTTTTGTTTCTGAAAGAAAATGGGTCACATCCAGACGTACAGTCATGGAATTTACGGACTTGACGAAGCCTTTGGTATAATAATCGAAATGCTCACTGCGGGGCCATGTATTTCTGTCATATAAGGTGAAAATTGCTTCTTTCATGGGGATCATCCTTTCGTTGTTTTTTTCATTATAACATAAAAAAGCCCTTCGTACAGAAGGGCGAGAGATTTCTTAGTATGTCAGTGTCACTGTTTTTGTTGCTGCATCCCAATTCAGCTGAGAACCATCGATTTCCATAATGCTCATCCAGTCTCTCAGGGAAACGAACAGTCTGCCGTTCACTGTTTCTGCAGGAGTGGAAAGTACGATTTTATCCAGTGCTTTTGTGTAGGTTGATTCACCGGGTTTGATGCTTACCAGTTTGTTGTTTACAAATGTGTGGGCGCTTTTTGTGCCGTTGTTCCAGTTTACGACCTGTTCGGGGTTGGAAACTTCCAGCAGAGCGCGCAGAGGCAGCATAGTATAGCCGTCTTTGTTCAGATAGGGTGCTACGTCTGCGGTATAGGAAACTTCGCCGTTTTTCAGGATCTTTTTGGCACCGATGATAATTTTGTATTCATTCAGTGCGGCGGATTCCGCAGAGGTGTCTTCGTCCTGTGCAGGTTCTTCTGTTTCGGGTTTTGCTACAGCTTTTCTGGCCACCAGATTGATGTAATCATCATCCCACTCGTCATCGGTTTCGGCATAATCCAGCCAGTTGGAAGAAGTTTTTACACCGGATTTTTTTACCAGAACAATGTTGCGGTCTTTGTGGTCTTTTTTATTGAAAATCAGTTTCGCATCGTCCTGAATGCTGATCAGAGTTTTGTCTCCTCTGGCGTTGTCCAGATAGATCACATAGCCTTTGGATTCTACGGTGATCTCTACTTCATCATCGATCAGCAGGGGGCCTTTTTTTACAAAAATAGCATCGGCACCGGAACTGTCCAGTGTAATTTCCAGTTCACCGTCGCCATAAAAGTTTACTTCACCTTCGCAGTAGAAGGCATCACAGCGGTAAGAATGAATATTCAGCACGTTATCTTTGCCTTCGATTTCCACATAAGCTTCATCGGGCAGATAGATCGCTGCTTTTTCTTCCAGTTTGCCTTCGGGAACTTCATAATAGAAGTTTTCCAGTGTCAGCGTCAGGCCGTTAGCATCCCAGTACCAGCCGTCGCCTTCACGGTCTTCCTCTGCATAGCGAAAGTCCATGATGTCTGTATCCAGTGTATGAAGGGGTTCTTCTGCCATTGCAGTTACAGGGCATGTGCCGAAAAGAATCGCTGCGGAAAGAACGCTGCAAAGTACTTTTTTATTCATGTGTCGTCCTCCTTTTTATAATCAAACTATTTTTTATATGATATCATACCCACCATGAAAAACCAAGGCGGGGAATCATAAGATTTTCTTAATGTTTGACGTACAGATGTACTTTTTGTTCCATGAAGGGATTTTTTCTGCAAAGACGGGTGTTCTGCTGGTGTAATCCTGAAAAATATAGTATAATAAAAGGTAATCCAAAATGGAGCAGTATGTGTAAAAAATCATTGCCGAAAGAATAGAAACGGAGGAAAGGCATGAAATATATCAACGAATTAAGAGAGGGAGAAACTGTCATTGAGCATTACCTCTGCAAATCCAGACAAAGTATGAAATCTCGCAATGGGAAAACATATCTCTCCTTGAAATTACAGGACAAAACAGGCATCGTGGATGCAAAGGTCTGGGATATGAATAAAGATATCCAGTCCTTTCAGGAAAATGATTTCATCAAGATCGACGCTTTCGTAACAACATTCAATAATGAACTGCAGCTGAACGTAAAACGTGTGCGCCGCAGTCGGGAAGGGGAGTATGATCCTGCGGATTTTATCCCCAGCACAGAAAAGAACATCGACGAAATGTTCAATCAGCTGATGGGCTATATCAAGACCATCCAGAACCCCTATATCAAAAAACTGCTGGAGGAAATCTTCCAGAAACACCCTGTGATCAGCAAGGATTTCAAATATCATTCCGCAGCAAAGACCATGCATCATAACTACCGTGGGGGATTAGTGGAACATACCCTGTCTGTGACACAGATCTGTGATTTTATGGCACCCAGATATCAGTTTGTAGACAGAGATATGCTGGTGGCCTGTGCGATGCTGCACGATGTGGCAAAAATCATGGAACTTTCCGATTTCCCTGAAAATGATTATACCGATGAAGGTCAGTTGCTGGGTCATATCTTTATGGGGGCACAGCTGATTCGTGATACAGCGGCAAGAATCGAAGGTTTCCCTGCACAGCTGGCAAATCTGATGATGCATTGCATTCTGTCTCACCATGGCGAACTGGAATACGGTTCTCCCAAGGTGCCCGAAACCATCGAAGCCTTTATCCTGCATTGCGCAGATAACATGGATGCCAAAACAAAGATGTTCGAAGATATGATCGCAGCCAACGATACCCAGGGCAGCTGGGCAGGTTACCATCGTATGCTGGCGAGAAATATCAGAAAATCCGATTGGAAATAAGAGGAAAGAGATATGGAAAGGAAAACGCTTTCCGCCCATGAAATCAGCAAATTCGATTACTGCCCCTATCAGTGGTATTATGAACGGCTCTATGGCCGCAAAGAACTGAGAAGGTTGTATGTAGAACGAAATGAACGGCTCAATCTGGAAGACAGTCTGGCCAGCGAATTTCGGAAAGGAGAAAAATATCACCGCAGAAGTTATCTTTTGCTGAAATGCAAAAGAATGCTTTGGAAACTGATCGTGATCCTTTTTACGGCAGCGGCAGCAGCGGGATATTGGTGGATCAAACATGGCGGAGTTGTTTGAAAATATGGTAAGCAGATTCGGTTTTGCGGACTGGGCGATCATTGCGATCGCAGGCCTTTTGGGATTGCTCCTGCTTTTGAAAAAGGGAAAACCGAAGATACAGAAACTGACAGCCAGAGACGATGTACGGGGCTATGCCCTCATTTATGCCGATCAGAAACAAGGCAAAAAGCATGAAGAGGATTTCGGGAAACTGCTTTACTCTGCCAAATACGAACTGCAGGGAAAGCCGGACTATGTTTTTCAGAGCCCCATTCTGAAGAAAATCGTTCCGGTGGAACTGAAAAGCGGTTCCATCGGCGAAGAAGAACTGCCCCATCATGGCGACCTGCTGCAGTTGGGGGCTTATTTCCTGATTCTGGAGGATGTCTATGGGCAGAAGCCGCCTTTCGGCCGCATCGTTTATCAGGACTATATGTTTGAAATCAAAAATACGGCAAAAATCCGCAATGAGGTGCTTTCGACCATGAAAGAGATGCGAGATATGCTGCAATATGGCGCAGGCAAGGCAAAGCCCAGCTTTGCTACCTGCCGCCCCTGTGTCTGCAACGGCACAGTATGTCAGTTTTCTGAAACAGAGATAGTTAAAGGAGAAGAGGAACAAGATGATTCCTGTAGAGAAGAATAAAACTTATGAAATGCAGATCGATGCACTGGGTAGTAACGGCGAAGGCATTGGCCGCATTGATGGCTATACGGTCTTTGTGGAAGGTGCGCTGCCCGGGGAAAAAATCAGTGTGCTGATCGTAAAAGTAAAGAAAAACTACGGCTATGGCAAACTGATGGAAATTCTGGAAGCATCTCCGGAACGCAGAGATCCTGTGTGCCCTGTGGCGAAACAGTGCGGCGGTTGTCAGCTGCAGCATCTGTCCTATGAAGCGGAACTGGCTTATAAAACCAGAGAAGTGAAAGACGTGATGGAACGCATTGGCGGCATCAAGGGTGTGGAAGTAAAACCTGCGCTGGGGATGGAAGATCCTTGGAGATACCGCAATAAGGCTCAGTTCCCTGTGGGAAGAGGAAAGGATGGCTGTGCCATCGGTTTCTACGCAAAAAGAAGCCATCGCATCGTGGATACAGAAAAATGTTTCCTGCAGAATGAATGTAATGATGTGATCATCGGCATTGTCAGAGAATTTCTGAATGAATTTAATATTCCTTTGTATGATGAGGAAAAACATAAAGGTCTGGTGCGCCATATTTTGACTCGTATCGGCAGAAACAGCGGCGAGATCATGGTCTGCATCGTCATCAATGGCAAAAAACTGCCCAACAGCGAAATTCTGGTGGAACGTTTGCAGAAGGTGGAAGGCATTGTTTCTATCGTTCTGAATGTAAATAAAGAAAAAACAAATGTGATCCTTGGTCAGAAAATCATTACCCTCTGGGGCAAGGATACCATTACGGATTCTATCGACGGCATCCAATTTGAAATTTCCCCTCTGTCCTTCTATCAGGTGAATCCCATTCAGACAGAAGTGCTGTATGGCAAAGCGGTAGAACTGGCAGGGCTGAAAGGGGATGAAACGGTTCTTGACCTGTATTGCGGCATTGGTACCATTTCTCTCTTCTTTGCCAGAAAGGCGAAAAAGGTATTCGGTGTGGAAATCGTTCCCGAAGCCATTGCCGATGCAAAGAAAAATGCAGCCAGAAACGGCATTACCAATGCGGAATTTGCCGTGGGCGCAGCGGAGGAAGTCATTCCCAGACTGTATAAAGAAGAGGGCATTACAGCGGATATCGTTGTGGTCGATCCTCCCAGAAAGGGCTGTGATGAAAAACTGCTGGAAACTATCCTGCAGATCAGCCCCGAAAAAATCGTATATGTTTCCTGTAACCCTGCTACATGGGCAAGGGATCTGGTAGTTCTGAAGGAAGGTGGTTATGAACTGAAGGAAGTTCAGCCCGTGGATCAGTTCAGCCATAGTGTCCATGTCGAGGTCGTATCTATGCTTCAAAAGCAGAAGGCGTAAAATTTTAGATTTTCTGGAAAAAGATATAAAAGAGAGGTAATGTGGATACATTGCCTCTTTTCTGTCATGCCATGGCCTGAAAGGCGATTAGCGAAGGAGGAACGAAAATGGGATTGAACACCCTTTTTCTTGCACA
>NZ_JBGVHV010000162.1:0-8755 GCF_045122575.1 Anaerotignum sp. | reverse complement strand
ATCCTGCACGGAAACGGCACAGGCGCAAAGGCAGCAACGGCAGAACAGACAAAGGCATAAAGGAGAAATCGATATGAAATTCAGCATGGATAAAAACTTAACTTTTGAACAGGCAAAAGCCCTCCTGTGGGAACAGCTGGGGGACTGGAAGATCATGGCTCTGGCCAGCAGTGTGAATGATTACGTTATGGTAAGAAACGTCAGCTGCCTGTTCTATGACGATAAAGTCTGGTTCAAAACAGACAAAAACTTCCGCAAAACCCAGCAGCTGTATCAGAACCCCAATGTAGCCATGTGCTGGGGCGGCATCCAGATCGAAGGCACCGCGGCAAATAAAGGGCTGGTGGTGGATGAACCCGGCCGCGTGTTCGAGCAGGGCTACAAAAAACATCTCTGGGGCAGCTACAACAAATACAGCCACGAAGACACAGAGATCATCATCGAAGTGAGCCCCAAATTCGTAGAAGTCTGGGATACCAGCGATGAAAACTATGCTTACCAGATCTTCATTGACTTCGAAAAACAGGCCGTAGAAGTCAAACCTTATGATAAAAAATAAAAAACAACCATACTTTTATCAATATAAAAAATAACTATTCCCCTCCAAGAAGCATCTGTTCTCCGCAGGTGCTTCTTCTTTGTTTTTGTGTTATAATCAATCACAAGAACGAACAAGAAGGAGGGTTCTCCATGTCTGAAATGAAACTACAGATGCCGTCCGATGCGGCATTTATCCTGAATAAGTTAAACGAAGGCGGCCACGAAGCCTATATCGTCGGCGGCTGTGTCCGCGACTCCATTCTGGGGCGCATCCCCCAGGACTGGGATATCACCACCTCTGCCCTGCCGGAAGAAACGAAGACTTTCTTCGACCATACCTTCGATACGGGCATCCAGCACGGCACCATCACCGTTGTGCTGCATAAGGAAAATTACGAAGTGACCACCTATCGCGTAGACGGGGAATATGCCGACTGCCGTCACCCCGACGAAGTTTCCTTCACCAAAAACCTGACAGAAGACCTGCTGCGTCGGGATTTCACCATGAACGCCATCGCGTATCATCCCGCCGAAGGCTTCCGCGATCCCTTCCACGGACAGGAAGACATCGCCGAAAGTACCATTCGCGGTGTGGGCGATCCCCCGAAACGATTTCAGGAGGATGCTCTGCGGATGCTCCGCTGTGTGCGTTTTGCAGCTCAGCTGGGTTTTGAAATCGAACCGGAAACATGGGCGGCTCTCTGCGCCAATACCGCCCTCATCCAGAAGATCAGCGTGGAGCGTATCCGCGAAGAGCTGGAAAAACTCTGGCTGTCTCCTTATCAAGAAAAAATGCCCCTTTTGTGGGAAAGCGGCCTGCTGGCACAGATCGATCCTGTCCTTTCCGCAAAGCTCATCGCCAGAAGTCAGACCCTTCCTGCGGAAATTTCCGTCTGCCCCAAGGATGCCCTGCTCAGATGGTGCATCGTCCTGCAGGACTATACGCCCGCAGAAGCGAAAAACTTCCTGAAGGGCATGAAATTTGACAATCATACACTGAAACGTGTGACTTTATTGCTGGAACAGCTGAAAGACGATGTGCCTACAGAAGCATATCCTCTCCGCAAACTGGCAGGCACCATCGGTGAAGATGCCATGGCAGAACTGCTGACGGTACAATCCATCCTGCGCCCCACTTCCCCCCATAAAGAAAGCAAGGCATTGTTTGAAAAGATCCTTGCGGACGGCGACTGCCTGACCCTGAAAACCATGGCACTCTCCGGCAAAGACCTGATGGCCATGGGTGCCCCCCACGGCAAAGTTCTGGGGGAAATTCTGGCAGAACTGCTGGACATGGTGCTGCAGGCACCGAAAAAAAATACAAAAGAAACCCTGACAGAAAAAGCCCTTTCTCTCTTACAGGCAAAGGGATTGATTTAAGGAGGAATGAAAGATGATCGGTACAAAGGGATTTATTCTGGAAAACGGTGTGGAACTGCCCTTTCTGGGCTACGGCACCTATAAAGTAACAGAGGAAAAAATCATTCTGGACGCGCTGGATGCGGGCTATCGCCATCTGGATACGGCCAGAAGATATGAAAACGAAAAAATGATCGGCAACGCCATCAAAAACTGCGGTCTGAGTCGACGGGAACTGTTCCTGACCTCAAAAGTATGGAAAACCGATCTGGGCTACGACAATACCCTGCGCAGCTTTGAAGCATCCCTGAATGATCTGGGCGTGCAGTACCTGGATATGTTCCTTGTCCACTGGCCCCAGTCCGCCCCCGATGCCGACTGGAAACCTGTGCTGACGGAAACGTGGAAGGCCATGGAACGACTGTATGACGAAGGAGCTGTTTCCGCCATCGGCGTCAGCAACCACCTGCCCCACCATCTGCTGCATATTTTAAAGGACTGCAACACCCGCCCCATGGTAAATCAGCTGGAATTCCATCCCGGCTATGCCCAGCCTGCTGCGCTTCAGTTTTGTCTGAATCAGGGCATTCAGGTGGAAGGCTGGAGCCCTCTGGGCCGCACCAGAATGTTTGAAGCCCCCCTGCTTTTGGAACTGGCGCAGAAATACGGCAAGACACCGGCGCAGATCTGCCTGCGCTTCTGCCTGCAGAGCAATGTTCTGCCCCTGCCCAAGTCCTCTTCCCCCGAACGAATGAAGCAGAATCTGGATATTTTTGATTTTGACCTGTCCATGGAGGATGTTTACCGCCTGACCACCATGCCCGAAACCGGCTGGTCGGGGCAGCATCCGGAACGCTTCTGAATCATTACAAAGCAAAAAAGACTTCCTTTCGGAAGTCTTTTTTATCTTTTCAAATAGCCCAGCGCCGTTTTTGCCACGATGCCGATGAGGATGCCCGTCACCACGCCGCTGACCAGCAGGAAGGGCAGATAATAGGCCATTTTCACATTTTCCACCACCAGTGCCGCCACCGTCACCTGACCTACGTTATGGAAAACGCCGCCGGCAAGGGAAACACCGATAATGCTGAATTTGCCTGTTTTCTTCAGCAGAGCCATCACCAGAAAGCTGAGCATAGCCCCCGCAAGGCTATAGAGCAGCCCCGCAAAGCCCGCAAACAGGAGCCCCGACAGGAACACGCGGACAAGGGAAACGAAAAAGGCACTTTTCGTATCCATGAAATACATCATAATGATGATAATGACATTGGCCAGCCCCAGCTTTACCCCGGGAATGGGGATCGGCACGGGGATCATCATTTCCACATAGCCCATCAGAATGGCAAGGGCGGCAAACAGGCCGTAATATGGAATTTTCTTATAGTCCATTTAGCCCACCACCATATCCACTTCCGCTTCGCCTTCGCCAATGATCTCCACTACCATCTTGTGGGGCAGACAAACGATGGTCTCGCCCACTTTTTCGATCTTTTTATGATCCACACAGATCTGGTCACGACAGTCCGCTTCTGTAACGAAAGCCTGTCCGTTTTCTGTATGCACGATATTATATCCCGCCTCTGTTTCGATCCGCACATCGCCGTTTTCTTCCAGAGGCATTTCTGCTTTCACTTCGCCGTCTACCGTTACCACGGCGGTCAGCCCTTTGTCTGCACCTGCGGAATAGAAGAGCCAGATGCCTGCCGCCGCAAGGATGGCAGCCAAAGCCAGAATCAGGTCTGTTTTTTTCATTTCCGCACCGCCTTTCTGTCAAAAATATAAATCACTATCTTTTAGGATAACAAGAAAAAAGGATGAAAGCAAGAACCAACTGCTTCCATCCACCAATTTTCTTATTTTTTCCAAAAACCGATTACTCTGTGCATCCGCACCCCCGCAATCGTGACAGCATTCGCAAATCGGCTGTCGCCTTCTGCCACAATCGATAACCAAAAACCGATTGCTCCACGCTTCGCGCTCTCGCAATCACCGACAGCATTCGCAAATCGGCTGCCGCCTTCTTTGCTCATGTGTTGTACGCATCAAATGTCTATGCGCTTTTGTATGCAAGCATCCAACGCGCCATAGCCACTTTCTGCTGTTTTTGGGCATAAAAAAAGTGCCCAGAACCGGAATCGAACCAGTGACACGTGGATTTTCAGTCCACTGCTCTACCAACTGAGCTATCTGGGCATGTCTTAGCGACAAGATGTATATTACCACAAAAAAACACACCTGTCAATAAAAAATTTTATTTTTTCTTCGTAGGTGGCGCTGCCCCCTACACCCCCGCCAGGGAAATGATTTCCCTGGACCCTCACTTGCAAACGTATAGATATGCGTTTGCGGTATAGGGGTCAAGGGGGATTATCCCCCTTGCGGAGTGTGAGGTGGAACCTCACGGTTTAACGTCCTTTTTTCATGACATCGATGATAGTTGTATCCATGGGCGCCATGCCTTCGTCGGAAATTCTGCCCAGATTCTTTTCTGTCTGTTCCGCAGAAGAACCGATCACGCCAAAGTTATGAGGGATTTCCACACCTTCCATCGCCAGCATCGCAGACAGATACGCAGAATAAACCCCTGCAGACGCCTTCAGGGCACAGCCTGTGCTGCCGCCGTCACAGATCATGCCTGTCAGGTTCGCCGCCATGTGATCCATCGCCGCGGAAACTTCCTTCGCGCCGCCGCCCATCAGATAAACGATGCCGGAAGCCGCGCCGCTGCCGCCGCCCAGTACACAGCCGCAAAGCGCAGACAGTCTGCCTGTATAATGCTTGCTGTAAATGGTGATCAGACCGCTCAGTGCCACCGCACGGATGATCTCTTCTTCGGATTTTTCCATATATCTACCATAAGAAACAACGGGCATGGAACACAAAATACCATGGGAACCGCTGCCAACGATACTCATCGCCGCAAAGGGCAGCCCAGCCAGACGGGCATCCATAGCAGAGCATGTCAGTTTCTGGGCCGCATAGATCATGTCGTTGCCCAAAGCGCCTTTATTCTGGAAAGCAGACAGGGTTTTCCAGATGCCCAGACCAACACCTTTTTCCCCTTCCGCGGAAAGCTGGCAGTTCATTTCGATCATACCCTTGATGCAGTCCAGTTCTTCCATGGGCACATTTTTCGCATAGTCCACCATATCTGCCACCGTCACTGCTTCAAAGTCGATGATATCTCCTTTTGCTGCTGTCACTTCCGTTTTTTCGCCTTCAAACAGCACTTCGTCATCCTTTGCCACATAAACGATATTGGCATGGAAATCTTCAATGCGGCACAGACCTACGCCCTTTGTGGTAGTTACTTCCGCAAAGATATAAATGCTGTCCTTTGTTTCATCCACTTCAATTTCAATGGGGATAGAAAGCGCTTTTGCCTGTGCCACATGGTCTGCATTGATGTTTTTCAGCACTTCCAGACCCAGTTTCCAGTCGCCGCCCAAAGCCCCCAACGCCGCCGCCATTTCACAGCCCAGTTCTTCCGTACCGGGGATCGCGCAGGAAAAGGCATTTTTATACATGCCGCCGTTCATCACCATCTGAATATGGAGCAATGTGCCGCCCACGGCATCATAAGCCCTTGCCGCCGCCAGCGCAATGGCCCCTACTTCCGTTACGCCCAGGGCAGGCTTGATTTCGCTTTTCAATAAAGATGTAAAATCGAATTTCATCGAGAATCCCTCCTTCTTCTTCCTGTATTTCTGAGTATACATCCAACCATAAGAAAATACCACCATTTTCCCCTTTTTATCGACATAACAGGAATTTTAATAGATACCATCGAAATTTTCGATTTTATATTGTATTTCTATTAAAACTCCTTTATAATCAAAAAGACTTGTCCGACATCGTATAAAAATAAATACAATTTGCCAGACAAATTAAGAGGAGGTATTTTTTATTATGGAAAAACAAAGAGAAAAATTTGGTTCCCGACTGGGGTTCATCCTGATTTCTGCAGGCTGTGCCATCGGTTTGGGTAATGTATGGAAATTCCCTTACATCACCGGTCAGTACGGCGGCGGTGCTTTTGTACTGATCTACTTCATGTTCCTGCTGATTCTGGGTATCCCCGCACTGACAGCCGAACTGGCAGTTGGCCGTGCCAGCCAGCGCAGTGTAGCCATGTCCATGGATATGCTGGAAAAGAAAGGACAGAAGTGGCATCTGTTCAAATATCCTGCCATGGCAGGCAACTACCTCTTGATGATGTTCTACACAACAGTTGCAGGATGGATGGTTTATTATTTTGTAAAAATGGCAGCAGGCGGTTTCACAGGTCTGGATGCTGACGCGATCGGCGCTGCTTTCAACAACACACTGGGCAGCCCTTCCATCAATATCGGCTTTATGGCATTCGTTGTCATTTCCTGTATGCTTATCGTTGCAAAAGGTCTGCAGGATGGTGTTGAAAAAATCACAAAAGTGATGATGCTGGCACTGATTGTTCTGATGATCGTTCTGGCAGTTCGTTCCATCTTCCTGCCCGGCGGCGAAGAAGGTCTGAAATTCTACCTGACACCTAACTTTGGTGCCATCAAAGAACACGGTCTGTCCACTGTACTGTTTGCCGCAATGAGCCAGGCATTCTTCACACTGAGTATCGGTATGGGTGCCATGGCCATCTTCGGTTCTTACATTGACCGCAGCCGTGCCCTGTGCGGTGAAGCCATCTCCATCACCGTTCTGGATACATCCGTAGCGCTGATGGCTGGTCTGATCATCTTCCCTGCATGCTTTGCCTACGGTGTTGACCCCGGCGCAGGCCCCGGTCTGATCTTCGTCACACTGCCCAACGTATTCAACGCAATGCCCGGCGGTCGTCTGTGGGGCACACTGTTCTTCCTGTTCATGTGCTTCGCGGCATTCTCCACAGTAATCGCGGTATTCCAAAACCTGATCGCTTTCTGGGAAGACTTGACAGATATGCCTAAGAAAAAAATCGTATCCATCCATATCGTTCTGATGCTGATCCTGTGTCTGCCTTGTGCACTGGGTTACAACGTACTGGCTGACTTCCAGCCTCTGGGTGCTGGTTCCGGCGTACTGGATCTGGAAGACTTCATCGTATCCAACAACATCCTGCCTCTGGGCTCCATGATCTACGTTATCTTCTGTTCTTGGAAAATGGGCTGGGGCTGGGATAAATTCATGGGCGAAGCAAACACAGGTAACGGTGTGAAATTCCCCAACGCCATCAGACTGTATATCAAATACATCCTGCCTCTGATCATCCTGTATGTATTCGTAATGGGCTACAAATCCATGTTTGGCTGGTAATCTTTCTTGGGGCTTTGCCCCAAACCCCACCAAGGGAATCTAGTCAAAGCATCTTCCTTCGGAAGACGGCTTCGCCGCCGCATAATCTTTGCGGTGCTCTTACCCTTGGAACCCGAATTGCAAAAGCATTCGCTTTTGCGAAATGAATATCAAAATCACAAGAAAACTTTTGCCGCAGTGCAGAAGTTTTCTTTTTTTTCTGAAAATATGCTATACTGAAAAAAATGGAACTAAGGAGGTTTGAAACAATGAAAGTATCCTTATTGCAGATGAAAACGCTGGAAACACCAGAAGAAAATATCGTTAAAATCAGAGAAATGCTGAAAGAGGCAAAAGCCGAAGGTGCAGACATCGCCGTCCTGCCCGAAATGTGCTGCTGCCCCTATGAAAACAGCGCCTTTGTAAAATACGCCATGCCCTACAACTCCCCTTTCCTGACAGGAATCGCAGAAATGGCGAAGGAAATGGGTCTGTATATCGTAGCAGGCTCCGTCCCCCTTTCTTCTGATGGAAAAATTTACAACGCCTCCTTCGTTTACAATGACAAGGGCGAATGCATCGCCAAACACAGAAAAACTCACCTCTTTGACATCAATGTGCCCGGCGGTCAGTACTTCATGGAAAGCGACACCTTCACTGCAGGGAAAGACGTGACCACCTTCCCTACCCCTTGGGGCAAGATGGGGCTCATTATCTGCTACGATATCCGTTTTCCCGAACTGTCCCGTCTGCTGGCGATCGAAGGGGTAAATGCCATTTTCGTACCTGCTGCTTTCAACATGACCACAGGCCCCGCCCACTGGGAAATGTCCTTCCGCATGCGTGCCTTGGATAATCAGGTATTCATGGTGGGCTGCGCCCCCGCAAGGGACATGGAATCCTCCTATACCGCATGGGGGCATTCCATCTCCACCGATCCTTGGGGTGCGATTTTAGGTCAGATGGATGAAACCGAAGGCATCCTGACTGTGGAATGGGATATGGAAAGAGTGGAAACAGTAAGACAGCAGTTACCTCTCCT
Source organism: Anaerotignum sp. (assembly GCF_045122575.1). Lineage (GTDB taxonomy): Bacteria > Bacillota > Clostridia > Lachnospirales > Anaerotignaceae > Anaerotignum_A. The sequence goes on along the minus strand of NZ_JBGVHV010000162.1, from coordinate 549 downwards.
GAAACACAGAAGAACAGATATGTATGATGTTCCTTATGAAGCCACCATCGGACGAACACAGCGAAATCTGGCAGGCGGCCCTCTGGCTCATTATTACAATAAGGAGTGAAAAACCATCCTATGAAAAAAGAAACCATTTATCTGGCAGGCGGCTGTTTCTGGGGCACGGAGCATTATATGAAAACCATTGAAGGTGTGCTGGAAACGAAGGTGGGCTATGCCTTGGGCGAAAAGCCCCTGTGGAATCCGCCCCTGCGCGACCATGTGACCTATGAAGAAGTATGCAGCCACAGCGGTCATGCAGAAACGGTGGAAGTGATCTTCGACGCAGACCGAATTTCTCTGACCGAAATTCTGAAGGAATACTGCTACACCATCGACCCTACTTCTCTGGGCAGACAGGGCATGGATGTGGGCATCCAGTACCGCACAGGCATTTATTCTCTGAACGAAGAACAGAAACAGACAGCCGAAGCCTTTCTGACAGAACTGCAGAAGGATTACAAACAGCCCATCATGATCGAAAATCTGCCCCTGCGTCAGTTCATC